>CAZJYS010000010.1:0-28221 GCA_964550075.1 uncultured Methylomonas sp.
CAAGACCACGATAAGCCTTGTTTAGCACCGATTCGCCGCAATAAAACACTTGATCCGGGTCGTAACAATGCTCTATGAATGGTTTTTTGACTTCGTCAGTTTCGTATTTCAACGGAATCGCGGTCGAAGCGCCGATGATGGCGTCGCCGTCGAAAGCCAACACAATCACGCTTTCAGGGCAATCGATATAGGTTTGCAGGTATTTTTTCTCGTATTCGTAATCGCCGTCATACAGATACGGAAAGTCACGGAATACTTCGATACGCAGGCGAGCGAGTTCAGGAATATATTGAATCAAGGCTTCGCCACTGAGGCGTTGGATGCGGATGTCTTTGCTCATGTTGATTTAAAATTAATTAAAAAAATCGGGTGCTGGTATCGGCTGTTAAAGATGGATATTGTATTTCAGTATGGGAGTCAATTTTAGTTTTCGGTATTCAGAAGCCTGCATAAGTCTCCGATGATCCGTTCCAATTTCTTGCTCGACAATGATTTCATTGAATATTCTTGCCGAGATTCTCTGACGTTTGAACTATTGTTGAATTTTTCGATTAATTGTTTCTTTGACCATTTTTTGCTTACAAAGCCTGGCGATAAAATAAACTTTTCAGGCACATACCAAAATTCACTGGCTGTTGAATCAATAACTTGAACTTTACTATTGTTATTCGGATTTATGGATACACAGATTTCGGCTAATTGCTTAAGGTTGAATTCAGAATAGGTTTTTCCTGAAGATAAAATAAGTACCGGATACTCCGGACTTCTGAACATAATTAACAACTCAACGTCTTCCATCATTCACTGTGTCTAGGTTGTTGGTTTAGATGAAAATTTAAAAACCGCGAGGTCTCGATTAGCATGAGCAGAATCGGGGATGAGTGTGTATATGTTCAATTCGTTCGATTACGCATCGCTAATTGGACCTACGGCTCTGAAATAATTTTTTTCACCATCAATAGTCAATAAGATTTTTTGTGTTGATACTAATTATGCATGATGCCGAAGCAGGTGTCTTCAAACTAAATCCATTCTTTATTTTTGAGCATATTGTCCAAGGGCTAGATAACGATAGGATGAAGCAGTTAGCCTCGATTCAAATTCCTCTCAAACATGGTAGACTGAATAAAGGAGGGAACTGGATGACAACTATTACATTTGATACGCACGAATTTATTAAAGAGCTGAAAAGCGCCGGTTTCAGTGAAGAGCAAGCGGAGATCATTACTAAGCTGCAAAAAGCCGCTGTATCTTCAACGCTTGAGCAGGCCAGACACGATTATGATCTTGATAACTTGGTGACCAATCAATCACTGGATTTGCGAATCAAAGATGTCGAATTAAAAATCGCTGAAACCAAAGCCGATCTTATCCGCTGGGTGGTCAGCGTCGGATTGTTGCAAACTGCGCTGATTGCCGGATTGTTGCTCAAGCTAATTTCAGCGCTTCCTTAGCGGTTTTTTTCAGCTAGAGCGTGGGGAAGGCGAAACAATCGATCATGTCGTGTTTCATGTTGCTCAACCCTGCCTACCATTTAAATTTGATAATTGTTAAAGCTCACGTCACTTCTATAATCGTCCCCGTCGCGCATCCATCGGATTCTGTTGCAAGGCACGGTAAATTTCGACCCTGTCGCCATTGGTTAATAGCTTATCTAACTTACAAATCTGTCCAAAAACGCCGACTTTCTGCTGACTCAAATCAATGTCCGGAAACTGCTGCAAAATGCCTGATGCCTGAATCGCTTGTTCCAGCCTTCTATCTAAAAGTAAATCTACTGCAATAATGACTTGCCGCTCCGGCGTGGCATAAGCCACTTCCACGCTGATCAATTCAACCGCCATAAACCGTCTTGGCGCGTTGAGTAAACGATGACACCATGGTGTTGCAAATCTGGTTGAAAACTGGCCCAAACGCTAAACTGGCAAAGGTGCTGGCGATTTCAAATTCCAGATCCAGGGAGATTTTGCTGGCATCTTCTCTTAAGGGCATGAAGCTCCAAAAGCCTTCCAAGGATTTGAACGGGCCGTCCAGCAAACTGATTTGAATTTTGCCGCCGCGATCGATGCGATTGCGGGTGGTGAACGATTTATGAAAACCGGCCTTGGCGATGTCGATTTGCCCTTCGACGATGTCGCCTTCCCGCTTTAAAACCCGGGTGCCGCTGCACCAGGGTAAAAACTGCGGATAGGATTCAATGTCATCCACCAAATCAAACATCTGTTGCGCGGAGAACTTGACCAGCGCGCTTTTTTGAACCACCGAGATCATTACAGTATTCCCAATACATGCAAAAACACAAAAAACACCGCCGCCGGGGAAATGTATTTGATTAAAAACTGCCAGATTTGAAAACCTTGCGCGGGGATTTCCAGTTCTTGTTCGGCGTGATTCTGTTTCATCATCCAGCCAGCAAAAATAGCAATCGCCAAACCACCTAGCGGCAGCATGATGTTGGCGGTCAAATAATCCAGTAATTGAAACAGGTTCTTGTCGAATAGCTTGAAATCCGACCAGATATTGAACGAAAACACCACGCCAAAACCCAGTATCCAGCAAGCAGCACCTGACCATACGCAGGCTTGGTGACGTTCGATATTTTTGTTTTCCACCAGCCAGGCTACAGCCGGCTCAATCAAAGAAATCGATGAGGTGAGGGCGGCGAAAAATAATAATACAAAAAACAAGATGCCAAATAGCCAGCCGCCGCCCATATGTCCAAATGCCAGTGGCAAGGTCTGAAAAATCAGACCTGGGCCAGAGCTGGCTTCCAGTCCATTGGCGAACACCAAAGGGAAAATAGCAATACCCGCCAATAAGGCCACTATAGTGTCGGCACCTGCAATAAAGAAGGTAGTTTTGGCTATGGATACATGGTTAGGTAAATAAGAGCCATAAACCATGATCGCACCCATTCCCAAGCTCAAGGTGAAGAAAGCATGACCCATCGCTGTTAACACAGCATCGGCGTCGATTTTGCTGAAATCGGGGTTGAACAGAAAAGTCATGCCTTGTTCATAAGCGCCGGATGACATGGCATAGCCGACCAAAATCATCAAAATAAAGAATAAGGCAGGCATCAGAAACCGAACGGCCTTTTCCAATCCGGCTTGTACGCCTTGCATGACCACTTGCATCGTAATCAGCATGAATAGCGTGTGCCAGAAGATTTGTTGAATCGGGCTGGCCATCAGGTTTTCAAATAAGCGCTGGATTTCTTCGGCGTTACTGTTCATGAAGCTGCCGAAAAATGCTTTGACGATATAGGCCATCGCCCAGCCTGCAATCACGCTGTAATAAGCCAGGATCAGAAAGCCTGCAATCATGCCGCACCATCCCAGGTAATGCCAACGCGGATCTGCCCCGGCTTCTTTGGCTAGACTGGTCATGGTGTTGATGGGGCTTTGTCTGCCGCGTCTACCCAGCATGATTTCGGCAATCATGATGGGTATGCCCAAGACTGCTACACAGAGCAGGTAAACCATCACAAAAGCGCCGCCGCCGTTTTCACCGGTGATATAGGGGAATTTCCAGATGTTACCAAGACCAACAGCTGAGCCGGTAGCGGCCAGAATAAATGCGAAACGCGACGACCACTGGCCGTGTATGGATTGGGTTTTGTCGGTCATGATGCAGTGCTCTGTGATTAAGTCGTTATTTTATGGGCGGGTCGGGTAAAATAACAAAATTCTTGTTTTCAGTCAGTCTAAAAAATCGACATAAGCCCATGGCAGCCAAAAAATCCAAAAAGGACAACAAGCAAACCGATAATACGATTGCCGTCAATCGACAGGCCACCCACGAATATTATATCGAGGAACAATTCGAAGCCGGGCTGGTTTTGGAGGGTTGGGAAGTCAAAAGTTTGCGGGATGGTCGGGTACAGCTCAAAGAAAGTTATGTGGACATCCGGCGCGGCGAAGCCTGGCTATGCGGTGCACACGTATCAGCATTACTTTCTGCGTCAACACATATCAATCCAGAGGCGGTGCGGCGTAAAAAATTGTTATTGCATAGGCGCGAATTGAATCGTTTGATCGGTTCGGTGGAACGTAAGGGATTTACTTTGATCCCATTGTCCATGTATTGGATCAAAGGGCGGGCGAAATTAAAAATCGGTTTGGCGAAAGGGAAAAAATTACACGATAAGCGGGCTTCGTCCAAAGATAAAGATTGGCAGCGGGAAAAAGAGAGGATGATGAAGCATGCCTGATGCCGGAAATGCAACCATGGGTTTGCTGGATGTGAATGAAAGTCTTTTGCTTGTCGTCGATATGCAATCGCGTTTGCTGGCAGCCATGAAGCCCTTGCTGGCTAAAACCGCGCTGGAAAATTCGGTCAAATTGCTGACGGCGGCGGATTTACTCAAGGTGCCGGTTTTACTGACCGAGCAATATCCTAAGGGCTTGGGCGATACGACCGAAGCCATCAATGCCGCATTACCCTCATTCACTCAACGATTTGAAAAAACCGCGTTTTCCTGCTGTGGTAATGAGGCATTTAATCAAGCCTTGCTAGCCAGTGGTTGCAAACAAATCATTATTATTGGGCAAGAAGCGCATGTTTGTGTATTACAAACAGCGATAGAGCTCATGGCGCAAGGTTTTCAGGTATATGTGGTCGAAGATGCGGTGTTATCTCGGCATGAACAGCACAAAGCCAATGCATTGCAGCGGTTGCAAGCTTTGGGTATTGCAGTGACCAATCATGAATCGGTACTGTTCGAATGGTTGCGTGACGCCAAACATTCGCAGTTCAAAGCCATTTCTGCATTAGTACGCTAGTTTTTCTTGAATTTTATGAAGCAATTTTTAAATTTATCTGCATATCTGTTAGTTGTTTTTGTCTTGAATGCTTGTGGCAAACCGGTACCGGACATTGCCAAGTTTGAAGGCTTTGCTCAGGGTACGACGTATCACATCAGCTATTGGTCAACAACGCCAATTGATAAAAAAGCGTTGGAAGATCAGGTAAACAAGGCCTTGGCTGATATTGACAAGGTGTTATCAAACTATCGCAATGATTCAGTTATCGAAGTTTTCAACAGTCATCCATCTGCAGAAAGTCAGTTTGTTGGTTCTGAAATTGTCGAGTTATTCAAATTGGCCAGCAAAGTGAGTCAGGCCAGTCAGGGTTGTTACGATCTGACCATTAAACCTTTGTTTGATTTGTGGGGTTTTCAAGGCGATGCATTGACCATTCCGGATTCGGCAGTTCTACAACAAGCTTTGTCGCAGGTGGGTATGGATAAGGTGAGTGTGGTGGATGATACGCATCTACAGAAACCGGCCCATGTCAAAGTCGATGTGTCCTCGGTTGGCCAAGGCTATAGCGTCGGACAAATCAGTCAGGTGCTGGAGCAAGCCGGGGTGCATGATTATCTGGTCGAAATTGGTGGCGAACTGAAAACCCAGGGACACAAACCGGATGGCAAAGGCTGGCGGATAGCGGTCGAAAAACCTTTGCCTGGTGAACAGCGTATGATGAAAGTACTAACAATGCCTGTGGATCAAGCTTTATCCGTGATGACATCGGGAACTTATAGGCACTACTTTGATGTCAATGGTCAGCGTTACAGTCATATACTCGATGCCAGAACCGGTAAACCTGTCACACACGATTTGGTTGCTGTGACTGTATTGCACGAAGATCCAACCATTGCAGATGCCTGGTCAACGGCTTTGATCTGTTTAGGGCAAGCGCAAGCCTTGCAATTAGCGGATGCCGAAAACATCAAGGCTTTTTTTATACAGCAACAAGGAGCTCAGTTGCTGGAAACCAAATCACGTGCCTTGGCGGCCAGTCAGTTAGCGTTTGATTAATTCGAGTCAGTTTTAGGCTTGATCACAGAGAGCTCAGGGGGAGGGGCGGATGTTTGATTTGAATACGACTATGTTATTTGCCGTGCATGGTGGTGGAGATTCCGGCGGTGGGGTAGCGGGAGCTGTTGCCGGTTTGTTAGGTTTTATCGAAGATTTAGTGCGATTATCGCCAGCGGATATTTTTGCCAAGATCCTGCCCGGCTTAGCGGTTATGGATAATCTGCATCCCTTGTTTGTGCATTTTCCGATTGCCTTGTTGTCGCTGTTTTTTCTGCTGGATTTTGTCGGTAGTTTAATGAACAAGCCAGGACTCCGTCAGGGGGCTAGTTGGTTTCTGTACTGCGGTTCATTGTTTGCTCTGATGACCGTAGTGGCTGGTTTGATGGCTGCTGGAACGGTAGCTCATGGTGGCGATGTACACGAAATCATGGAGCATCATGAGCATCTAGGGATTTCAGTTTTGGTCTTGGCTATCATTTTGAGCTTTTGGCGGGTTTTGACCAAGTCATTGATTGTAGGTGCTGCCAATACCTTATTTCAAATCTTTGCCGCGATTTTGATTGGATTGGTGGTATTAACAGCCGATTTAGGCGGACTGATGGTTTATCAATACGGCGTGGCGGTTAAGCCTGTAGCGCAAAGCAATCAAGCGGCAGCGGCCTTGCATGAGCATGGCGCCGAAACAGTAAGTTCTGAGCCAGTTGTTCCTGCTATTGAAAATCGCCCATTAGAGCCTGTTGATTTGCCACACCAGCAAGGACATCACCACCAACACCAGCATGCACATTAACAGTTTGGTTGGGCGCTCTTTATTTGTTGTTTTTTTGCCTGAAACGCCTATTTGATGTGGTATTCTAGCGCACTTTTTTCGGGATCATTTTATGCGCACCCGCATTAAAATTTGCGGCTTCACCCGGGTAGAAGATGCTTTGTTTGCCGCTGGTGCAGGGGTTGATGCCATTGGCTTGGTGTTTTATTCTGCCAGTCCGCGACAGGTTACAATTGCTCAGGCTCAAGCAATTGTGCAGGCATTACCGGCGTTTGTGACTGTGGTGGGTTTGTTTGTCGATGCTGAAGCGGACTGGATAAAACTGGTCTTGTCAGAGGTTAACCTGGATTGTTTGCAGTTTCATGGGGATGAATCAGCCGAAGCTTGCCGAAAGTTCAATAAGCCTTACATCAAGGCGATCCGGATGCAGCCTGGGATTGCGTTCGCCGATATCCAGGAACACTATCATGATGCAGCCGGTTTGTTGTTGGATGCTTACGAACCAGGAGTGCAAGGAGGCACCGGCAATGTATTTGATTGGAATATGATTCCAAAACACAGCCCATTGCCAATTATTTTAGCGGGCGGATTATCAACAGAAAATGCGGCGTTGGCTGTGCAGCAAGTCAAGCCATATGCCTTGGATGTCAGCAGTGGCGTCGAGGTATCCAAGGGCATTAAAGATGCCGAAAAAATGGCTGCTTTTATAAGAACAATTAATCAGACGACTTAAAACTATGAACGACAAATACGATATGCCGGATGCTCGGGGCCACTTTGGTCCTTATGGCGGTATTTTTGTGGCGGAAACGCTGATGCCGGCAATTACCGAACTCAATCAGGCTTATCAACGTTATTTAAACGATCCGGAATTTATCGCCGAATTGGATGCTGATTTAAAAGATTACGTGGGACGGCCATCCCCACTCTATCATGCTCAGCGCTGGAGTGAAACGCTAGGCGGCGCGCAAATCTATTTGAAACGTGAAGACCTGAATCATACCGGCGCGCACAAGGTTAACAATACGGTCGGACAGGCTTTGTTAGCTAAACGCATGGGTAAGACCCGAATTATTGCCGAAACCGGGGCCGGTCAACATGGCGTGGCCACGGCTACGGTTGCGGCCCGATTAGGTTTGGAATGTGTCGTATACATGGGGGCTGTGGATGTTGCGCGGCAGGCTCTGAATGTGTACCGCATGAAATTGCTGGGTGCGACTGTCGTACCAGTGGAATCCGGTTCGAAAACCCTCAAAGATGCTTTGAACGAAGCATTACGGGATTGGGTGACCAACATCGATAATACTTTTTATATTATCGGTACGGTGGCGGGGCCGCATCCATACCCGGCCATGGTGCGAGATTTCCAGGCGGTGATTGGTCGTGAAGCCAAACAGCAGTGTCTGGATCAAACCGGTCGTTTGCCCGATGCCTTGGTGGCTTGCGTAGGCGGTGGCTCCAATGCGATTGGCTTGTTTTATCCGTTTATCGACGATACCTCAGTGAAAATGTATGGCGTTGAAGCTGCAGGTGATGGTGTGGCAACCGGTCGTCATTCAGCCCCTTTGTGTGCGGGTCGTCCTGGGGTTTTACATGGAAATCGTACTTATTTGATGGCTGATGATGATGGTGAAATCATCGAAACCCATTCTATTTCCGCTGGTCTGGATTATCCTGGAGTAGGACCTGAACATGCTTGGTTAAAAGATATTGGGCGCGCCCAATATGTCAACATCACTGATGATGAAGCCATGGAAGGTTTTCATGCCTTAACCCGGCAGGAAGGTATTATTCCGGCCCTGGAATCCAGTCATGCCTTGGCATATGCCATCAAATTGGCCCCTACCATGCGTAAAGATCAAATCATTATTGTTAATTTGTCAGGTCGAGGCGACAAAGACATGCAGACTATTATGCAGCGGGAGGGCTTGTCGTTATGAGTCGTCTAGCAAATAAATTTGCCGAATTAAAAACATCCGGGCGTAAAGCCTTAATCCCATTCATTACGGCAGGTGATCCTTATCCAGAATTTACCGTGCCGATGCTGCATGCCATGGTAGAGGCGGGAGTCGATATTATCGAATTGGGCGTGCCGTTTTCGGACCCAATGGCTGATGGGCCGGTGATTCAACGGGCGAGCGAGCGAGCTTTGGCACATCACGTCGGTTTGCGTAAAGTGTTGAGTATGGTGATGGAATTCCGTAAAACCGATCAAACCACACCAGTGGTGTTGATGGGCTATTTGAATCCGATTGAAATGATGGGTTACGAAGATTTTGCCAATGCTGCTCAGCGTGCTGATGTCGATGGGGTGTTGACTGTCGATTTGCCGCCGGAAGAGTCTGAAAATTGTGTGGCTTTTTTAAAAGAACGAGGTATCGATCAGATATTTCTGTTGGCACCCAACAGTGATGCCGAGCGGATCAGAAAGATGGATGCTGTGGGTAGCGGGTACTTGTATTATGTTTCCTTAAAAGGCGTAACAGGTGCCGGGCATTTGGATACCGAAGACGTGAAGCAAAAATTGGCGGTGATTCGAGCCAATACGCAACTGCCGGTAGGGGTCGGTTTTGGGGTTAAAGACGCTGAAACCGCTAGAATCATTGCTGATATAGCCGATGGTGTGGTGGTTGGAAGTGCCTTGATCAGTAAAATTGAGGCTAATCCGGAT
Source organism: uncultured Methylomonas sp. (assembly GCA_964550075.1). Lineage (GTDB taxonomy): Bacteria > Pseudomonadota > Gammaproteobacteria > Methylococcales > Methylomonadaceae > Methylomonas. The sequence goes on from CAZJYS010000010.1 coordinate 9,263, forward strand.
GATGCAGAGCAGGCTAAAATCGAAATCATTACTTTGTTAAAATCCATGCGTCAGGCGATGGATAATTAAGCATTCAAGCGGAGTAGACAACGAATGAGTTGGTTTGAAAAATTAGTACCGTCGGTGATCAGAACGGATAGTTCAGAAAAAAAGACTACCGTGCCGGAAGGTTTATGGAATAAATGTCCCCGTTGTGACGCTATTTTGTTCAATGCCGAATTGGTGAAGAATTTTAGCGTATGCCCTAAATGCGAACATCATTTACGAATTTCCGCACGTACCCGGCTGGATTTATTTCTGGATCAAGGCAACCGGCAGGAAATTGGCGCCAATTTGAAACCCAGTGATCCCCTGAAGTTTAAAGATAGCAAACGCTATAAAGATCGTATCAGTCAGGCCCAAAAACAAAGTAACGAAACCGATGCTTTGGTGGTGATGAAGGGAACATTGAAAGGTGAGGGTATCGTTGCGGCTGCTTTTGATTTTACCTTTATGGGTGGATCAATGGGTTCTGTGGTAGGTGAGCGCTTTGTTCGGGGCATCAATGAAAGTTTACGTTCCAATGTGCCATTCATCGTTTTTACGGCTAGCGGTGGTGCCAGGATGCAGGAATCTTTGTTTTCCTTATTCCAGATGACCAAAACCAGCGCGGCTTTAACCCGGTTAGCTGAGGCAGGTATTCCTTACATTTCATTCATGACCGATCCTACCATGGGCGGGGTTTCCGCTAGTTTAGCCATGTTGGGGGATATCAATGTTGCCGAGCCGGACGCATTGATTGGTTTTGCCGGGCCACGCGTCATTGAGCAAACCGTCAGAGAAAAACTCCCAGAGGGGTTCCAGCGTAGTGAATTTTTACAGGAACATGGGGCCATTGATTTGATTATTGATAGACGGGATATGCGGGACAAAATTGCCAGCATTCTGGCCATGCTCAACTACGCCACACTGAAACCGCAGTTGTCCCAAGAACCAGACCAAAATACCGAGTCGCAAATCATTAACAACGATAACGATTTATTGGACATTTAGTCTGGCATGTCGCGCTTTTCATCTTTGGATGAGTGGTTGGTTTGGCAGGAACAATGTCATCCTCGTCCTATCGATTTGGGTCTGGATCGGGTGGCAGGTGTTTTTGCACGGTTGATTGATACTCCCAAAAAAATACCCACCATCACCGTAGCGGGCACCAATGGTAAAGGCTCATGCGTGGCTTTTCTTGAGTCTATTTATCGCGCCCAGGGATATAAGGTGGGCGCTTATACCTCGCCGCATCTTCTGCGATATAACGAAAGGATACGCATCAATGGGCAGTCTTGTTCAAATGACGAGATTTGTACTGCTTTCGCGCGTATTGATAGCGTGCGTGGCGATACCAGTTTAAGTTACTTTGAATTTGGAACATTGGCCGCTTTGGATATCTTCGATACCGCCAACGTTGATATTAGAATCCTGGAAGTCGGCCTAGGTGGGCGCTTGGATGCAGTCAATATCATTGATCCTGATGTGGCCCTGGTAACCACGATTGCAATTGATCATGTTGATTGGCTAGGCCACACTGAAGAGGCAATAGGGCGAGAAAAGGCCGGTATTTTTCGGCGTGGCGTGCCTGCTGTGATCGGTGATAGTCAGGTACCGGTTTCCTTATTGCAATCAGCACAGGAAAAACAGGCGCTGGCATTACAAATGGGGCGGGATTTTGAATATCAAAAGCAGATTAATTGCTGGGATTGGTCTTCGAATCAAGTAAAATTATTGCAATTACCTATTCCGCAATTACAAGGCGAGCACCAGTTTAGAAATGCTTCGGCAGTATTGATGGCGGTGAATTGTCTTCAGCCACAATTACCGGTGACGGAACTGGCGATTCGAAACGGTTTAAGCCAGACTCGATTGCAAGGGCGGTTTCAATTAATTGAAGGTGAAAATCCTATTTTGTTGGATGTCGGTCATAATCCGCAGGCGGTACAAACCCTATTGGATTTTTTGCAGACACATTTTGCTGATGTAAAAATACATGCAGTCTTTGCAATGATGAAAGACAAAGACATACCCAAAGTTTTATCCATGATGCACAAGCGGGTGTCTGCTTGGTATTTGGCACCTTTAAAAAATCCGCGCGCAGCTCCAGAAGCCTTATTAAGTCAGTATTTTCAAGAATTAGACATCCCATTAGTGAACCGTGGTTATCAGAATTTTGCTGAGGCTTTCAACGCGGCGCGTCGTCAAGTTTTACCCGGTGAAATGATCCTTATTTTTGGTTCCTTTTTTTTAGTTTCTGAGTATTTATCTCAATTTGCCTAAGAGGTGATAAACATGGATCAAGAGTTAAAGCAGCGTTTGATAGGCGCAGCAGTGATTACGGCGTTGGCGGCTATTTTCGTGCCTATGTTGTTTGATGATCCGATTGATGAATCGGGTAAAAGCATTAACGCATTGAAAATTCCTGAACTACCTATGCCATCGGGCACACAGGATAAGACTCAGGATGTCGAAATCATGCCTTTACCGGAAAAAGTGGAAGATGTAGCGGCCATTAGCCCTGAGCCACGTCCGGCAGTACCGGTTGCCAACAAGCCTGTTGTTGAAGAAGGGGATGACGAAGCCGCTATGGAAACATCCCGCCCATCGCGACCACAATTGACTGAAAAGGAAACTGCTACTCCGGCGCAGCCCGCAAAATGGGTAGAGCCGGATGAAGACGTGCCCGCTGCTGAAATGGAGCCAGCCGTTACCAAACCGGTTGTTAGTGCCGAGAAAGCCAAGCCAGCTAAAGCACCTGTCAAAGCAGAACCCGTTAAGCCTACCAATACTAAACCCGTGCCACCTGCTGCTGTTGCGTCTTCATCCACAGCTGCGCCTGCCTCGGTCCCGGTAGCAGCAGAACCTGTCAAACCAACTACAACCGAAGCGACAACCGTGCGCTGGTATTTGAATGCCGGTTCATTCAGTCAACAGGCTAATGCAGTTACTTTGCAGGAAACTTTGAAAAAACAGGGATTTGCAGCTTCTATTAAAGAAGTGACGGGGCCCAAAGGATCAGTTTTCAAGGTTAGAGTCGGCCCCATGCTGGATAAAGCAAAGGCGCAAGCTGTGAAGACAAAATTGGCGCAAATCAACGTCAATAGTTTCCTATCCGGGGATGAATAAGCTCATTGAGTTTTGATTTCATGCCGCAACTTATGCTGGATGCGTTACCGCTGGATAAAATGCTCTGGATAGACTACGTCATCAGTTTTCTGGTGGTAGTTTCTGCATTGTTTGGTTTGATGCGAGGATTGGTCAAAGAAGTCTTTGCCTTGTTGATGTGGATATCGGCTATTGGTGTTGGATTTTATTATTGTCGGGATTTTGCCATCTTGTTCCAATCCATCAGCCCCTTACCGCCAGTTCAAACCATGCTGGCGTTTGCGGCATTATTTTTTTCGACCTTGCTGTTAGGCGGACTGATTGGTTTTATTTTGAATCATATGGTCGAAAAAACCGGATTGACGTTTATCGATCGAATCTTAGGCATGGCCTTTGGTTTTTTACGTGGCGCCGTCCTGATTTCATTATTGGTCTTATCGGCGGGTGTTACCCGTGCGCCGGAAAAAAGTTGGTGGAAACAAGCGGTATTGATTCCTCCGTTTCAATCTTTTGCCATTTGGTTGAAAGATCACTTCCCGCCTGATTTGGCGGGCTATATTCATTTTCGTTAGCTTCAGGATTGTTATGTGTGGTATTGCCGCTATTGTTTCTAATCAAAATGTTAATCAGGATTTGTATGATGCTTTAACCGTTTTGCAACATCGTGGACAGGATGCTGCCGGTATTGCCACTTGTGAAGGTTCCAGACTGCATTTGCGCAAGGAAAGTGGCTTAACACGCGATGTGTTTTCTGCGGAAGAAATGTTAAAGCTGAAGGGTAGTATGGGTATAGCCCATGTCAGGTATCCAACAGCAGGTTGCACCAGCGCGGAAGAAGCCCAGCCTTTTTATGTCAATTCGCCTTTCGGATTAACCTTGGCGCACAACGGTAATTTGACTAATACCGAAGAATTGAAAATCCAGGTGTTTGTCGATGATCAACGCCATATCAACACGGATTCCGACTCGGAAGTGTTGTTGAATGTGTTTGCGCATGAGTTGCAGCAGGCTGGCAAATTAACCTTGACGGTTGAAGATGTTTTTAAAGCGGTCAGTGTGGTGCATAAACGCTGCCGTGGTGCTTACGCCGTGGTGATCATGATTGCCGGTTTCGGTGTATTAGGGTTTAGAGATCCTCATGGGATTCGACCTATCGTGTTTGGCGAGCGCAAAAACGATGAAGGCTTTACCGATTACATGATTGCCTCCGAAAGCGTGGCTTTGGATGTGCTTGATTTCCGTTTGATACGCGATATTGCACCGGGTGAAGCCGTATTTATCGAAACTTCAGGTAAGTTGCACAGCAAAATGTGCGCGGAGAAAACCAATCACAGCCCGTGCATATTTGAATACGTTTACTTCGCGCGGCCGGATTCGATTATCGACAATATCTCGGTCTATAAAGCCAGAATGCGTATGGGCAAAAAACTGGCGAAAAAAATCCAGAAAGACTGGCCACATCACGATATTGATGTGGTGATTCCGATTCCTGACACCAGTCGCACGGCAGCGTTGCAAATTGCCCATGAGTTGGGGGTCAAATTTCGGGAAGGCTTTATGAAAAACCGCTATATAGGCCGGACTTTCATTATGCCCGGACAAAAAATGCGCAAGAAATCCGTCAAACAGAAGTTAAACGCGATTTCGCTGGAATTTAGCGGCAAAAACGTATTGTTGGTGGATGATTCCGTGGTACGCGGCACAACCTCGGAACAAATCATTCAAATGGCTCGCGATGCAGGCGCTAAAAAAGTGTATTTTGCTTCGGCAGCGCCTCCGGTTCGATATCCTAATGTTTATGGCATCGATATGCCCGCAGCTCGGGAATTAATTGCCCATGGCAGAAGCGAACAGGAAGTGTGTAAAGCCATAGGTGCTGACAAATTGATTTATCAGGATCTCGACGATTTGATCGATGCGGTTGGCAAAGGCAATCCGAATATCAAGCAGTTTGATACATCCTGCTTTAGCCGCGAATATGTCACCGGCGATATCGATGATGAGTATCTGGCGCGTATTGAAGCGTTGCGTAATGACGGTGCTCAAGAACAAAGAAACGCTAATAGCACCGCGGCTTAATAGACAATGGATTCAATATGAGCGAATTTGATTGGCAGGATTTTGCCCCTGAAACCCAGGCGATCAGAGCAGGGACCAAACGTACGCATGAAGACGAACACAGTATCCCGATTTTTGCGACATCCAGTTATGTGTTTGCCTCCGCTGAACAGGCAGCTTTACGGTTTACCGGTAAACAGCCGGGCAATGTGTATTCTCGATTTACCAATCCAACCGTCAGTGCTTTTCAAACCCGTTTGGCGTTATTGGAGCAAGGTGAACGCTGCTTGGCTTTTTCGTCCGGCATGGCCGCCATCATGGCGGTTGGTATGGCCTTATTAAAGTCCGGCGATCATGTGGTTTGCTCGCGTAGTGTGTTCGGGAATACAGTACTGACTTTCCAGAATTATTTTGGCAAGTTCGGCGTCACTACCGACTTTGTGAGTCTTACCGACCCTGCGGCTTGGGAAGCAGCGATTAAACCCAACACGCGGTTTTTGTTTTTGGAAACACCATCCAACCCGCTGATTGAAATAGCCGACATTCAAGTCATAGCCGATATTGCCCATCGTCATGACTGTTTATTGGTGGTCGATAATTGTTTCTGTACGCCTATATTGCAAAAACCCTTGCTGCTGGGGGCTGATCTGGTGATTCATTCGGCTACCAAATTCATCGACGGTCATGGGCGTTGTGTCGGTGGTGCGGTGGTGGGTAGTGCGGAATTGATTGAAAAAGATATTTATCCTTACCTGCGCACCGGTGGTGCCAGTATGAGTCCATTTAACGCTTGGGCGTTTTTGTCCGGTTTGGAAACTCTGGCGTTACGCATGAAAGCGCATTGCGATAATGCTTTTGAGTTGGCGAAATGGTTGGAGCAACAGCCTGCAGTTGCCAAAGTTCATTATCCAGGACTGGCTTCTCATGCCCAACACGAATTGGCCAAACGCCAACAATCCCATTATGGAGCGGTGGTCAGCTTTGAATTGACAGGCGGTCAGGAACACGCTTGGCGATTAATTGATTCGACTCAAATGTTGTCGATTACGGCTAATTTGGGCGATGTTAAAACCACTATCACCCATCCCGCGACTACTACCCACGGTCGTCTCAGTCCAGAAGCCCGAGCAGAAGCCGGTATAAAAGACAGTCTGGTGAGAATTTCGGTGGGTTTAGAGCATATTGAAGACATTAAGACCGATTTGTTAAGAGGCTTAGCAGCAGGTTCTTAAAATGCAGTTCCCGTTTTGTTAAGGTTAAGGATTAACATAAATACAAACTGGGATTAAAAATAAGCTATCTTTGAACGACCATCCGATACTTAAGAGATTTTTATTATGTTTCAAGAAAGAAAAGAGTATAGAAAAAATTTCAATGCCGTTGGCTTTCTGTTTATCGGTGGAGAGACTTTAGACTTCAATTGTTACGATGTATCGGTAAAAGGCGCAATGATTGAGTTACCGCCCGGTAAATTGCTGTCTAGCGTTGCGGATTTTGAAGCTTTATTAAAGGAAAACAATAAAGCGGAAATTTTTGTCGAAGAGTTAATGCTGGCAGGCGAAGTCAGGGTGGTCTGGGTTCGGGAAATGCGCGGAAGAATCATGATGGGATTGGAATTTGAAACTGTCGTGCACAATGCGGAAAAATTGTGGCTGAAACGTCGAGGCTATCGGAAAACCGAACCGTTTAATGCAGAATTGTTTGTGGACAAGGATCGATTGTTTGTCGAGGGCATTAACCGTTCGACAAAAGGCTTATGTGTCAAATTGAATGTCCAGCATCCCGGTATCAGGGTCAATGCGCCAGTTAAATTACAAATCAAGGAATTTGGCTTGGCCGCTTTGGGTAAAGTGGTTTGGCTCAACAAAACTGATGAATCGCTTTTAGTGGGTCTGCAAATGGTGACCCTGGGCCCGGAGCATTGATCAGGACGATTGCAACAACGGATCGAGTTGTTTTTGCATATCCAGAGCTTGTAAATCATCAAACCCGCCAATGTGGCGATCGCCGATATAGATTTGTGGCACTGTTCTACGCTTGGTTTTTTCCATCAGTTGTTGACGAAGATTCGGCTCAGAATCCACATCAATTTCGGAATAGCTGACCCCTTTGCGATCCAAAAGTCTTTTCGCCATTGTGCAATAAGGGCAAAGTCGACCAGTATAAATAATGATTTCAGGCATTTTTAAAATTAATAAATTCTAATAAAGATTGCATTTTATCCATCCTGCTCCGTTTGCTCAATAGCCAAAGCTTTAGCAAGCTGGGTCATTAATGTCATGGCTGCCGAAGCCAAACTCTCCCCAAATGCCACAATACCGTCTTCATGACCCAGCATGCTGAATATTGGCAATTGGTTTAGCTGTCCTGATGCAAACAACTCTGACACAGCCGCAGCCATCTCCACACTGCCGTAAGCAATGTCTGGACTGATATAAGGTAAGTTTAATTCTGCGGTGTGCTGCCACAGTATTGGACTATGGACATGAATCACTGCATTTGCATTTGAGTTATGCAAATAGACGCTGGCGTGAGTCAGTGCTTCGGATGAGGGCTGGCTGGGGCCTTTGGAACGAATAGAGTTATGTTGTGGTGATGCGCCTTCAATAATGGCAAAATGGTTGCGATTCAAGTGCCGTAGATGGCCAGTTTGGGTTGCAGAGATCAAAAATTCATTGGCTTCCGGCTTAAGGCGGAAACTGATATTACCATACCCTAAACCGTCGTATTTTTCTTTACATTGCCCAATCAGGTTTAAATCGAAAAGCAAGCTCCGCCAGCCAATTATGCTTTTAATATCAATGGATTGTGGTAGATCCTGGTGGGTATGTTTGAGTTGATATTTGATGACGCCTTCCGGTTCATGCATGTTTGTTCCTTTCTTCATTCTGATTATTTTGTTTACTAACACATGAAATTTAAAAGCTGTAAATTTTCTATCAGCATTTGGGTCATTTTATTATTGATTGGTCTGAATCTGGCTAAAGCTGAAAATCAAACTCAGGTGCTGAAAAGCGCGACATTAAGTGATATCAAACAACATATCCAGTCAACAAAAGATAAGCAAAATTTATCTGAAGAACTTAAAAAGCGAATTCTGGCTGCCTATCAGGAGGCAGAAGACAATCTGCGAGAAATTGAAAACCAAAAAAATCAAGCCGAATCGTATAAAAGTGCAGTTAATAATTTTCCATTGGAAATCAAACAACTGAGTGCACAAATAGCCGAGCTGGATAACGATCTGAAAGATCGGAAACCTGAAAGGCTGAGCAGCTTTCCAATAGACGAACTTGAACAACGGCAGATTATCGAAAAAACCCATCTGAGTGATTTGGATGCCGAAATCGCCCGTAACGAAAGTCTAAGAAACGAATTAACGGTCAGACCTCAAGCCATCCGAGAGAAATCGGCTGATTTGAAAGCCCGGTTGTCTAACAGTTTGCAAGAACAGCAATTACTGGCCAGCAAAAGTAACGATTCGCTGCTTGAGCGAGAAGCAAAGCAAATTCAATTGGATACTCGCGTACGTTTGTTGAATAACAGCCTTAAAACTTTGGAATTAGAGAGTATCAGCAACCCTACAAGACTGGAGTTGCAAAAGAATCGTTCGCATTTATTGAGTTTGCAACGAGAGAATCAGGCGCTATTGATTGCTGATTTGGAAAATTATCTACTGGAAAAACGTCAGCAGGTCATCGATAAAGAACAGGCTGACTTATTACAGATCCAGAAGGATGCCCAGGGCAAGCATCCTTTGATCTACGAAGCGGCCAGAGACAACATGCTCTACAACCGCAAACTTAAGGAAGTCAATACTCATATAGAACAATATCTGGCGGAAAAAAACGAGATCGATGCGCGATACAAACAGCTGGAAAAAGATTTTCAAAGTGCGGAACAAAAAATCAATCTGGCGGGTTTGAGTCCGGCTTTTGGCAAACTGTTACGTGAACAACGGCGTAATTTGCCCCATCGTAAGCAATACGAAGGCTTGATCGATACGCTGCAGAATGAAATTGCTGCAGCCAGTCTGGAAATGTTCAAGCTCGACGAAGTCAAAAATCGATTGCAAAACATGGATAAAAACCTGTTTGCCCGCTTTGAACAACAACATGCTGCTGATACGGATGCCTCTGAAGTTTTGCGCATTCGTACTGAATTGCGGGTGTTGTTGAATGAACAAAAAGATCTGGTTGGGCGTTTATCCTTTGTCTACGCTGAATATGCCAGGATGTTGGGAGATGTAGACTTTACTCTGCAGCAGATGCTGATCAGTTCAGAAAAGTTTAGTTTCTACCTCGATCAACGTTTGTTATGGGTGCCAAGTGCACCAGTGATTACTGATGCGTATTTGTCAAATATCGTCGCCTCGTTAGCTTGGTTTTTAAGTCCGCACGATTGGTTGATCATTTTGGATAATTTGCTGCAAGGCATCAAAACCAAGCCCATTTTCATATTGACCCCCATCATTGCAATATTAGGGCTGTATTTGCGTTATCGGAAAGCCTTAAAAACCAAATTAATGGTGATGTTAAACCGCAGTGGTTCTAATCAGTATCTGGTTAACTTCAGTCAAACTCTATCTAGCTTGATTTATATCATGTTGTTGTCTTTGCCTGCTGCGTTGCTCATGGTATGGATGGCTGCTTGGGTGATTGTCTTGGCTGAGGGCAATGATGGGTTTAGTCGGGCGTTTGCCTATGGACTGTTACATACTGCCGTTTCGCTGGTGGTCGTGCAATTCTTTTATCGGTTGTTCAAACCTGAAGGTGTGGCCGAAGTATTTTTTCAGTGGCGAAAATCGACCATACGCTTGCTGTATAGCCAGCTCAAATGGGGCAGATTGGTCATTATTCCGTGTATTTTCGTTGTGGCCATGACGGGTAATAATTTCATTTCCGAACATAGCAGCACCCTGGGTAGAACCGCGCAAATCATCATGATGATGACTTTTTCCTATGTGCTGCATCGTTTGACTCACCCTGTGCATGGTTTGGGAAAAAATTATTACGCAAACAACCAAAACTGGCTGAGTAGCCTGCGCTATCTTTGGTATGCGATTGCCACACTGTTACCTTGGGTGGTGATTGGCTTTGCGGTCACAGGTTATTACCAGAGCGCGCTGGAGTTGCAAAGTAAATTAATTAGTACACTTAGAGTCATATTTGCCACGGCGCTGGTGCATGCGCTTGTGTTGCGATGGTTGACAGTTACCAAGCGGCAATTGGCCTTGCAAAATGCCAGACAGAAGCGTAAGCAAGCTGACCAAGTAGCCAGTAATCCCGGTGGTGAAGCTCATTTCGTCACTGAAGAAGTGCTACTGGATATTTCTAAAATCAATCAACAAAGCGATAAATTGCTGACAACTTTGTTGAGCGTGGCCTTAGCTGTTGGGGCATGGATGATATGGGGTGACATCTTGCCGGCTTTTTCCATATTCGACCGTGTTGAACTTTGGCAACAAACCGACTTGGTTGATGGCAAAGAATTAGTCACGCCTATTACGCTTTCCAACTTGTTGTTGAGCTTTGTTTATGCGGCGCTGGCAGGTATTTTTGTCAGTAACTTTCCGGCTTTGGTGGATTTGTTTTCTGTGGGTAAATTCGCCATGACGGCCGGTAGTCGTTACGCATTGATCCAATTGGTACGCTACACCCTGAGTTGCATAGCCTTTTTATTGATTGCCAATGAGTTGGGGGGCAGCTGGTCGCAAGTGCAATGGTTGGTTGCCGCATTAGGTGTAGGGCTTGGATTTGGTTTGCAGGAAATTTTTGCCAACATGGTATCAGGCATCATCTTGTTGTTCGAACGGCCAATGCGGGTAGGTGATACGGTTACAGTCGGGGACATCACAGGGCGAGTCTGTAGAATTCAGATGCGTGCCACTCATATCCTGGATCTGGATAGTAAAGAATTGGTAGTGCCCAACAAGGCCTTTATTACGGACCGTTTGATTAACTGGACATTGACTGACACCATTACCCGAGTCACCTTGATGGTGAATGTGGCTTATGGTACGGACGTCGTTTTGGTTGAACAGCTTCTGAAAGATGTGGTGAATTCGCTGGATAGGGTGTTAGCAGATCCCGAGCCTATGATCACTTTTTTAAATTTTGGTGAAAACTCACTGGATTTCAGGGTTTGCGTGCACGTCAGAGAGTTGGGTGACAGAATGTTGGTAACGCATGAGTTTCATAAAGCGGTCTATTTTGCATTGCAGCAACATCATATTGAAATTCCTTTTCCGCAACGCGATGTGCATATTCGTTCCGTTGCTGCGGGAATTCTGCCTGCTTAAAGTGCTTGGCCCAAGCAGACAATTTTATTAAAAATCTAATCTGTAATAAAATGCCGGGTTTTACAAAACTGGCTATCCAGCGGATTCATACATGCGTTGTCCATTTTGCTCGGCCCAGGATACTCGGGTCATCGATACCCGGCTGGCCGATGAAGGTGATCAGGTCAAGCGTCGCAGAGAATGTATGGCCTGCAAAGAGCGTTTTACTACTTTTGAAGTGGTCGAACTGACGCTACCGCGCATCATTAAACGCAATGGCGGACGCGAAGCCTTTGATGAGTCCAAGTTGCGGGCAGGCATGCAACGTGCTTTGGAAAAACGCCCCGTTCAAGTTGATGCTGTTGAAGCCGCTCTCAGCCGTATCAAGAAAGCCTTGGTTGGTAAGGGGGAGCGAGAAGTTTCTGCTCATGAACTCGGTGAGCTGGTCATGAAAGAGTTAAGCGCTTTGGATCATGTCGCGTTTGTGCGCTTTGCCTCGGTGTATCGTAGCTTTCAGGATGTCAGTGAATTTACTGAAATGATCGAAAGCCTGCAAAAAAAATGACTGCCATAATTGACGCCCAATTCATGTCCAAAGCCATTAAATTGGCTGAAAACGGTCTTTATACGACCGATCCAAATCCTCATGTTGGTTGTGTATTGGTTAAAAACGGGGTTGTTATTGCCGAAGGCTGGACCCAGCGTGCCGGTTTTGCGCATGCCGAGGTCGATGCATTATCCAAGACCCAGGATGCAAGTGGAGCTACGGCTTATGTCTCACTTGAGCCTTGCAGCCATCATGGGAGAACCGCGCCGTGTTGCGATGCCTTGATTGCTGCAGGCATTCGTCGCGTAGTCACCGCCATGCAGGACCCCAATCCTCTTGTGGCTGGCCGCGGTTTACAAAAATTGCGTGAGGCCGGTATAGAAGTGGTTTGCGGGGTTTTAGAGCAAGAAGCCTCACTACTCAATCGTGGTTTTTTCAAGCGCATGATTCAAGGTTTACCCTGGATACGCAGCAAACTGGCCATGAGTCTGGATGGTCGCACGGCGATGGCTTCGGGTGAGAGTCAATGGATTACTTCCCCTGAAGCCAGACAGGATGTGCAGCGTTTTCGTGCCGAAAGCAGTGCAATTTTAACCGGTGTTAATACCGTGCTTTATGATGATCCTCAATTGAATGCTCGGGTTGAGTTTGATCTGGTGCAGCCGGTCAAAGTGGTATTGGATTCTAATTTGCGGATGCCATTGACGGCAAAAATGCTGCAAGACCCAACCGAAGTCTGGATCATGACCTGTTGTGAAGATGCTGAAAGCCAGCAACGCTTAAGGGATGTTGGTTGCAAAGTTTTTCAAGTTCAAGCTGTAAATGGTAGACCGGATCTTGTAGCCGTTTTCAGAGTGTTGGCAGAATTGCATATCAACACAGTCTGGGTTGAGGCAGGAGCGACCTTGAATGGTGCGCTACTTGAAAGTGGTTTAGTTGATGAATGGATTATCTATATGGCATCTTGTATTTTAGGGCATCAGGGTAAGGGGCTGTTTTATCTGCCAGAAGTTAACTGCATGCAAGATAAGAGAATGCTGAAGTTTATGGATAGCCGAAAAGTTGGTGCTGATATTAGGTTAAGTTATGTTATGCAATCTGCTTGAAATGAAAAAAACTAAGTTCTATTTGTTTTTTACCTTGATATTGATGTCTCTGGGAGCATCAGCTGAAGATGCTGACACAGTAACTAAAACCACAACCATAAATGTCGAAGGTGGTAAATTAGTTCGTGAAAAACAAGAAGTAGAAGTTTACGATTATCACACCGGTACTTTTTACACCGTGCATGTCTACCGTGAAGCTGGCAAGGATAAAAAGTCTGCAGCTGAGCCGGTTGATCCCAACCAGCCAAACTCGAAAAACCGTCCTTAGTTATTTTGTTTATTAATCTTTGTTATCTCTAACGATATATGTTCACCGGAATTATATTAGCCATAGGCAAAATTAGTAGCATTCAGCCTAAAGGTGGCGATTGTCGTTTGAGCATTGAAACCGGCAAGCTGTCATTAACTGATTGTGCTTTGGGTGATAGCATTGCCGTCAATGGGGTTTGTTTAACCGCTGTAGAGTTGGGAGAGCATTTTTTTAGTGCTGATGTTTCAAATGAAACACTATCTCGCACCTCGCTAAAATCTGCTAAACCGGGCGCTCCAGTAAATCTGGAACTCGCTTTAACGCCTTCAACTCGCCTGGGTGGGCATATCGTCAGTGGTCATGTTGATGGCATAGGTAAGGTCTTGGAAAAAAAGCCGGATGGGCGCTCGATACGCTTTAAATTCAAAGCACCCGATAATCTGGCCAAATACATTGCTGAAAAAGGCTCAATTTGTATTGATGGGATAAGCTTGACTGTAAATAGTGTCGATGGCGCTACTTTTTCGGTCAACATCGTTCCTCACACTTTGCAAGAAACCACGCTGGGCCAAATTGAAACCGGTGACGAAGTCAATCTGGAAGTTGATTTGTTGGCGCGCTACATGGAGCGTTTAATGCAGGGTGAAGCTGCTGCGCAATCTCAAAGCTCTATCACCGAGGCCTTTTTACACAATGCAGGCTTTATCAAATAAATGAATAGCATAGAAGAAATCATAGAAGACCTGCGGCAGGGGAAAATGGTCATTATCATGGATGATGAAGACCGGGAAAATGAAGGTGACCTGCTGATGGCTGCGGCCTTTACCCGTCCTGAAGACGTTAATTTCATGGCGAAATACGGGCGTGGATTGATTTGTCTGACCCTGACCCGTGAACGTTGCCAGCAATTGCGATTGCCGTTGATGGTTACTGAAAATAATACGCCTTATACCACCAATTTTACGGTATCCATTGAAGCGGCTGAAGGTGTGACAACCGGCATTTCCGCTGCCGATAGAGCGTTGACGATACAGGCGGCGGTGGCGAAAAATGCCCAGCCTTGCGATTTGGTGCAACCTGGACATATTTTTCCGCTCATGGCGCAAGCCGGCGGCGTGTTGAATCGGGCCGGACATACCGAAGCAGGTTGTGATTTGGCCAGATTGGCAGGTGTGGAACCGGCTGCGGTGATCGTGGAAATTTTGAATGACGACGGCTCCATGGCTCGGCGTCCTGATCTGGAAGTCTTCGCTGAGCAACACCACCTAAAAATCGGCACGATTGCTGACTTGATTCATTATCGTATCAAACACGAAAATACCCTGGAGCGTATTAGCGAATGCAATTATCCCACGGAATTTGGCGAGTTCAGGCTGTATGCTTATCAGGACAGAAACGACGATAACCTGCACTTGGCGTTGGTAATGGGCAATGTGGCAGGTGACGATCCGGTGCTGGTGAGAGTGCATGCCCGTAATTTGATTGATGACCTGTTATTTTCCAAGCGCAGTGACTGCAGTCTGCCGGTACGTGAAGCCTTGAAAAAAATAGCCGAAGTCGGTTGCGGGGTATTGGTGATCGTTCGCCAAAAAGAAGATAACAAATCGTTAGTTGAGTTGATCCATGCTTATCAGATGCAGGATCATGGTATCAAAAATGCGCATGATTTGAGTGCCGACGCCGATTGGCGTACCACTGGTACCGGTTCACGCATACTCTCGGATTTGGGTGTGCGACGTCTGAAAGTCATGGGCGCACAGAAAAAATATATTGGTTTGTCGGGGTTTGATTTGGAAGTGGTCGAGCATATCGATACCGGCCAGTAAAACTCGGCTCATCACAAGCATCATTTTATTTAGCCATTAAAGGTCTTTTTATGTCAACAATCACTACCCTAGAAGGTCATTTGTCCGCGCAAGGCGGCAAGTTTTGTATCGTCTCTTCACGCTTTAACAGTTTTATCGTCGAACAACTCGAAGGGGGAGCGATTGACGCATTGGTTCGTCATGGGGCGAGTAAAAGCCACATCACTTTGGTCAAAGCGCCTGGCGCTTTTGAATTACCGATGGTGGTGCAACGCATGGCCGCCAGCAAAAAGTTTGACGCAATTATTGCGCTGGGTGCGGTTATTCGCGGGGGTACGCCACATTTTGAGTATGTGGCGGGTGAATGCGTGAAAGGTATAGCTCAGGTCGCTTTGCAATATGATATTCCGGTCAGCTTTGGAGTATTGACCGTGGACAGTATTGAACAAGCGATCGAAAGAGCCGGTACCAAAGCAGGTAACAAAGGTGCGGAAGCCGCCTTATCTGCGGTCGAAATGGTTAGTTTGTTCAACAACTTAATTGACTAAATCCAGAGCATTTAATGAGTCAAGCCAAAACCAATGCCCGCAAATGTGCGGTGCAAGCTCTTTATCAGTGGCAAATGTCCGGTGACAGTCTCAACCATATCGAGGCTTATTTCGTGGAAGAGTCGCATTTAAAAGGTGCGCAAAAATCCTATTTCAGTGAGCTGTTTCATGGTGTGCCTAAACAGTTAAATACCATAGATGCCGCATTAAGCGAGTTTGTCGATAGGCCGGTGGAAAAAATCGATCCGGTGGAGCGAGCGATCCTGCGTATCGGCGTGTACGAGTTGATCAATCGATTGGAAACGCCTTATAAAGTTATCATTAACGAAGGTGTCAATCTGGCCAAGGAATTTGGTGCAGAGGGTAGTCATAAATATATCAACGGCATTCTGGACAAAGTCTGTCAAAAGCAGCGCGCAGTCGAAATTGCCGCCAAGTTGGCCAAGCAATAAAACCCAATGGCTTTGGCTGACGACTTTGTGGATGTAGGAGGTAGGGCAACGCAGGGAGCAGTTGCCGAGTTTGATTTGATCCGGCGCTATT
This sequence comes from uncultured Methylomonas sp., assembly GCA_964550075.1. Classification (GTDB taxonomy): domain Bacteria; phylum Pseudomonadota; class Gammaproteobacteria; order Methylococcales; family Methylomonadaceae; genus Methylomonas. The sequence goes on from CAZJYS010000010.1 coordinate 25,526, forward strand.
TTGCCGTACATGCACCACAGCATCCATTCAACCAATTAGGTATTGGCGACGATTGCGCCTTGTTGACAGTGCCGATGGGTTATCAGTTGGCAGTTACTACCGATACCATGGTTGAAAACGTGCATTTTTTTGCCGATGCCGATCCGGAACTATTGGGGCATAAACTGCTGGCTGTCAATCTCAGCGATCTGGCCGCCATGGGCGCTGAACCGTTTGCGGTGACTTTGGCTTTAACGATGCCAAAAATCAACGCCGATTGGCTGCAAGCATTTTCTCGCGGTTTTATGAATTTGGCTAAATTGCATCGAGTGGATTTGATCGGTGGTGATACCACTTCCGGTCCATTAACACTGACGGTGCAGGCCATGGGCACTGTGCCGCAGGGTAGGGCGTTGCTCAGATCTCAGGCTCAAGTAGGTGATCTGATTTATGTGACGGGGCCGATTGGCAATGCCGGTTTAGGTTTAAAGATCAAGCAAGGCTATCAATGTGCCAATCCTGATCCCATGTTACTGTGTCTGCATCAACCACAACCCCGTATCGCGGAAGGTTTGGCTTTGCAAGGTATTGCCAGTGCCTGCATCGATATTTCTGATGGGTTGGCGGCTGATTTGGGTCATATTTTAGAAAAAAGCGGAGTAGGTGCTCGTCTTCAATGGGAGCGTTTGCCGATATCCGTGCAAGTGCTGGACTACATCCAAAGTACCCAGGATTGGTGTATGCCGTTGACGGCTGGCGATGACTACGAATTGTGTTTTACTGTTACGCCCGATCTTTCCTCGCAGTTATCCGATCATGTTTATTGTGTTGGTGTGATTGAAGCTGAGCCGGGTTTGCGTATTCACCGAAATGGGCGAGTGGAAACCCTGGAGAGCAAAGGTTTTGAGCATTTTTCTTAGATCGCATTACGGTAATAGCCGTTTGTCGGCCAGACAAATTCTGCAGGATCCGATTCTGTTTCTGGCATTTGGCTTTGGTTCTGGGTTGATCAAAAAAATGCCGGGAACGCTGGGTACAGTTGCCGCCATTCCTTTGTATTGGTTGTTAATCCAAACTAACGACTGGATTTATCTCACCGTCACGCTAGTTTGCAGCTTGGCGGGAATACTGATTTGCGATAAGGCAGCCATCAAACTGCAAGTGCATGATTATGGTGGCATTGTTTGGGACGAGATAGCCGGATTTTTAATCACCATGTGCTGGGTACCATTCTCCTGGCAAAGCCTATTGGCCGGTTTTGCCTTGTTTCGAATATTCGATATTTTCAAACCCTGGCCGATTCGCTGGCTGGATCGGCATGTGGAAGGTGGGTTAGGGATTATGATCGATGATGTTTTAGCCGGAATATTGGCGGCTATGGTTTTGCAAATCTGGTTTTGAAGAGATGCCGTTCAAAACAAATGAGTTTTCTTGTTACCCCCCACCTAACAGCAGAGAATAAGCGATAGACAAGATATTAGGATGATGTTAAAAAACAGCACCTTTTTGCAAGGTTATCGCTGTCATTGCATCTTATGTCCATGATGGGTTTGATTAAGTTCAAAAAGGTAATCATTTAATACTAATTTTTTTTATAGCGGGGGAAGTTCATGAATAAAACTTACGTTTTACCTTTGGCAGCTAGCGTTTTAGCTTTGTCATTTGCAAGCCAAAATGCTTTTGCAACTTGTGCTGACATTAAGGCTGCTGGAAACCTTAAAGCGGTTGCAAGCGTTATAGTCCCAGCTGATACCAAGCCAAATGGTGGTTTTGGATTACCAATGTGGGTAACTGTGGTGGATGAAACGGGCAAAGTTTGTCAGGTTGTGAATACTGTTCCAGAACTTAAAGATAACAATGGTTTTAGCAACAGTGCCTGGTTAGGCAGCCGGGTCATTTCTGCGCAAAAAGCTAATACTGCCAATGCTTTTAGCTTGGATGGTTTCTCTATTTCCACAGCCAATTTATACGGATTGGTTTTGGAGGGAGGTAGCCTTTACGGGTTACAACACAGCAATCCAGTTGACGCTAGTCGTTCCTATGCTGGTAGTCCAAGTACCTATGGAACAGCCAAGGATCCTTTGATAAATAAACGCATAGGTGGTGTGAATGTGTTTGGTGGTGGTTTGGCGCTTTACGCTAAGCACACCCACGATGGTCAAGACCACATCATGAAAATTGGGGCTATCGGTGTGTCTGGGGATTCATCCTGTACGGATCATGTTGTCGCCTGGAAAATTCGCCATGAACTGGGTTTAGATAATGTACCTGGTGGCTTCAATACAAGTGATGCCGTATCAGGTGAATTAGGTGATGAAATGTTGATTGCTTCGACTGTGACGCCAAATACTGTCCAGCATCCAACTTGTGCTAATCCGCCTTCTGGACTAGCTAATGGCATAATGCCATAAAAGCCCATGTAATTTGAGGGAGCTAACTCGATTTTATGGCTCCAGTAAATTTGCCCACCACGGCATAACTGCTGGAGCCCTGATAAATGCAGAGTCAGTGTTACCTTAGGAAGGCTTAAAAATGGGGGTAGATGAGCCCCCATTTTTATATACAAAAATCTTTGAATTATTAAACTTATTCCTTATATTTTTAATTTATGACCATGTTTAAAAGAATATTGATAGTTCTCATCGTTCTGATCATTGCTGTCGGCGCGGTTGTATTAGGAAACGGATACTTTAATTTTTGGCCAGAATTAAACAGTT
>CAZJYS010000011.1:0-24485 GCA_964550075.1 uncultured Methylomonas sp.
GGCACTATCGATATGTGTAGCGGCTTGCAATCGAAAACGCGCAAACCTGCAATCATTCACGCCGACCTGCAATCATCCGCAGCAAAACAGGATTATTTGCAACTGACACAAGTTCCAGAAACTCAGCGTCAAAGAAACAATATGGACGTTGATTCATTGACCAGATAGTTGGACTATCAAGGTCAGATTCGGCGTGAAGCACATCTTGGCAAGACAAACGTCCAGAAAACGGACGTATTCTGGACTGGTCATTTTTCGAAGTAGGTAGGTGTCAGCAGCGACTTGGCCGACAAAAACCGACCCAAACTGGCCTTTCGCGCTTCTCCTAACCGGTCAGTCAGTCAAAGCCAGATTCTGCAAAGTGGAGCTCTACAAAGCGGCCATTGGCAACATCTCCCAACGTTCACTATGAATGGCTATGCATAGTGGTCAAATTGTTGCCATATAAACATCTGATTCCTATGATTGCAAGCTGGCTTATGCTGTTGGTATTGAAAAGCTTCGAATTCTTTTGGTATATAAGGATGGCTTCAGCAATTGCGAAATCAAAAGAGGCGATTTTAATGGCCCGCTGCTCCAATTAAGGATTCAATTTTATTCACTATCTGTGAAACGCCCAAAGGTTGATTATCAATCACTGAAAGGCATTTTTTATAAGCACGTAATTGAACACAAATCTTTTTACTCTCTATAGCAGGCTCTTTATTGACAATGGTAGTTACGGTTTGATTATCCTTGAGTACTACCTTTTTTGTAACATTAAAAGTATCCGAAATTTCAAAAAAATGCACAGCATAGAAATCGTTAAGTAGCTCGATCAAGGTATCATTCGTAACATTTAATGGCTGTTTTTCATTGTTTTTACTAACATAACTATTTCCATTGCCATTTAATGAAATTTGATGGCTCTCTGTATTTTTATTACCGGATTGACTGGAAACTGTTATTAAAACCTTCTTAATTGGAAACTGGGTTGGCAATACCGAAGAATATGGCTTTGCCACAACAGTGCTACTAAAAAACACACCGATCAATATCGAGAAAAGCAATAGATTAATTTTCATATATTATTCTCACTTTTTAAAAAGTCGGCGACGCATTAATTTTTCTAACCCGACTATCAAATAAACACTTGTCGCTACGCCTAAAATCAATAGCCACTCTCCGCTGGAAAATGCAGCCGTACCAAAAAGTTTTTGCATAGGCGGCCAATAGGTAAATAATAATTGCAACAGCGTCATAGTCAATGCGCCAACAATCACCCATAAATTGGAAAACACCCCAACATGAAACATTGAATATTCCAAAGAGCGGCAGTTAAACAAGTAAAACATTTCGCAAAAAACAAATACATTAGCGGCCACAGTCCGTGCTGAAGCCAAGGATTCGCCGCGTGCCAGCTCCCATTCAAACAGTCCAAACGCACCCATCAACATTAAAGTCGAGACCAGGCAAATCCGAAAAATCAGCACACCGTTGAGAATCGGTTGTTGAGGGTCGCGCGGTTTGCGACTCATTAAGTTAGGCTCTTTGGGTTCAAAGGCCAGCATCAGCCCCAATAATACCGCTGTGGACATATTGATCCACAGAATTTGTACCGGTGTAATCGGCAAGGCGACATTGGCAAAAATGGCGGCGCTAATCACCAAGCCTTCGCCGCCATTGGTCGGTAAAGTCCAGACGATAAATTTAATCAGATTATCAAACACGCCACGCCCTTCCTCTACCGCTGCGGCAATGGTGGAGAACAAATCATCGGTTAACACCATGGCCGCCGCTTCCTTGGCGACTTCAGTACCGCCGAGCCCCATCGCAACGCCGATATTGGCTTGGCGCAAGGCCGGCGCATCATTCACGCCGTCACCGGTCATGGCGACGATATGCCCATTCGTCTGTAAGGCTTGCACCAGCTGTAACTTTTGTTCGGGCGCAATTCGAGCATAAACGGCGCATTTTTCCACTAGCTGCGGATATTGTGTTTCATGTGTCGCCTGTAATTCCGCACCCGTCACAACCCGTTCGACATGCTGCATTCCCAACTGTTTGGCAATCGCCAAAGCCGTGACTGGATGATCTCCGGTAATCATTTTGACTTGAATGCCTGCCCTATAACAGGCGGCAATTGAAGAGATCGCTTCGGGACGAGGTGGGTCAATCATCGCCTGGAAACCCAGAAAAATGAATCCGCCTTTCACTTGATCATGGTTTACATCGTCATAGTCATGATCGCCAAGCGCAAACGCCAACACACGAAGCCCTTGTGCTGCAAGGCGTTCAGCTTGTTGGTGCATCAAGGCTTTATCCAATGCCGTTAGCTGCATTTGCGGGTCAAATGCTTTATCGCAACGTTCCAAGATACTTTCCAATGAGCCTTTTAAGTAAACATGGCGACTATCAATCGCCAGATTATGATGCAAGGTAGCCATGAACTGATACTGGGATTCAAACGGAATGGCATCCAGGCGTGGATGAGCGGTACAAACGGATGCTTGATGTAAACCGGCCTTGTGAGCCGCCACCAGTAACGCGCCTTCGGTGGGATCACCTTCGATGCGCCAACTGTTTGGTTCAGCAATTAATCGCGCGTCATTACATAATAATCCGGCTTTCATGCATTCCATCAACGCCGGAAAATGTTGCTGGACTATCGTTTTGCCATTTAGACCAATGTCGCCGTCGGGTGTGTAACCGCTGCCGGTGATGTCAAAAAACTCTCCGCCTGCGTACAAGGACTGAACCGTCATTTGATTTTGGGTCAAGGTACCGGTTTTATCTGAACAAATGACAGTGGTACTACCCAATGTTTCTACGGCAGGCAGTTTACGAATAATGGCGTTGCGTTTAGCCATCCGTGATACGCCAATCGCCAGGGTAATCGTCAAGGCGGCGGGCAATCCTTCCGGGATAGCACCTACCGCCAACGCTACTGACGCCATGAACATGTCCAACAGCGACTGGCCTCGCCATACTCCGATTAAAAACGTCACCGCCGCCAAGCCCAGGATGACCCAAAGCAATAACTTACTAAACTGAGCAATTTTAATCGTCAGCGGCGTTTCCAGCTCAATGGTGCTACTGAGCAGGCTATTGATGCGTCCAATTTCAGTGTGATCGCCGACTTCAACAACGACCCCAGCTCCACTGCCATAAGTGACTAATGTGGAGGAATACGCCATATTAAAACGATCCGCCAACAGGGTGTCCTCGCTTAGCGTCGCTAGCTTTTTTTCTACCGGGACAGATTCCCCCGTCAGCGCGGATTCATCAATTTGCAACTCTCGAATTTGCAACAAGCGTAAGTCGGCTGGAACTTTGTCGCCGGATTGTAAAAACACCACATCCCCAACCGTCAACTCGTTAGCCGAAATGGAACGGCGTTGACCATTACGCAGTACCGTGGCTTTGACCGTCAATACCCGGCTGAGCGCATCAATGGCTTTCAGGGCGTTGGATTCCTGAATGAATCCAATAATGGTATTGACCAGGACCACACCAAAAATGACGCTGCTGTCTACCCATTCTTCCAGGAAGCCGGTAATCGCCGCCGCAATCAATAAGATGTAAACCAGCGGCTGGTTTACCTGTTCAAACAGCAAACGCAATGGGCTTTTGCCGCGCTGAGGCGTGAGACGATTCAAACCGTGTTGTTTCAGGCGTTGTTCGGCCTGGATATCGGTTAGGCCTTGCTGAACATCAATCTGCAAGCCTTTTGTCAGTGTGTCCAATGATTGATTATGCCAATTTGTTTTCTGGGGTTTCATTTGCTTAAGTGTTTTCGTATTGCTGCGATTGAGCCGGACATGCTTGATCCTATGGTCAGAAAATTTCAGCCAGTCAAACCTCCAGCCGGGGTAAACTTAACATGATGCGAGTGCCTGAAGACCGAGTTGCGCTGCTTAATTCCAACCTAATCTTATGCAAACAGGCAATTTCCTTAACAATGGCCAGTCCCAATCCGCAACCATTCCCCGAACTACCCGGGATTCGGTAAAAACGATCAAATACCTTGTCGATTTCATACGGCGGGATACCGGGCCCATCGTCTTCAATGATGACGGCAGGCTGCGGATCATGCTTTAATTCGACCGAAATATGTCCATGGGCATGACCGTAGCTAATAGCATTGTCCAACAAATTACCTAGCATTTCCGTTAGCAAGGTTTCATCGCCTTGAACCATGATTGTTTCCGAAGAAGTTTCAAAACCAAACTCCATGTCCTTGGCCGAGGCCTTAGACGCCCATTCCATACAAGTATTCCTGACCAGTTCGCATAAGTCCAAGCGCTGAAAGTCGTTTATGCCATCTACTGGTTCCGTCCTTGCCAATACCAATAATTGATTCACCGTGTGCGTCAGGCGTTCCGCGCTTTTGCGCATCTGGATCAGGGCTGGCTTGACGCCGCTCATATGCTCTTCCCGCAATGCCCGCTCGACCTGCAGGGAGAATCCAGCCAGAGGTGTACGCAATTGATGCGCAGCATTGGCGACAAACCGTTGCTGGCCGGCGATGGCGGCGGATAACTGGGTTAACAAACCGTTAATGGTATCGGTTAATGACTTGACCTCGATTAACACATTGGCATCGGCAATTGGCCTTAGATCATGGGGGGAGCGTTTAGAGATTTCATCAGCCAGCACCTTTAAAGGCAGCAAACCTTTGCTTAGCCCTGTCAACAAAAAGCCGCTGACAAACAGCATCATCACTATCTGCGGGAGCAGATCAGCCAATAAAATATCGGTCATCATGTTGTTTCGTTTTTTTAGCGTTTCTGCGACGTGAACATAAAAAGTATCGTCTATGTCTGCTCTTTCGACGCGTAGCACAACCACGCGCACCGATTCGCGGTCAATTTCGGCCGTAAAAAAAACGGGGTTTGAAAAATCGCTGGGTGTGTTTGGTTCGGGAACGACGCTATCGCCCGCCAGCAAACCTTTATTCGCCGAGAAAATTTTGAAGAAGGTTTTATCGCGCTCATCCCATCGGACGATTTCCAGAGCGGAATCGGGTAATTCAACCAAAACTTTTGCTTGCCTGATCTTGATTTCTTGAGCCAGGGAACTGGCCGAATCCAACAACCAGCGATCATAAGTTTCATTGACATAATGCATGGTCACATAATATGACAGGATGGTTTCGCAGCTAATAAATACAATCAGCGGTAATAGTAAGCGCTGCAGAATGGCCTTTCTGAGGCTTTTGCTTTTAGGCATCGATAGCTTCCAGCAAATAACCGAGTCCGCGTATCGTTTTGATGGTAATGCCGCAGTTATCCAAACGCTTTCTGACCCTGTGAATGTAAACTTCAACGGCATTGTCGGGCAGTTCTCCCGTTTTTGCCGATAGGCGTTGAGCCAGTCGACTCTTACTGACGACTTTTCCAGCCTCCAGAAGTAAGAGCTCCATGACCGCATATTCGCGCGGCAACAAATGCAAAGGCAAACCATTAAACAGGATTTGATGATCCTGGGTATTTAAGGCCAATCTACCAACCACAATATCGCATTGAAACCCGCCGTAACAGCGTCGAAATAAAGCATGAATACGTGCTTCCAATTCCTTCAATTCGAATGGCTTGGTCAAGTAGTCGTCGGCACCATTTTCCATACCTTGGATTTTGTCTTTTGGACTATCGCGGGCTGTCAAGATCAGTACGGGCACAGGTAGTTTTTGTTGCCTGATGTCATGCAGCAGATGCAAACCATCCGCATCCGGCAGTCCTAAATCCAACACCACCAGATCAAAATCGTGATCGGCCAATAATTGCTTCGCAGCCGCGCCGGTCATTGCGGATGTGACCTGATAGCCGGTGTTGCTTAACGTATGCTTCAAGCCATCCACCAATACGGCATCATCTTCGATAAGCAAAATTTTCATGGCCGTTAAAGTCTTGTCAGGTAAATGAAAGGTTTATGTTTTAAATTAAAAAACCAATCAAGTGACAACTGAAATTTTTTAACCCATAGAACCGAGTTGTCTGGCTATTAATGACTTACATAAAATAAAACTTAGATGCAGCCATGTTATCAATTAAAAAGCATAACCCCATCATTTTATTAACTCTGGCTTTCATTATATTCATGGGATACGACGTTATATTCGACATGATTTTATCGCTATTTCACATGCTGATTGTTATCGCGCATTATCTGTTTGAATTTTTTGAAAGCAGCCTGGATAGCATTGTTGAGCATCTATTCCATACCAGCCGAAGAACAACCCAAATTATTGTGTTTTATATCATGATTGGTATTTCAAGCATTGCAGCTTATTTCATAGTGCGTGCATTACCCGGCTGGTTCCACAGGATTTTCAAACGGTTGATAGACTATTTTAACGATAAAAAAATGCAAGCAATCAATTCTTGGCACAAGCAGACATTACTAATAAAAATTAAATTCTGCTCTGAAATAATAGCCGGAATTTCTGCGATGCTTTTTTTTGCCTTAAGCTCGTAATATTGGATATAAATATTCTCAAGCTTTAAAATCTGTTAATTTAATTCAGCTGTGTTTGGCAAGATAGTCAACGCTTAGATTGGCATTTAAATAGGACGATATTTATTACCTATTATCATGACAGATTGACTTGTCTTCTATCATATAACCCAAACCTCTCAAAGTGAGGATATTGACACCATAAGGAATTAAGCGTTTTCGCAGCCGATGCACACTCACCTCAATGGTGTTATCGCTAATCACATCATCACTAAATAACCGTTGGGCTATTTTATCCTTACTCACCACCTTTCCGCGGTTCAATAAAAAAAATTCGAGTAAGGCATATTCCTTCGGAAACAATATCAGAAGGTTGCCATCGACGAATACTCGGTGTTCACGGGTATCGAGGGTTAATCTGCCGCTTACGATATCTTTACTGAAATTACCGTAAGTTCTGCGGATTAAGGCATGAATGCGATTTTCCAACTCGTTCAGATCGAAAGGTTTGACCATGTAATCGTCCGCGCCCTTTTTCAGACATTCTACCTTATCGTTGACGGCATCCTTGGCGGTGAGAATCAATACCGGAACCGGGTTTTTTCGCAACCTCAATTTCGACAGAAAATGGGCGCCATCCATATCCGGCAAGCCTAAATCCAGAATGATCATGTCGAAATCCTTGGCAAACATCAGTGCTTCCGCATGGCGACCTGTTGTCGCTGGGGTGACGTCATAACCCGACTTAACCAGCGAATAATGCAATCCATCCAGCAGTATGGGGTCATCTTCGACCAGCAAGATATTCATAGGCTATTTTGGTTAATATTTGTCATCGGAGGTATCTATTCCTGTTCTAGCGGATTTTTCGAGCATTATTAAGGCTAAAATATATTTATCCGACGATATTGCCAAAGAATTCAAGCCGCCCTGCAAGATACTAGCGATATTCAGCCAAAAACAATCCAAACGACCGGTCTGTTTAGCCTCTCGCAGACACTGCATGTGGGTTATTTGGAAAGTTTCAGCTGCCGATTAAAGTATCCTCAAAAAAAGCGACCTCCCCCGTTGCAATGTCATGATTACCGCCTATGATGCCGATCTCGCCACGCTTTATCATGTCTCTTATAATCGGGCTGCGTTGCATAATGGCCGTGACGGTTCTTCTTACATTAATGGCCGCGACTTTTTCCACAAATTCACTGTTGCCCGAATTGCGGTTTTCGGTTTCGGTTTTTTCGTCGTATACCGCCGGCTGTATTTTGCTTAACAGCGCGGTCAGATTGCCCATTTCCACATGATCGCAAGCCCCTTTGATCGCGCCGCACTTACTGTGGCCTAAAACCACAATAAATTTCGATCCGGCCACTTTGCAGGCGAATTCCATGCTGCCGAGAATATCTTCGTTGATAATATTGCCGGCAATCCTAATACTAAACACATCCCCCAAACCCTGGTCGAAAATCAGTTCTACCGAGGTGCGGGAATCGATACAGCTTAAAATCACCGCAAACGGGTGTTGGCCGTCGGAGGTTTCATTCGCTTGCTGCAGCAGATTACGGTTTATTTTCAGATTATTGATAAAGCGCTTATTGCCTTCTTTCAATAAATTCAAAGCCATTTCATGGGTGATGGCGGCTTGCATTTCTTTGGTTAAGGTTTTCATTGTTATCCTCTTGTTGGCTTGAGACGGATGAGTAGTCAAACTCATCTTTAAGATCCCAAACCGTAGGTCATACGTATGAATTAATTCGGTCTCATTGGCGAAACAGTATTTTAGAAAAAGCAGTCATGCCAAAAGGCTTCCGCTAACCGGCTTTAGCTTCCGCCTTGTTCAATAAATGACTGGACAAAAGCGTTTGCCACAAAGACAAATGCGCACCGTAATGTTTGATGGCCAATACCGGTATTTTGGCATCCGACATGACCGAAGAGGTCACACTACCCAACAAGATACTGGCGGCTTTGCTATGGCCACGCGTACTGATGACGACCAGGTCGGCTTGATAGTTTTCTGCTTCCCTAAGAATTTCTTCTGCCGCCCTAATACTTTCTATGAACAGGGGTTTAATCCTGACCCCATGCGTATCGACGCTTTGTAAGAGTTCTGCAAAATGAGCTTGCTCTTCCCCACGTTTAATCAGTTCGTGCTCCTCATAGCGGATGACCGACTCATCGGCATAGACGTGGATCGCCAAAATTTCAGGCACCTTATATTGGGCAGCGATAGCAGCCGCCTGCGTCAAACTGTCCGCCGACACGAGTGAGAAATCGATGGGAGCGATAATACGCTGAATACGGCTTTCGAAATTTTCCGGCACCATCCATACCGAACAGCCACACAGCATGGCCAAGCGCTGAGCCAAAGAATGATGGGAGTTGCCATGATCCTGGTGCCCTAACACAACCAAATCGATTTTATTTTTGAACACGTAGTCCACCAAACTATCGAGCCGGCTCTGTCCTTTTACAATTTGATAGCTGGCATTTTCAAGCGAGCCGAAGGCCTGCAGAACCGATTGTTTTATCTCTCTATCGGGATCGAAGCCAGGATGCAGATGTGCTCGGGTATGCGCTGTTTCGACGAAAATAAAGTACGGATACCCCGCCATGCCGGATTTCATTAAGTGCGCCACGTAGCTCAGCAGATAATCATCGTGTTGATCCAATGCCAACGGCACCAGAACCCGAACAAAGCGCCCGGGCTTGGACACAGCAACGAGTTGTTCATCAGCATTGCCTGTGGCGGTGGGCCTGCGACCTTCATAAGGCTTATCGAAAAAGCGCCGCGCCACAAAGAAAATCACCAACGCGGACAATACGCCGGTCAGAAAATCCGTTACCGGCACCATGATGGCCGTATAGGTCATTAACAGGGCATGAAAGCGGTTGTGGCTGATCACTTCCTTGATTTCGGATACCTTGATCATATTGGAAGCCACCCACAACAAGATGCCGCCGATACAGGCCATGGGCACCATTTCCAGATAGCTGGCTATGTAATACGCCAACGACAATTTGAAAATGGCCTTGAAATAGCCCGCCAACGGGGTTACCGCACCGGCTTTGATGCTGGTAGCCGTCCTCGCCAGAGCACCTGTGCAAGGAAAACCATTCAATAGCGGCGTAAAGACTTGCACCAAACCTTGCCCCCAAAACTCCTTATCCGGATTGAATGGTGTACCCCGGTTATTGGCCATGCGGTCGGCCATCGACGAACACAGCACACTTTCCACCGCGGAAACGAAAACAATGCCAAAGACAAAATATGCAATGTCGAGCACCATGCCGGATGTCATTGCAGGCAGTACCGGCGGGGTAAACACAAAAAAGTTGTTGGGAATGGAGCCGTAAATATCTTTTACCAATATGATGCCTTTGTCGGACCATACCGTAGCCGCCAACAGTGTGCTGGTTGCGATTGCCAACAAAGGCGCCGGGATAAAAATAGAAATGCGTAACAGCAGTTTGGTTATAAAAAAGGTGCCAAACCCCAATACGACCGACCAAAAGTTAACCTTGTCGATATTGTGATAGGCAAGCGCCAGATTATGCAGCAACCCGCCTGTGATATCTTCGTCTTCGCCCAGTAAATCCTGATAGCTCTCCACCCCTAGTATCGATTCAAAATTACTTAAGGCAATAGCGACAGCAATGCCGACGGTAAAACCAACGATGATCGAATTGGGTACCAGTTTGGCATATTTCCCCATGCCAAACACCCCCATCAACATCAGGATAACGCCTGCGATAATGGATACAAACACTAAAAAACCGTGCGCTTCGGCTAAGGTTCCGCCGCCGGCTTCGCCGTATTTAGCAATCAAGCCGCCGATGATTGGAATAAAGGCCGCTGTCGGGCCATAAACTTGATATTTCGAGCCGCCCCAGGTGCGGCCGATGACGCAGGCCAAGGCACCGGCAATAATCCCTTGTTCCGGCCTCAGCCCCATGGCCATGGCAAACCCCATCGCCATCGGAATTGCGGTTAACGCTACAATTAGACCGGCACTCATGTCCCGATAGGTGGTTTTTATCCAGGTTTCTTTCTTGATGTCTTCAAACCGGCTATCGATCAGGGTATTGAAGAGAATTAAACGCCGCCAGATTTGGGAGAATGCGTTTTGCCGTGATACATCTTTGGGTTCAATACTGTAGGAGTCTATTTTTTCTAAGGTGCTCATATAGTTACCTTTACTGCGTTAAGCTATTAGATAGCCATAATGCGCAATCACAGTGACCGGAAGTCGGCTGCGGCGCACATAAGGGGTGGGATCGAAATTTCCGCTTGCACGGCTTAATTTAAAATAAGGTTGTGGTATGACTGCTTCGGTGATCCGATTGCCTGAAATGAAGTTTTTGAATGCAGCCAAGGTAAATCCGGTAAAAATTTCCCAGCGGAATTGAACCTTAACCTGTGAATAGGCATTACAAAGCGCCTCAAACGCAGCATTGAATTGGTTGCTTTTAACTGATTGAAATAATTCGTCCTTATCGAAAAAAAGCAACTCGACAATCGAATCAGTCAAACAAAAGCAGTGGGTCAAGACAATTTCGATTTCGTCTTCACCCGCCAGCACTAAGGTATGCTCCACCAGACTTAACGATGCCTCGGAAAAATCAATGGGTATGAAGATGGTGCGTTTCATGAATCAAATCTCCCTCTTTTGGTGCGTAAGCTTAACCAGCAAAGCTTTCATAAACCTTGCATGGAAATTACCCGAAACTTACAAATACCTTACTTGGCATTCGAAACAGCACTTCAAACCGATTTGACAAATAGCGTGCGGGAACGGACCGGAAGACAACACATATAGGATGGGAACAGGATATAGCGAGGCGAAGGTGCCATGGGTAGCTGGTCAAGGCCTTTAAGTTCTGCGAAATTAATCAGCAAAAAACCGGCAATCTTGAACGTCTGGATGGTTAAATGACTAAACTTTTGCTTGCTGCGGCGGAGACAGTGATAGGCGCCAAGCGCGTCGAGACAGAATTGATGGTATTAGACAGCCTGTAAAACGGTTGCATGATCAAAAACAATTATCTGGATAACGCTTCATGATCAAAGAAAATTTGCTAAAGGCTCTGGCCGGCATAATGATAATAATTGTCGCAATGAGCGCGCTCGGTTTTTGGCTCGAGAACGAAATGGAAATAGCCACGAACTGGGTGGTCGATCAAATCGGGTTTGCCGGGCTGTGTCTGATTTTGTTCATAACCGATACGCTGGTCACCCCGTTTCCGCCGGATATTTTTTGGTTGTGATTGCCAATAGTGATCTTGCCGAACACTGGTTAATTTATGTGCTCGTCCTAGGTTTGGTGTCCGTTGTTGCCGGCATGCTGGGCTGGTGTTTAGGTCGCTGGCTCAGGCATTTAAAATTCTTCCAACGCCTGTTTGGCCAATTCAATGAGGAGCAGCGCACGTTCATTGCTAAATACGGTTTCTGGGCCATCGTGCTTGGCGCAGCCACGCCGCTTCCCTATTCGGTCACCTGCTGGACTGCAGGCGCCTTGGGTGTGCGCTGGTCGACCGTGCTCGCTGCTTCTGTGCTGTTCAGAATTCCGCGTTTCATCCTGTATTACCTTTTGATTGCATCAACAAGCGAACTGTTCGGCTGAAGTCATCATTGAACTCTCTGCTTCAGATTACGTAAACTAAGCCAGTACGGCGTTCGAAAAATCCTTAATTTGCGGGTGAAGATAATCTTCGGCCTCGGCGGTGCAGGTTATTCAACTCGCACTTAAACATCTGATATTCACAGGTTTTCTGGTTCCAAAACTACGGTTTGGGAACTTTGCCTTATAAGCTCCAGCCTTCATTAGCTCTTGGCAGGGCGGGCTATACAATCCAACCTCATAATTTTTAATTGCGGGTTGTTAAAACGGTTTGGACAGGTTTACAAAACCGATCCAGCTCAGGGCAATCTTAGTCGCAGACTGCGCAGCAGCCAATACACGGCGAACGCGGCAATCTGGTGTTTCAGGCTATGACCAATGATTATTTCGCCTAAAGCAAATAGTCTCCTGATTAGAAAGCTTGGCGAAACGAGCTAAGTGGGCGAGAGCCAATATTGACGGCGGCAAGGAGCAAATGCAGGGGTAAAGTCCCCAAGTGGAAGCGTCGGTTAAAGCGATACACAAAGGCGACCAAGTAGCGAAACCCATACTTGGCAAAGTCGAAGGCATGGTAAGCGCCGCCAAAGCTGGTCTTGAGATTGCCCAATACCGTGTTAATCCAACTGAATTCGGGAAAATCCTTGGGGTTGCGTCCGCCCACAACGAGGGGTTGATGGTGACAACCCGCCGCCGTGACAGCGTAAAACAGGCTAGCCCATCTAACACGACAACCCATCCAGGGCTGAGATCGCGTTGAGCCCAGTTCGCAATGGCTTTGAGGGAAAAACCGGGTGCCGGGGTCATTTTGATATAGAGAGGGTGTCCTGCCTGATCCAATGAAACCGCTGCGGCGAAGGGGACTTTATTCCGGGAACCCCGCCCGGCTTTGCCGCCCGTCAGTTCACCGCCGAGATAGGCATCGTCAATCTGGACATGCCCCTCCAGGTGATAGAGCGCGTCTCGTTCCGCCATGGTTTGCATCAACTTCTGCTGCATCAGCCAAGCGGTCGGGTAACTGACGCCCAGTAGGCGTTTCAAAGCTAAGGCCGATAGGTTGGTTTTGGCCTGGCTGACCAGATAGATCGCCATAAACCAAACGGTTAATGCCAGCTGGGTATTCTGAAATAAAGTGCCTGCGGTGAGGGGCGTTTGTAGCCGACACGTTCGACATTGATAAGTTTGATGGCTACCCACACTGAGCAAGTAATGCGGCGCTTGTCCACAGCGCGGACAACGAAACCCATCGGGCCAGCGGGCTTTTTCCAGTGCGACTTCGCATTGCGCTTCCGTTCCGAACTGCTCGAGAAATGCAGGCAGTGACAAGCCCTTTTGAAATTGGATACGATTCATAGCCATGACAGCCTCCTTGGCGTTTGAGGCCAGTATGCGCGTTTTGATCTTTATATGCCTGGAATCTGCCGCCAAGCTTGAGGAGCTTTCTAATCAGGAACCATATTGTTTCGTTTCATGCGTTGTTCAGCCTGGATATCGCTAAGACCTTGCTGCACATCAATCTGCAAGGCTGATGTCAGTGTTTCCAGTGGCTGATTGTGCCAATTTGGTTTCTGGGGTTTCATTTGCTTAAGTGTTGGAAGGTTTGTTTCTGCTTAGTGTTTGAGTGAATCTTAATTTAATCGGCAACCGTTACTCAAATCTGCACGTGACTGCTTTTACTTCCACCCGCCGCCTAATGCCTTGTAAATAGTGATAGTCGCCATGCGTTGCCGTTTGGTGACATTGATCAATTCAAGATTGGATTGCAATGCGCTTTGTTGGGCGATGAGTACTTCTAAATAGCTAGCCCTGGCGGCTTTATAAAGCTCGTTGGCTGATTCGACAGATTGTTTCAATGCCTCACTTTGTTGCTGCTTCAGCGTGTTGATTTGTTGCAAACTCTTGATGCTGGAAAGCTGGTTTGCCACCTCGACGTAGGCATTCAGTATGGTTTTCTGATAACGATACATGGCCGCCAACTGACTGGCTTGCGCAGTGTTGAAAGCGGCTTCAAGTGATTTCATGTTGATAATAGGCGCAACCAGCGTACCGGCTAATGAATAAGCCAAGGATGCGGGTGAGGTAAATAAAAACTCGGGATTGAAAGCCTGAAACCCCAGGCTGGCCGTGATATTGAAATTTGGATAAAAGGCCGCCTTGGCTGCCTTCAAGTCAAATTTGCTGGCCTCGACTTGAAATTCCGCTTCACGAATGTCAGGCCGATTGGCTAATAGTTGGGATGGAATCCCCGATAAAATGACTTGCGGACCGGTTTCGAAAAACACATTTTTCGCGCGTTCAATCGGTTGAGGATATCTTCCCAACAAAAAGTTGATCTGATTTTCGGCTTCGTTAATTTGTTGCAGCACCTGGTTTTCCAACACCTGCGTGTCGAGCAATTGGGCGCGAAATTGTTGCACGGCCAGTTCATTGGCTCGGCCGGCCTCCTTCTGCAGTTTGATGATCTCCAGCGCTTCCTGCTGTTTTTGAATAGTCTGCCGAACGATATCCAGCTCATGATCCAGTGCCAACAGTTCGTTGTAGTAAATGGCGACATCGGCAACCAGATTGGATATGACGAAATTGGTGGCTTCAATGCTGGACAGATAGTTTGAAACAGCTGATTTGCGCTGATTTTCCAGCTTGCCCCAGACATCGATTTCCCAGGATGATTGCAATCCTAAGTAAATATCCGGCAGATTCTCGGGAACGATTTGACCGGGCCTGATTTCAGTTGACGCATTTCCAGCGCCATCCATGGTGTAAAGCCCAAACTTACGCACACCGCCGCCGAAATTCAGACTAACCTGAGGCAGCATCGCCGCATTGGCCAATTTCACGCTGGAACGTGACGATTCAATACGTTGCAAAGCGATTTGCAGGTCGTGATTATTGCTGACGGCGGTATCAATCAACTTTAACAACAGCTCATCGTTAAAATATTGCCGCCAGTCAATGACAGCTATGCTCGTGGTATCGGGTTGATCTTGAAAACTGGTCGGGATTGGCTGTTCCGGAATCGATAACTCGGTATTGAGTGAACAGCCATTGAAAGCAGCTGCCGATAAGGCCATGGCAACGCTGCAATAAAATTTACGCTTCATCGTGAATTAAATCGTTTCAGTAAAAGGGGCTTCTTCTTTTCTGCCACCGTGATGATGTTTGTCGCTAATGTTGGCAAATGCGACATATAAGCCCGGAATTACAATCACCCCGAAAATGGTGCCAAACAGCATGCCGCCGGCGGCTGCGGAGCCTATGGTGTTGTTGCCGATTTCCCCAGCACCGGTGGCAAACATCAACGGGATCAAGCCGGCGATAAAGGCAAATGAAGTCATCAAAATAGGCCTTAAACGCAGTGCAGCGCCTTCAATAGCCGCTTCGAATGGTGTCTTACCCAATCTGTGTTGCAAGGCGGCAAACTCAATAATCAGAATGGCATTTTTCCCTAGAATGCCAATCAGCATGATCATAGCAATTTGGGCATAGATGTTGTTTTCCAGGCCCATTACCCAGAGCATGAACAAGGCACCAAAGATGCCGATGGGCAGGGAAAGAATCACCGGCAGGGGCAGTAAAAAACTTTCGTATTGCGCAGCCAGCAGCAGATAAACGAACAGCAGGCAGATCACAAAAATGTATATAGCCTGGTTACCCGCATTGGCCTGATCACGCGACGAGCCGGCCCAGTCGTAACCAAAACCTTTCGGTAATTTTTCTGCCGCCACCTGTTTAATGGCTTCAATGGCCTGTCCGCTACTGTAGCCCTCTGCGGGCTGACCGTTGACCATCGCCGATGTATACATGTTATAGCGGGTAACCTGTTCGGGACCGTAAACCTTTTCGATATGCAAGAAGGCGGAGAACGGCACCATCTTGCCGGCGTCGTTTTTGATGTACAACTTCATCAAGTCATCCGGTTGGGCTCGATATTCGGGCAGCGCCTGCACCATGACTTTATACATCTGACCAAAACGAATGAAGTTGGTCGCATATTCGCTACCGATCAGAGTTTGCAGGGTGCTCATGGCATTTTCGGCGGTGACGCCTTTTTGCGCCGCCTTTTCGCCGTCGATATGCAAGACAAATTGCGGAAAACGGGCGTTGAACGTCGTAAACGCATTGACGATTTCTGGGCGCTTATTGAGTTCCTCAACAAAGACATCTGCGACTTTCTGCAGATTTTCCAAACTGCCGCCTGTTTTATCCAGCAAGCGCATTTCAAAGCCGCTGGAATTACCGTAACCCGGCACTGGTGGCGGCGTAAAAAATTCGATGCCGCCATCTTTAATGTGCCGGGTTTTGTCTTCTAGTAGGCTGATCACGTCTTTATCCGAGACGGTTCGTTCCGCCCAGTTTTTCAAGCTGATCAGATTCATGCCATAGACAGCGCCGCTACCGTCGGAAAGCACACTGAATCCGGCCAGACTGGAGACCGAATTAACACCTTCGACGCTGGATGCAATTTTTTGCACTTCATCGACTACGTTTTCGGTGCGTTCCAGCGTCGCTCCGGATGGCGTGGTGATGTTGGCGTAAATGGTGCCTTGATCTTCCTGGGGAATAAAACCCGACGGTACATGGGCGCCTATCAAGCCGGCACCTATCGAAAAAGCCAGCAATAGGCCGAAAGTAATCACGCGTCGATTGGCAATCGTACCGATCAACACCTTGTAGCGAGCGGCAAGTCCGTCATACCAACGATTAAATCCACCAAAAAGCTTTTGCAGTCCGGTTTTTTGATGCTGTTCACCGTGATGGCTACTTTTAAGAAACATGGCGCATAGGGCTGGTGTCAGGGTTAACGCGGTGATGCCGGACAACACAATCGAAAATGCCATGGTCAAGGAAAACTGTCGGTAAAAAATCCCGGTAGGCCCTTCCATAAACGACACAGGTAAGAAAACCGCCGACATCACCAGCGTAATCGCAATAATCGCTCCGCTGATTTCGCGCATGGCTTGTTCGGTGGCTTTCATCGGTCCAATATGCGAATGCTCCATCTTGGCATGCACGGCTTCTATTACCACGATGGCATTGTCCACCACAATACCAATTGCCAGCACCAACGCAAACAGCGTGATGAGATTGAGTGAAAACCCCATCAGGTGCATGAAGAAAAACGTGCCGACCAGCGAAACCGGTACCGCCAGAATGGGGATAATGGTGGAGCGAACATCCTGTAAGAAAATGAACACCACCAAGGCGACCAACACAAACGCTTCGACCAGCGTTTTAATCACCTCATGGATGGACGCGTCCAGAAACTCGGAGACGTCATAACTCAAGCTGTAATCCATGCCAGGTGGAAACGAGTTGGTTTTGATTTCCGCCATGGTGTTTTTGATGTTGCTGATCACTTCTTTGGCATTACTGCCGGGCCGCTGTTTCAACATGATGGCGGCGGAAGGTTGGCCGTTTTCCTTGGAAAGCACATCGTAATCCTGCGAATCGAAAGCCACTTCGGCGACATCTTTCAGTCGCAAGATTTCCCCATCCGCTTTGGCGCTTAACACGATATTTTCATACGCTTCCTGGGTATTGTGCTTTCCGGTGTATTTCAAAATATATTGCAGGGACTGTCCCTCCCGGCCCGAACTTTCGCCGATTTTGCCCGGTGCGGCCTCGACATTTTGGGCTCTTAATTTTTCGATGACTTCGGTGGGCGAGATGTTGTACATCAGCAATTTGTCCGGCTTCAACCAAACCCGCATCGCGTATTCGCGTGAGCCCATGATGTCGGCGAAACCTACCCCTTCGATGCGTTTTAGCTCCCGCAATACGTTGATGTCGGTAAAGTTGTAGAGAAATTTTTCATCCAGCGTCGGGTCCTTACTGAGAATATTCACGTACAACAACATACTGTTTTGCACTTTCTCGACGATGACCCCCGATTTGATCGCTTCTTCGGGCAGTTCATCCAATACCGAGGCCACGCGGTTTTGCACGTTGACCGAGGCTACTTCCGGATCGGTACCGGCTTTAAAAATAATCTGAATCACGCTGACGCCATCATTACCCGACACCGACGACATATAGGCCATGCCCGGTACGCCGTTGATGGCGCGTTCCAGCGGCGTGACCACTGCTTTGACGCAGGCTTCGGCATTGGCGCCGATGAATTTTGTCGTCACATTGACTTCGGGCGGGGCAATATCGGGAAACTGGGTGACGGGCAGTTGGAATAAAGCCAACAAACCCATCAAGGTGATCAGTACGGATATGACGATGGATAATACCGGGCGATGAATAAACTTGGCCGTCATCATGATGTGTTGTTACTCCCTATTCGTGACCGCTTGTCTGCATGACCTGGGCTAAGTCGACAAGCTTGGGCTGCACTTTGTCACCATCCTTCAAAGTTTCGACACCTTCGTAAACGATGCGATCCTGTTTGGATAATCCCGATTCGACGGCGTAAAAATCCGGGAAGCGCATTTTGGGCACAACATTGCGTTGCTGCAGAACGCCATCTTGGTTGACGACATAGACATACAACTTGTCCTGAATTTCAAAGGTGGATTTTTGCGGAATCAACAAAGCGTTCTTGAGTTGTTTATTGACCACGACCTTACCATTAGAGCCATGTTTCAATAGGGCATCGGGATTCGGGAAGCGGGCTCTGAAGGCAATGTTGCCGGTATCATGATCAAATTCGCTTTCGATCATTTCTATTTTTCCGTTAAGCGGGTAAAACGTTTGATTGGCGAGTTTCAGACTGACGTTCTCAGCCTGTTTATCGCTGGCTGACGCATAATTGAGGTAGTCGAGTTCGGAGAGATTGAAATAAGCAAACACTTCCCGATTGTCAGATATCGAGGTCAACATATCACCATCGGCGATCAAACTGCCAACCTTGTTGGGAATCCGGTTGACGAAACCGTTGAACGGGGCTTTGATTTGGGCGAAGCTGAGATTCAATGCGACCTGTTCTTTATTAGCGGCGGCTTCTTCCATATCGGCCCTTAGCGCCTCAACCTTGGCTTTGGCCACTTCAAACTCAGCTTCGGCCACGATATTTTTCTCCAGCAGTCGTTTGACATTACTCAATTCGACTTCCGCCGCTTTTAAATCAGCCTGGGCGCTTTTATGAGCGGCATTCGCTTTTTGCAGTTCCTTTTCAAACTCCATGAAACTCAGGGTAAACAGCAGTTGCCCTTCCTTGACCGCCTGGCCTTCATCGACATGAATTTTTTCGATATGGCCTTTGATCCGACTCCTGACTTCAACATATTTCACCGACTGGATTTCCGCGACATATTCACTATCGTAGCTGGTGTCTTTCACGATGGGATTGATGACTTCATGGGTATCGACTTGGGTGGGCTGTTGTTCAGGGTTGCAGGCTGCTAGAACTAAGCAAGGTAATAGCAACAAAATTTTGCTGTTTTTCATATTGAGGAATTTTGCTGATTGGCTTTCGATTTGAGACATGAAATTGCCTGAAGCAACATCAAGCGGTGGTCGACGAATGATCTACGGGTTCTTCCTGTTCGCTGTATTGCACGCAACCGGACATCATTAAAATTCCAACTAGAAAGACGAGATATATCGGGGCTTTTAGATGACGATTCGAAAACATGGCAACCATTTCTCAATACAACGACATTGAGATTCTAGTCAGTCAACCTTACATCAACCTTTCAATCGGAAAAATGAGAACAAATCTGAAATGATTTTCTCTTACTCGAAATCAATCTCGATGCGCATTCCGGTTTGCCCTGAATGCGGAGCGTTGGCAATTTTGATTTGCGCAGCATGTAAGTCAGCAATTTCTTTGACAATGGCTAATCCTAGTCCGCAGCCATCCCCGGAACTGCCTGGCACGCGATAAAAGCGTTCGAAAATCTTGTCGTGTTCGCCGACTGGGATTCCCGGACCATCATCTTCCACGATCAACTTGAAATGTGGAGCAGACTCGAGACTGACACTGATATGGCCGCCGGGCTTGCCATAACTGATGGCGTTGTCCAATAAATTGCCTAATAGTTCGCGTAGCAAAACCTCATCACCACTGACGTCTACGACGGTATCCGGTGCCTCGAATCCTAATTCGATTTTACGATCCAATGCTCTGGGCACCCAATCCATGCAGCACTCGCGAACCAATCGGGTGAGGTTTATCGAGCGTAACTCCGTTGCACTATGTGAAATCGACTCTGATCGAGCCAATACCAATAGTTGAGTGTTTAGGTGAGCGAGGCGATTTGTTGAGTTTTTGATGTGCGTCAGTGCCAGCCGCATGGTTTCGGGGTTGTCGGCGTTCAGTGCACGTTCCGCCTGGATCTTTAGCCCAGCTAATGGTGTCCTCATCTGGTGCGCCGCATTCTCAATGAAACGCTGTTGGGTAATCAGGGTCGATCCCAATCGTTGCAGTAAACCATTGATGGTATTGGTTAACGATCTTACTTCCAGCGGCACGCCCGCATCCTCAATAGGATCGAATTCTTTGGCCGAGCGTCGAGCAATCATCCGTGCCAGGTGATTGAGTGGCCTCAGGCCGCGATTGACGCCGGTCCAAATATGAACCCCGGTAATCAAAACCAGCAAAATCTGCGGCAAGATCACAGCCAACAACAATTCGCTCATCATGTTACGTCGTTTGTTGACGGTTTCCGCTACCGACACGGTAACTCGCTCAGTACTGGTCTTGGGCACGGTGAGTACCGACACCACCCTGACCGGTTGGTCGTCGATTTCACCGTCGAAAAAAAACGGCTGATCCCTGTTTAAATCTTTGATGGCCGGGCTGGGAAGGCCATCATCCCCGGCCATGAACCCCGTCTTTTGTGATTCCACCTTATAAAAGGTTTCATCCATATCATCCCAGCGGAATACTTCTACAGCGATAGGTGGTAATTCGAAAGTGACATGATCTTGTTGCGCCTTGACCTCTTGCACCAAGGATTTGGCCGAATCCAACAGCCAGCGATCATAAGCCTGATTCGTAAAATGCGTGGCAACATAGTAAGAAGCCGCAGCATCCAGGATGACGACAAAGAGCAAGGGCAAGGTCAGTTTCGAAAGTAACTGCGCTCTAAGACTTTTGGGTTTATTCATGTTGAGTGATCTCCAACAGATAACCCAACCCTCTTACCGTCCTAATACTGATGCTCAAAGGCTCCAACCGTTTGCGTAGCCGGTGCACGTAAACCTCAATGGCATTGTCGGCGAGTTCTTCAGAACGCACGGCAAGCCGTTGAGCAATACTATCTTTACTGACTACGCGTCCGCTTTGCAGCAACAATGCTTCCAATACACCGTATTCCCTGGGAGGCAATCCCAGCGCTATTCCGTCGGCCATAATCTGCTGGTCGCGGATATTCAGTGTCAGTCGGCCAAACCGAATGTCGTTATCAAAACCGCCGTGACTGCGACGCAGCAGCGCTCTGACACGCGCTTCCAGCTCTCTAAGCTCGAACGGTTTGGTCATGTAATCGTCGGCCCCTAATTCCAGACCGCCAACCCGGTCGTTAAGTCCGTCACGGGCGGTTAGTATCAATACCGGAATCGCTGATTTTCGAGCGCGTAATTGCCTTAACACGTCACGTCCATCCATATCAGGCAGCCCGAGATCCAGTATCAACAAGTCGTAGGGTTGAGTGCATAACGCACTGTTCGCATAAGTTCCGGTCTCCGCGAGCGTGACATCGAATCCCCAGTCGGCAAGGCTACGTGACAAACCGTCACCTAGAACGGCATCATCTTCGACCAGCAGGATTCTCATTGAAAGGGGGCTGGGTGGTTGTAAGGTTCATGAAAGCTTGCTTGGATATGATGGTAAGGTTTGTTTGAATTCAATGGCTTGGTTTTGAGGTTGTTAAAGCATGTAGCCTGGAATATCTGTTGCAGCCTTTGTAACGGCGTAATCTGCCATTCAGGTTATGGCTTATTCGAAAGTTAGTAAACAGTGGTCATTTTAACTTTTAATTCTCGGCGCGCATTTTTAGCGAAACGAGGCGGTTAACGAAGTGGATATAGCTCTTATTTTGGTATTGATTTTAATCAACGGCATTTTTGCGATGTCGGAAATGTCGCTGGTCTCGTCTGGCAAAGCACGATTGCAAAAACTGGCCGATGAAAAGCGTGCCGGTGCGGATGCGGCGTTAAAACTTCATGAAGAGCCTTCGCGTTTTTTATCGACGGTACAAGTCGGCATTACCTCGGTCGGCATCTTGAGTGGCGCATTGGGCGAGGATGCGTTAACCGAACCGTTGAAAGCCCAATTCATTCAATTGCCACTGTTAGCGCCGTATGCCGAAAGCCTGGCCTTGGTGGCGACGGTTATTTTGATCACCTATTTTTCGGTCGTGGTCGGTGAACTGGTTCCTAAGCGTTTAGCCTTGCTAAGCCCGGAAGGCATTGCGCTGTTTGTGGCTCGCCCGATGAATGCTTTGGCGCTGATGGCCAGTCCCGTGGTTTGGCTACTGTCTTCATCCAGCAGTTTATTGTTGCGTATCATGAGAGCACACCAACCGCCACAAACCACGGTTACCAACGAAGAAATCAAAATACTGATGGATATGGGTTCGGAAGCAGGGGTGTTTCATGCCAGTGAAGGACATTTGGTTTCCAATGTTCTAAAACTGGATGAGCAGCGGGTCGGTGCCATCATGACCACGCGCAAAGATATTTTCGTCATTGATTTAGCCAATGACAGTCACGAGGTGAATAGTTTGATCGCCGATTGTCCGTATTCAAGAGCGTTGGTTTGCCGCGATGGTCTGGATAATGTGCTGGGCATTTTGAACCGAAGTGATCTATTGAAAACCCTGATGAATGGTGTAACACCCGATATTACAAACGCGCTACGAACACCACTTTATGTCCCAGACTCCTTAACACTTCCGCATCTTTTAGAGTTTTTCAGGGAAAAGCGCTGCGATTTTGCACTGATCGTCAATGAATACGGCGACTTGGAAGGCTTGGTCACCTTAAGCGATGTCCTGAAAGCCATCGTTGGCGACATGCCCACAGCGGATGACGATTTCGATCCTGATGTGGTGCAACGCGACGATGGTTCCTGGCTAGTGGATGGCGGATTATCGATCAACCGATTGAAATCGGTCATTGGCATGACCGGCCAGTTTCCTGGCGAAACAGACAATTCTTTCAATACAGTGGGCGGGTTTATTTTATATTTCCTTGAGAAAATTCCACGAGTAGCCGACAACTTTATATATGAAGACTGGTATTTCGAAGTTGTCGATATTGATGGGACTCGAATCGATAAAGTCTTAGTGGCCAATAAATCCAAAGTAATTGGCATGACTGACGGCTAATTTAACTTGCATGCAACACAAAAAGAGAGTGTCTATTACCTACACCATTTATCACTGTTTCTGTATGGCGAACTCGGCGCCACGCCTACCAATGTGCTCGTCGGCGTCATCTCGGAACTGATCGATAATATCCCGGTGATGTTTGCTATTTTAGCCATGCATCCCGAAATTTCGGAAGGTCAATGGCTGTTGGCGACCCTGACAGTCGAGGTTGGCGGCAGTTTGTTATCGATCGGCTCTGCCGCCGGCGTAGCCTTAATGGGACAAGCCAAAGGCATTTACACTTTCATGACCCATCTGAAATGGGCACCGGTCATTGCAATTGGGTACTTAGGCAGCGTGGGTGTTCACTTTTTAATGAATGCCACGCTTTTTAAGTCGGCGGACGACAAATAGCCCAAACAATAGCTTCAATCATCCTTCACAACACCAAGATAAAAAGGGAAACAACGATGTACGATGATGAAATAATGGCTGATGGGGTGCCGAGAAGACGCCACTTTGGGATAGAAGGTGCGGTTTTCGTGCTGCTCATCCTGTTGTCGCTCGGGGGCATTTTCATTACTGATTTTTCACCCGATGATGGCTACGGCTACTGGCTGTTAATGGTGTTCGTGTTTGGCGTGGTGTCGGTGTTCGTTTCCTGGTTGCAAACCAAGCGCAAAGACCTCGATTTTGGTGATATTCTCAAGGCGCAGGCGATGCATTGGCTTCATACCATTATTGTGGTCGGTGCCGCGTCTTTATTGAATAAATCCGGACAACTGCAAGGCCTCAGTGCAGACCTGGTGATTTTATTGATTTTGGGTTTATCCACCATGCTGGATGGCTATCACATTGGTTGGCAATTTAGCCTGCTCGGGTTTTTCCTGATCGGCTGTACAATCATTATTGGCTACGTGAATCCATTTATGTGGGCATGCGTAGCGCTTGCGGTCGTGGTCATTGTGGGTGCCATATTAAGAGGTTTATCGCTTCGGCATGAGGACGATTAATTTCGAACAGTTTTAAGAATCATTGGGGGAATCATGAATAAGCTAAAGACCTGGTTCAGCACCTTAAGCACTAAAAACTGAATATGCTATTTCTTTGTTGTGGGTCATAACCATCCCATTCTTCGCAGTGCCCTATGGAGGGAAATCCGGCGTACCGTTTG
>CAZJYS010000012.1:0-24454 GCA_964550075.1 uncultured Methylomonas sp.
CATAGAAATGGCTTTCGCCAATTGTGTTTTAATCATAAATCTCACCTTGATTAAGTTAATGGATAAAAAACAGCCTTAAACCTTATAAAGTCCTAGTCGCTATCCATATCGAGACTTTTGAAGTGCTGCTAAATGTGACTAAGCACACAATATGCCATATCTACAAAAGCCTGATTTATGATGAGTTTATGATGAAAATCCATCAATTTCTTTATTTAAACTATGTTATGTAACTCATTAACAAGCTAAATAACACAGTTCAAATATTTCGCAGCATCCTTAACGACCTAATTTCGTTTCTAGCATCAGTACGCGTTGCGTAGTCTTCAGTACAGTATCCGGATTAAGACTCATGGAGTCGATACCGATTTCAACCAGATATTCAGCCATTTCGGGATAATCAGAAGGTGCCTGTCCACATAAGCCGGAATGTTTGCCATTGCGACGACAACCATCCACCGCTAATCGAATCATTTCTTTTACACCAGGATCGCGCTCGTCAAAATCATTGGCGACAATGTCCGAATCCCTGTCCACGCCTAACGTCAACTGGGTTAAGTCGTTGGAGCCGATTGAAAATCCATCAAACATTTTGGCAAAGGCATCAATTCGAATCACATTATTCGGAATTTCACACATGACATAGATTTGCAACCCATTTTCACCACGCTGTAAACCGCATTGCGCCATATAGGCCAACACCTGCTCAGCCTCTTGTTCCCGTCGACAAAAAGGAATCATCAAAACCACATTGCTCAAACCCATTTGCTCTCTGACTCGCTTCATGGCTGCACATTCCAGTGCAAAACCTTCTGCATAGGCGGGATGAATGTAGCGAGAAGCACCGCGAAATCCAATCATGGGATTGGCTTCATCCTGTTCAAACCAGCGGCCACCCAGCAAGGTTGCGTACTCGTTGGTTTTAAAATCCGACATCCTGACAACCACCGGTTTGGGATAAAAGGCGGCTGCAATCGTACCAACGCCTTCAGAGAGTCGCTGAATAAAAAAATCCTGTGGCTGCGCATAACCTAGCGCCAGTTGCTTAAGCTTTTCGAGTGTTTCCTGATCATCAATCCGCTCAGGATGAATCAAAGCCATCGGGTGTGCCTTGATATACTCAGTGATGATAAATTCCATCCTAGCCAGACCCACACCGTCATTCGGTAAAAAGCTGTACTTGAATGCCAACTCAGGATTGCCTAGATTCAGCATGATTTTGGTTTTAGGCCGTTGCATTTGCGCCAGATCGATGCGCTCGACATCAAAATTCAACAACCCGGCATAGACTTTACCGATATCGCCTTCGGCACAGGACACTGTGACTTCATCACCGGTCTGAAGTGCGACGGTAGCGTTCTCACAACCAATGACTGCCGGTACGCCCAGTTCACGGGCAATAATGGCTGCATGACAGGTTCGTCCTCCGCGATTGGTGATGATGGCGGCAGCGGATTTCATCACCGGCTCCCAATCGGGTGTAGTCATATCAGCCACCAACACTTCGCCGGGTTTAAACGTGGCAAGCTTGGCGACATGATCTATCACGCGCACCTGTCCTTGCGCAATTTTGCTGCCCACTGCATGCCCTTTCACAATGACTTGACCGTCTTGCTTGAGTTGATATTGTTCCAAGGAAAGCACATTATTCTGAGACACAACCGTTTCCGGACGCGCTTGGACTATATACAAACGCCCATCCAGGCCATCTTTAGCCCACTCCATATCCATAGGACGCTGATAATGTTGCTCAATTTTTATCGCATAATCGGCTAGGGTTAGTACGTCTTGGTCAGAAATACAATATTGATTTCGTTCAGCTGTGGAAGTTGTCACATTGCGAATGGGCTCACGGGTTCGCCCATCGCTGTAGATCATTTTGATTTTTTTCGCCCCTAAATTTCTGCGCAACACACAACGATAACCCTGCGAAAAGGTCGGCTTATGTACGTAAAACTCATCGGGATCAACAGCACCTTGCACAACATTTTCACCCAAACCATAAGCACCGGTAATGAATACCGCGTCATTAAAACCGGATTCGGTATCCAGGGAAAACATCACACCGCTGGCTGCCAGATCGGAGCGCACCATTTTCATCACCCCAATCGACAAGCCAATTTTAAAATGATCAAAGCCTTGATCGAGCCGATAATGAATGGCTCGATCGGTAAACAAACTGGCGAAACAGCGCTTGCAAGCATCCAGTAATGCCTGACCACCACGTATGTTCAAATAAGTATCTTGTTGACCGGCAAAACTGGCGGTCGGCAAGTCTTCTGCAGTCGCTGAACTGCGCACGGCTACGGTCAACTCTTCGCCGTATTCTTGCTGCAATTGCGCAAAAGCAAAAAGTATCTGTTGTTGTAAATCTTCCGGTAATGCTGCAGCATAAACCACATCTCTGGCTTGCTGGGCTCGCTTGGCTAAGTCAGTCACATCGCCGCTATCTACCTGATCCAATAAAAGGTGTAAGCGTTCCCAGGCACCAGCCCGATCAAGCATATAGCGATAAGCTTCTGCAGTAATGGCAAAACCATTCGGTACAATCACCCCTTGAGCTGCCAACTCTCTATACATCTCACCCAAAGAGGCGTTTTTCCCTCCCACCAACGGTATATCGTGAATAGTCAGTTCGTTAAACCAGCGGATATATTGAGATGTTGACATGCTGCCCCCTTGGCAATTTTGATGGATGCAGAATAAGCATAGGCTTGCCCACAGAATCAGGCAAGCGTCATGTTTTTTACGAGTTTGAGGTGCTTATGATTTTCTTTCGGGCATAAAAAAGCCCACATGCGTGGGCCCTTCGTCCAATTGTATTTATTTTGTTTCGGACGCCTGTCACAACTCTATAACAGGTTAATTGCTTGCGTTTATTATTATTGTTTTACCAGATAACTGGTCGCCACCCTCTCCCCATAGAAAGCTCTGATTCAATTAACATTGAATTGCTGACTATGATATGGGAATAATTCCTTTTTGTCCAGAAAAAGTGCGACAAATTGTCGCACGTAGAATCGGCTAAAATCTCAGGCCTAATAGAATTGTGAAAACAAACAATTACCCAATATTTGAATTCAGTATTTATTCACTTTCTAACATTTTTGCCAACTGAGCGGCCGGTACATAACCAGGTAAAACGGCGCCCTTCTCCGTCACGATCATCGGAGTACCGCTCATACCAAATGCTTCACCCAACGCCATGTGGTCGTCAATTGGATGAGTGCAGGTTTTCGCTTCCAGTTTTTCGCCTTTTTTAGCTGCGGTCAAGGCTTTTTGTTGATCAGCAGCACACCAGACGGAAATAGCTTTGGTGTAAGACTCAGAACCTTTTCCAGCTCTCGGGAAAAACAAATATTGTACGGTGATGCCTTGCGCCAAGTATTGATCGATTTCGGAATGCAATTTCCGGCAGTAGCCACAATCAATATCGGTAAACACCGATACCACATGTTTAGGTGACTTCGGTTTAAAAATGATCATATTTTTTTCGCCGACTTTATCCAATGCTGCTTTCCTTACATTGGATAATTTGGATTCGGTGATGTTCTTTTTTTCTATGGCGTCAAATAGCTGACCTTGAACCAGATAACGACCATCTTCGGAAGCATAAAAAATATTGCCGCCTGAAACCACTTCATACAAACCACTGATTTCTGCGGGTTTGATGGAATCGACTTGTGCTCCCGGCATAAATTCATTGAGTGCTTTTTTGATGTTAGCCTCATCCGCTCTTGCAGAATGAACCAGTAACAGGCTTGCCGAAAACAACAACATTGCAGTGATTTTTTTCATGGTGATTTACCAATGGTCAGAAGATTGGAATAGAGTGGACTTATTAGTGAAAATTTCGTTCAGTTTTATTGAAACAATCGATCCAGATCAAGAAATAGTGCTAACGCCATTAACGAGAACAGCATCAACATACCCAGTTGCTGAAAATACCATTGCACCCGATCGGATACAGGACTGCCTTTGATGGCCTCCAAGGCATAAAACATCAAATGTCCGCCATCCAAAACAGGTACTGGCAACAAGTTCAGCACCCCTAGACTGACGCTAATCAGGGCTAAAAACTTTAAGAATGCTGTCAGTCCCATTTCAGCCGACTGTCCGGCATACTGTGCGATGCTGATAGGGCCACTCAGATTATCGACCGAGGCCGAGCCCATAAACATTTTGCCTATCATTTTCAGGGTACTGAGCGAATAAAACCAGGTTTTTTCAAAGGCAGCAGGAACGGCTTCCCAAGGCGAAAGCGAATATTCAACCTGCATGCTATTGATTAATTCCTCGGGCATTTCTACACCTGCACCTATCTTGCCAACCGCCTTGCCATCAGGCAATTCTTCCCGACGAGGTGTTAATTGCAGTTGTGTTTGTACATCCTGACGCTCTAGCAAAACGTTTATAAGCATATCAGGGCGCGCCTGAACAAAATCCACCCATTGTTGCCAGCTTAAAATCGCTTCGCCATTGGCGCTGATAATCAAATCGCCAGTTTGCAAACCGGATTGTTTGGCGACACCATCCTCCAGTAACTTGCCAATCACGGGTTTTATGACCGGCACCCAGGGTTTAAGGCCCAATCGGGTATTTAATATTTCCGGACTTTTAACGTCGTCGTCGGTCAAATTGATCACACGAATTTGTGGCTGCTCTTCACGGTTGATGACATCGACGACAATACTGCGTCCGCCATCAATAGCCGAAGAAAACAATTCATCCAGGGCCATGGACCAAGTAGGCGTGGGTTTTTGATTGACATTGATAATTTGATCGCCCGCTTCAAATCCAGCTTCAGCAGCCAATGTGCCGGTTTCAACCTTATCCAAAATCGGCTTTAAACCAGTCTCGCCCATCACCATGACGATCCAGAACAACACCACGGCCAGAATTAAATTAAATACTGGACCTGCTGCCACAATAGCGGTTCTGACACTCACGGATTGGCGGTTAAAGGCGAATGGCAAGTCTGACTCTTTTACCTCTCCTTCGCGCTCATCCACCATTTTGACATAGCCACCCATGGGAATAGCCGAAACCACAAACTCGGTATCCTCAGGCGATTTTTGGTAAGACCATAATTTTTTGCCAAAACCAACCGAGAACCGAATGACTTTGACTCCTGTTTTACGAGCCACCCAAAAGTGACCCAGCTCATGAAAAGCCACCAGCACGGCAATCGCCACGCTGAAATAAAACAGGGTATGCAAGGTTTCCATCAAGCAACCAAAGCTTCAATCACGGAGGCAGCCACCTGACGGGCTTGGCTGTCAGCTTGTAAGACCAATTCCAGGGTGTCGGCATTATCTGGACTAAATTGAGCCATGCTGCGCTCAATGATGACGGCAATATCGGTAAATTTCACCTGTTCGTTTAGAAATGCTTCGACGGCGATTTCGTTGGCGGCATTCAGCACCGTCGGCATGATGCCACCCGCTTTAATCGCCTCATACGCCAGTCTCAAACAAGGAAAACGCTTGAGATCAGGTTGTTCAAAATCCATATGTGCCACTTCAAATATATTTAACGGTGCCACACCGGAATCAAAACGCTCAGGCCAAGCCATGGCATGCGCAATCGGTGTGCGCATATCTGGATTGCCCATTTGAGCCAGTACCGAACCATCCACATAATCCACCATGGAGTGGATGATGCTTTGCGGATGAATGACCACTTGAATATCATCGGGCTGCATATTGAACAACAAGCAGGCTTCGATCAATTCCAGACCTTTATTCATCATAGTGGCGGAATCTACCGAAATTTTTCGCCCCATATCCCACTTGGGATGAGCAACCGCTTGATCCGGTGTTACGTCAGGAAGTGTCTCCAATGGTGTTTTACGAAACGGACCACCCGACGCAGTCAATAATATCCGACGAGCCTGTTTGGCTTTATGCCCTGTGGTGTAACCGGCTGGCATACATTGAAAAATGGCATTGTGTTCACTATCAATCGGCAATAACACTGCACCCGATTGACTGACTGCCTGCATGAAGATTTGCCCTGACATAACCAGAGCTTCTTTATTGGCGAGCAACACAGTCTTACCCGTTTTCGCCGCAGCCAAAGTCGGCAATAATCCGGCCGCACCCACAATGGCTGCCATCACTGCATCGACATTTTCCAATGTTGCCACTTCAGTCAACGCATCAGAACCGGATAACACTTTAATATCTGCCACCGGCGATGCCGCGATTCTGGCCTTGAAATCTTCGACCTTACTTTCCATCACCACGACAGCGTATTCAGGATGATGAGCCAGACATTGTTCGTATAAAGCGTCAATATTAGCGTTGGCCGTTAAAGCGATGACGCGGTATTGATCTGGATGGCGAGCTACGACATCCAAGGTGCTTACGCCAATAGAACCCGTGGCGCCGAGTATGCATATGCCTTTCATGCGTAAAAAATCCGGCCGATCAATAAAATACCCGCATAAAAGAATGGAGCAGCCGCAATTATGCTGTCGACCCTATCCAAGATTCCTCCATGCCCAGGCAGCAATTTTCCGCTGTCTTTAACGCCTTTACGACGTTTGACCAAACTAAAAAACAAATCGCCGTAAATGGATAACAATAC
Organism: uncultured Methylomonas sp.; assembly: GCA_964550075.1. Lineage (GTDB taxonomy): Bacteria > Pseudomonadota > Gammaproteobacteria > Methylococcales > Methylomonadaceae > Methylomonas. The sequence goes on from CAZJYS010000012.1 coordinate 6,592, forward strand.
TGTCAATATCGATAAAAATGCGATGTCTACGGATACTAATTCATCCAGAAACCATAAGGATTCATCTTGCGGAGCACCCGTATCTTCGGCAACCAATTTACCGCAAAAATAGAACCCCACACTGCTCACAACTGCTGACGCGAGAGCGCCATACATGCCTTGCAAGGTTTTACCAGGGCTGATTTCGGGGGCTAATTTATCCTTGCCCCATTTTTTGCCAACAAAATAAGCACTGATGTCGGCTAGCCAGATCAGAATAAGGAAGTACAACACCATAAAGGAACCATAATAAGCTCTCAACTTCCCCAGGAACATCCAGGCTGCCAATAACACCATCCAGCCAATCAGGGCTTGAGTTCGTGGCTTGAATTGCATAGTCAAAAGCTGTGGCGCAGAGTGCCTGATCAAAATCATGCTTAACAGCCAGAACAAAACTGGCGGTATTACCAACCATTCCAATGCATCGGAATAGTCCTTCAATTCAGGCCATTCCAGAGATTCACTCAAAAGCTCCAGAAACAGTGTCCAATAAGTGACGCCCAGCATGGGTAGAATCAATGCAAATAGAAACACGACTCTAGTGGAGGTTTTTTCTACCCCTGTCAGGCTTAACCATTCCCAAGCACCACCTAACGTTACCAATGCCAGAAATAATGAGAAATAGATGGAAGGCAGTTGGAAAATCGCCAGGATGACGAGGGTTGCCAACACCACAGCAGTCAGAATACGTTGTACTAACATAGTTTGCTTTTAATTATTATGGTTAGAGAAATTTTCTAAAGAATGCGTTTATCAATAATTTGCTCGCCGGTATGCCCAAAGCGCCTTTGCCGACCTTTGAAGCTATCAATCGCTTTTGCCATCATGGCTTGGTCAAAATCCGGCCACAAGGCATCAGTAAAATAAAATTCCGTATAAGCCAATTGCCAGAGCAAAAAATTGCTGACACGTTCTTCACCACCTGATCTGATGAACAAATCCGGTTCCGGCAAATCTGCGGTTTGCAGATGATCGTTAATCAATTGTTCGGAAATTTCCTGTTCCTGAATTTGCCCTGCTTTGATACCCGCTACTATCTTTTGCATGGCATGGGTAATATCCCAGCGCCCGCCATAGTTAGCGGCAATCACCAGGGTCAAGCCGGAATTATTAGCGGTTTGCGCTTCAGCAACGCGAATTTTTTCCTGCAATATTTCCGGGAAAGCCTGTTTGTCGCCAATGATACGCAAGCGAATATTGTTTTTATCCAATTTATCGACTTGGGACTGCAGGGTACTCATGAATAGCTCCATCAACAAGCTGACTTCATCTTTGGGCCGACGCCAGTTTTCGCTACTGAAAGCAAACAACGACAAGACTTCGATGTTTTCCTTGGCGCAAAATTCAACAATTTTTCTGACCGCTTTGACGCCTGCATGATGTCCCATGATTCTTGGCATCATGCGTTTTTGCGCCCAGCGGCCATTACCGTCCATGATAATGGCAATATGTCGAGGGTTGTTGTTGACTACTAATGGGCTACCAAGCTCATCTGACATAAGTTCTCTCAGTTTATCTACATGGACAGCAAATCGGCTTCTTTTTCCTCAAGATGCTTTTCTACTTCTTTGATATATTGGTCGGTGAGTTTTTGAATTTTATCTTCACCTTGCCGCGCATCATCTTCAGAAATCAGCTTGTCTTTCAAAGCATCCTTGATTGACGCATTGGCATCGCGACGGATGTTACGAATCGACACTCGACCCTGCTCGGCTTCATTCTTGACCACTTTAACCAAATCCCTGCGGCGCTCTTCGGTCAAAGCAGGTAAAGGAATACGTATTACCGTGCCCTGGGTAGCCGGATTCAAACCCAAACCCGATGACATGATGGCTTTTTCAATCGCTTGAATCATGCCTTTTTCCCACGGCACCACTTTCAAGGTTCTGGAGTCTTCTACTGAAACATTGGCCACTTGGGACAATTGAGACTCAGTCCCGTAATAACTGACACTGATTTGATCTAACAAACTGGGGTGCGCACGCCCGGTTCTAATCTTGCTAAATGCCTTTTGCAGCGATTCTATGCTTTTAGCCATGCGCGCTGCGGCATCTTGTTGAATATCACTAATCATACTAATTCCTCACAATCAAAGAGCCGATATCTTCGCCGCGCATCAAACGCATGACGGCACCGGGCTCAAAAATATTCATGACCCGCATGGGCAGGTTGTTGTCACGACATAACACTAAAGCTGTGGTATCCATGACGTTCAGGCGTTGATCTATTGCTTCATCATAAGTCAAACGTGGATAAAACACGGCATCGGCCACTTTGTTGGGATCCGCTGAATAAACGCCTTTGACCTTGGTGGCCTTAATCATCAACTCTGCATCAATTTCAATGGCCCTCAAACTGGCTGCGGTGTCGGTGGTAAAAAACGGATTTCCGGTGCCCGCAGCAAAAATAGTGACGCGGCCTTTTTCTAAATGCCTGACTGCACGGCGGCGAATATAATCTTCACACACCTGATTAATTTTAAGCGCCGTCATTACCCGGACCGGCTGCCCCAGGTATTCCAGCGCATCCTGCATCGCCAAAGCATTGATGACAGTCGCCAGCATGCCCATTTGATCACTGGTCACCCGGTTTAATCCGTCTGACGCTTTTTCAGCACCGCGTAAAATATTGCCGCCACCAATCACCAAGCCAACCTGAATACCGGCATCGCACAGATCTTTAACTTCCTGAGCCAGACGTTGGACAATATCAGGGTCGATACTGCCACCCTGCTCGCTCATCAATGCTTCACCGCTTAATTTAAGTAAAATTCTTTGACAAATGGTATGACTCATAATCGAATGATCCTGGTTAATTAAGTTAAGTGAGCATTTCCGGCACAGAAAAAACCCGGTATAAACCGGGTTTTTAGGGCTGTGATTTAGCCTCTGACTTGCGCCATCACCTCAGCTGCAAAATCTTCTTCTTTCTTTTCGATACCTTCGCCAACTTCAAAGCGGGCAAAACGTAGAACCTCATTGCCTTTTTCCTTCAATAACTGACCGACAGTTTTACTGTCGTCCTTAATGAATGCTTGGCCTTGCAATGTGATTTCTGCCAGGAATTTGTTAACGCGCCCGGACACCATTTTTTCGACGATATCCGCTGGCTTGCCTTTAATTTTCTCTTCCTGTTGGGCCATGAAAATTTCTTTCTCTTTTTCGATGGTTTCAGATGACACTTGATCTGCGGAGATGCAGATAGGTTTACTTGCGGCAATATGCATAGCAATATCTTTGCCTAATTCAGCATCGGCTTTTGCCAACTCAACGATAACGCCGATTTTGCTGCCATGCAAATAGCAAGCCTGTCCACCCTCAACAGTGGTAAATTTCTCAGAACGTCTAACCGTGATGTTTTCACCAATTTTCGCAACTAAAGCCCGGCGGGTTTCATCAATAGTTTGACCACTGGACAATACTAATGCTTGTAATTCATCATCATTCTCAGCGTTACCTGCCAACACCGCATCAACTACTTCGCTAGCAAAACCAGTGAAATCATCACCTTTGGCAACGAAGTCAGTTTCGCAGTTAACGTCAGCCATTACCACTGTTTTACCATCATCGGAGACCTTAACACCAATCACGCCTTCGGCTGCAATACGTCCGGATTTTTTATCCGCCTTGGCAAGACCTGATTTACGCATATTTTCGATGGCTAATTCCATATCACCGTTAGCTTCAACCAAGGCTTTTTTGCACTCCATCATACCTGAACCGGTTCGTTCACGCAGTTCCTTGACCATAGCTGCACTAATATTCATTATCTGTTTTCCTCAAGTTTATTAACTAAAAAAACGCCTCACTAAGGAGGCGTTTAAAAGACAAAATCGAAACCCTGAATCCAGGGTTAAAGGCGTCCGACTCCATGAACCGGACTACCTGTTTTTTAAGCTTCCGTTACAACTTCCTCTACGAAATCATCGGCTTTTGCACCTGCATCCATCCGCAGGGCTTTTGCTTCCAAAATGGCAGCAGACGCGGATTGGCAATACAAAGTGACAGCACGAATCGAATCGTCATTGCCAGGAATGATGTAATCTATATTAAGAGGCGAATTATTTGAATCCACTACGCCAACCACAGGAATACCCAATTTTCTGGCTTCCATGATGGCATTTTTTTCGTATCCAACATCCAGAACAAAAATCGCATCCGGCGTGCCACGCATGTCTTTGATGCCGCCAAGGCTGCGTTCCAGCTTTTCCAGTTCACGTTCCATACCTAATGCTTCTTTTTTGCTGAAACGTTGGTACAAAGTGCCGTCAGCTTTCATGGCTTCCAGTTCTTTCAGGCGATTGATGGATTTTTTGATGGTTTTAAAATTGGTCAACATGCCACCCAGCCAGCGGTGGTTAACATAGGGCATGCCGCAACGTTTTGCTTCTTCCGCAACGGTTTTACGTGCGGCCTTTTTCGTACCTACGAACAAAATGGTGCCTTTATTGGCTGTCATTTGTCCCAGATAATTCATCGCATCATTAAACAGAGGAAGCGTTTGTTCCAAATCAATGATATGGATTTTGTTACGAGCTCCAAACAAAAATGAAGCCATTTTTGGATTCCAGTAACGGGTTTGATGTCCAAAATGAACACCGGCTTCCAACATTTGACGCATTGACACTGCTGCCATTTATTTCTCCTAAAGATTTTGCCGAATTTTTCGGCGTTGGGTTGCGCCTCCGAACTGTCCCGACTGATGACCAATACTCAAAAAAGAGACCGGCACCCCACCAATCGTGTCGACAGACGTGAGTATTTAACTAAGTGAACTTAACTTTATACCATGATTACAATTTCACAACAATAGCAAGTCTGATAGACTGCGGCATAAACCGGTTACAAACACCTTAAATTATCCACATTCTGTTCGAATTGACTGACTCCTAATGAGTATTTTAATAAAAACCGCAGATGAAATAGCAAAAATGCGTATTGCCGGAAAATTGGCAGCTGACGTACTGGAAATGATCGCTCCACATGTTGTAGCCGGTGTCACAACCGCTGAGCTTGACCGCATTTGCCACGATTATATCGTTAATGATCAACAAGCCATCCCCGCGCCCCTGAATTATCGCGGCTTTCCCAAGTCAATTTGCACATCGGTTAATCAACAGATTTGCCACGGCATTCCATCGGACAAAAAGCTCAAAAATGGTGACATCATAAATGTGGACATCACAGTTATCAAAGATGACTACCATGGCGACACCAGTAAAATGTTTTGCATAGGTGACGTCAGCCCTCATGCGAAACGCCTGGTTGAAATTACCCGTCAATGTTTGTTTTTAGGCATTCAACAAGTAAAACCCGGCTCTCATTTTGGCGACATAGGCCATGTGATTCAAAAACACGCAGAGAGCAACCGGTACTCAGTTGTCAGGGAATTTTGCGGCCACGGTATCGGTAAAAAATTCCATGAAGAACCGCATGTCATGCACTTTGGTAAAATGGGTGAAGGCGAAATCATGGAGGCCGGAATGATTTTCACTATCGAACCCATGATCAACATTGGCAAAAGACACATGAAAATTTTACCCGACGGCTGGACCGCCGTTACAAAAGATCGCAGCCTGTCTGCCCAATGGGAACACACCATACTGGTCACGGAAACCGGTTACGAAATTTTGACCTTGCGCCAGGAAGAACGGTGACAGAACAAATCTTTGTGGAGACAGACTTTCGTCAGGCCTTTTCAGAGCCTCAGACAGTCTCCATTTTTAAAAACGCTATCAGTTTTCATAACCAACAACTCAAACTTCAATTCAACCCCAACCTTTCTGTAACGGGATTACTGACAGAAAAAGCTCGATTTATCGATGATCTACTGACTGCCAGTTGGAAGCATTTCCTGACTAATGAAGCCAGCAATCAGGCGATTATTGCCACTGGTGGTTATGGTAGAAGTGAATTATTTCCTCATTCCGATATCGACATCCTGATTTTATTAAATAGAGATTTCAATGAAATCATTCAGGAGAAACTGTCTCAGTTCAGCAATTTCTTATGGGATATTGGCCTAAAGCCAGGTCTTAGAACCTGCTTCATGAATGAATGCCTGTCCTTCGCCACCCAGGATCAAACCATATTCACCAGCCTGCTGGAAATGCGGCTTATTACCGGCAATACAGAGCTATATTTACTACTGAGAAAGCAAATCCTCGCCTCACAACTTTGGTCTTCAGAGCGATTTTTTCTGGCAAAAATGAATGAGCAGGAGCAACGCTACAGCAAGTATCACGACACCGCTTATAACCTGGAGCCCAATGTCAAAGAAGGTCCTGGTGGGCTCAGAGACATTCAAGTCATCAGTTGGGTTTTCAAACATCATTACAACGCTCAGTCTCTAAATGAACTGATCGACTACGGCCTGTTACCAAAATCGGAATACGACAACCTGATATCGGCTCGGGATATTTTATGGCGCTTGCGCTTTGCTTTGCATGCCTTAACCAACCGCTGCGAAGACCGACTTTGTTTCGACTACCAACGTGAACTGGCTCAACTATTTGGGTTTATCGATCAAGAACGTAATCCTGACGTCGAACAATTCATGCAGTTTTTCTTTAAAACTGTAGTAGAAATTGAGCGATTAAACGAAATGCTGTTGCAGTTATTGAACGAAAGATTGATCAGCAACAGGGAAACACTCACACCCACCCCAATTACTGCAAATTTTTCCTCCATCGCTGGTTATCTTGAAGCTAGTCATGAAGAGATATTTCAGCAAAACCCACTAGCTTTACTGGAAATTTTTTTACTACTACAGCTAACACCATCGTTAAAGGGCATACGCGCCAGCACAATCCGCTTGATTCGCAAAAGCTTGCATCTGATTGATGATGATTTTCGCCAAAACAAAACTGCAAACCGGTTATTCATCGAAATCCTCAGGCAGCCGCGTGGCATTACCCATCAGCTAAAACGCATGAATCGTTATGGGGTTCTAGCCACCTATTTGCCAGACTTCGCGAATATTGTCGCCCGCATGCAATATGACTTATTTCATATATACACGGTCGATGAACATACCTTATTTCTGATCAGAAACCTCCGACGATTTGCTTTAGACAAACATAATCAGGAGCTACCATTCTGTAACAACATTTTTTTACTGATACCCAAACCGGATGTTTTGTATATTGCTGGATTATTTCATGACATCGCCAAAGGGCGGGGGGGCGACCATTCAACCTTGGGAGAGCAAATTGCCCTAAATTTTTGCCGCCAGCATGACATACCTAGACAGGATGCCAGATTGATAGCCTGGCTAGTCAAGCACCACTTACTGATGTCCATGACCGCTCAACGTAAAGATATTAGTGACCCAGAAGTCATTCATAGCTTTGCAATGCAGGTTGGCAGCATAGAATATCTGAATTATCTCTATCTACTGACAGTAGCCGACATTAGAGCTACCAACCCCAGCTTATGGAACGCCTGGAAAGATGCCTTACTGAAAGATCTCTATGTTGCTACCCACAGAGCACTGCACCGTGGGCTGCACAATCCGGTGGTACGATCGGAACGCATTTTGGAAAACCGCAAAGAGGCTAATCAAGAATTACTCAAACGCGGTATTTCACATGAAACTATCGAGCAATCATGGCAGCATTTAAGTGAAGATTATTTCCTACGCTATTCAGCAGATGAAATTACTTGGCATACTATTGCCATCGCGGCCTCAACCGAACAAGCATTACCGCTAGTTTTATTGAGACCACAAACACAGCGTGGCAGTGTAGAAATATTTGTTTATACCCGCAATGAATCGCAAATATTTTCAATTTGCACAGCCACATTGGATCATTTGGGCTTAACCATCCTGGATGCTCGTATCCTAACCACCGAGGATCAGTACGTTCTTAATAGCTTTCAAGTTTTAGAACAATCGGGAGAATCCATTAGCGATTTATATCGGGAAATCCATATTTGCGATAATTTACGACAAAGTTTGCTCGAAAAAAGAGTGAAAATTTCCCGAAACATTCATAAACAATCAAGACAAGCTAAACACTTTCCAATCGAAACCAGCGTTACTTTTATCGACAATCCAAACAGCAAACACACGATTATCGAGCTGGTAACCACGGATAGGGCTGGTTTGTTATCGACCATTGGTCGGGCTTTCACCGAACTGGATATACAACTGCACGACGCCAAAATCACCACCATAGGCAGCCGAGCAGAAGACATGTTTTACGTATCCGACCAAAACAACCAGCCTATAGTTGATCACCAGGAAAGAGAGAAAATCCGTACAACCTTGCTTCGCTTTGTCGCGGTGGACAGCTGATCACCAAATTCAAATAACCAACTGGCTAAAATCGTTTTGCCTAAACGGATTTATGAAGCGTAATCCGCTGCCCTTTAGCCAATTTAGGCAACCGACCGCCTTCCAACCCCATAGCCGCTCGCATCACTTTGTTACGAATGGGGGTTAAGCGTTGCGCCAGACCCAAACCTAAATTTCTGACCAGTTTGACAGGCAAAATATTATTACTGAAGGATTTGTAGAACACATCCATGACGGTCATCATTTTCAGATTTTCATTGCGCCGCATGGATTCGTAGCGTTTCAGAACACTTAAGTCAGCGATGTTTTTGCCATGTTTCTGCGCATCTACTAATACCTCGGCCAGGGCAGCCGCATCCAACAAACCAATATTGACACCTTGACCCGCCAGCGGATTAATCATGTGTGCAGCATCACCCACCAAAGCCACGCCCTGCTTGACATACTGCTGGGCATGTTGGCGTTTTAAAGGAAAACTAGCCACACCCAAAATTTGTTTAATCTCGCCCAGACAATCCGGAAAAGCCGCTAATAGTTCTTTTTGCAAAGCATCAAACGGTAAGGCTTGTAAACGACGCACTTCATCCGGCGATTGATACCAGACAATAGATCCATAATTTCCGGATAGAGGCAGAAATGCTTGCGGGCCACTGGGTACGAATCGCTGCCAGGTAATATCCTGTTGTGGATAGGCGGTTTCGACATAGATCACCAGAGCATGCTGATTATAATCCCAGCTAGTGACTCCTAAACCAACGGCCTGCCTGACCTTCGAATGTCCTCCATCCGCAGCCACTAAAACTTTGCCCTGCAAAACCTGACCATCTGCCAAGGTGATTTCGGAGTGCTCACTGTTGTAATCAATCTTGTTAATGCTGGCTGGCATAAAGATCTGCACATTGCTGAAATCAGGCAATCTATCCAGTAATGCCAACTGAGTAATCCGGTTTTCGACGATAAAACCCAATTCCGAACATTGGATGTCGTCGCTATTAAAAGTGGTATCACCCGCCGTCTCCCAAACCCGCATGCGCTTGAAAGGACAATATCGTCTGCAAGTAACACCTTCCCAAGCCCCTACAGTTTGCAGAATATTTTTTGAGGCAATACTCAAAGCCGAAACTCTCAAATCATGCGGCTGATCTGGCGAAAATGACTGCGGGGTTTGAGTTTCTATGACAGCTACACGCAAATCACTATCCCCCAAACAACAAGCCACAGCTGCGCCAACCATGCCACCGCCCACAATTATTACGTCAAAATTTTCTTTCATGATTATCAGAGAGTTTGTTTCTTAAATGTTAAAACACCATAGCCTAGTATGCCTCAATGCCGTGAATGACAGAAATGGCAGCTAGTGGTATCATTAGCAGGTTTCGCCAACCGAAATTTTTAATTTATTTGTAAGGTTTTCGCTGCATGGGTTGACTCTAACACGCAGCCGACATAAAAACCATAAACAGCACTATCCAATGGCAAATGCCGGTAGTGAATTTAATCTGAAAGACAGGATCTGGAAAGTAATGATTAACAACGCCCAGAAAATCAACGCAGTTCATATGCTTTACGATGCCGATTTATCGCAGGACAGTTGCGGTGTTGGCTTTATTACCCGTAAGGATGGTCAACAAACCCATGAGATGTTGGCTAAATCGCATGAAGCATTGTGTACCATCCCACATCGAGGCGGCATGAGTGCCGAAGGCATTGGCGATGGCGCTGGCGTAAATATCGATCTGTCTTTAAGTTTTTTTCGAAAAGTCACGCAGCTGGAAACACTTGAATTGGGTCAATTTGGCGTAGCCAATTTCTTTTTCCCGGAAGACCATGCACACTACGATTCGACCGCCATCCAATTGGTTGAAAAGCATTTAAAAGCTTTCGATCTGCCCGTTATTAAATGGCGTGATGTACCAGTAGATAGCTCCGTTCTGAATACCGCTGCTATTAAAGCCCAACTCCCCATCAAGCAATTGATATTTGGTCGTCCTCAAAATTTAAAAAACGCCAGTCATCATGAATTCGAAAGACATATCCAGCAAGCACTGCTGGCTATCGAGGTCGAAGGTTTCAATCAACCCGAATTGAAAGGCTTTTACCCACTTTCCATGAGTTCGCGCACCCAGGTTTACAAAGGTCGCCTTAATTCATTCGAAGTGATTCCATATTTTGTGGATCTTTACGACAAAGACCATGAAATCAGCACCCTGTTTTTCCACACCCGTTTTTCGACCAACACGGCCCCGGCGACCATGATGGCGCAACCCTTCCGGTATATGGCGCACAACGGCGAGCTGAATACCGACAAGAAAAACCGCCTGAGCGAGAATGCCATAGCCCGGCAAAAAAACAAACACATTGTATTTCCTTGTGGCCAATCCGATTCCGGACGCCTAGATCAAACCCTGACGCGTCGCATCAATGAAGACGAACTGGATATCGTCACCGCTATTTTGGCCATGATGCCACCGGCCTGGGAAAACGATACAACCTTATCCGCTGAAGTCCGCGCCATGCTGGAGTATTTCAGCTTGTACGAAGAAAAGAACGACGGGCCAGCCGCACTAATTTTTAACGACGGTATCCGTGTAGGTGCTCGCCTGGATAGATTAGGATTGCGCCCGCTGCGCTCTGTGGAAACCAACGAATATCTGGCAGTCATGTCAGAAGCCGGACAAATTGACTTTCCAGCCGAACAGGTATTGAGACGCGGCCGAATTGAAGCAGGTGGCATGTTGTATTTTGATCACCAAACCGGTCACTCTTACGACAGCCATCAAGTCCTTGAAAAACTCGCCAAAGAAAAAGATTACAAAAGCCTGTTGGCACAAAGCTGCATTCACATAAGTGATTTACCTGCAGTTGAGCTTTCAGAAATAGGAAATGACCACGAACTGAATATTGACCAACGCCACACAGCCTATTCTTTGAATCAGGAAAGCTTTAAATTCCTGCTGGACCCTATCCTGCAAACCGGCCTGGAAAAGGTTTCAGCAATGGGTTATGGTCTGACGCCAAACGCCTTGAGCGCTGCCGAAGGCGGTATGTCGCGTTATTTCAGCCAACGATTCGCGCAAGTCACCAACCCCCCTTTGGATTCCTTACGCGAAAGCGACGGCATGACCTTACGGGTTGCATTGGGTGCCAAACCAACTTTTGCTCCTCATAACAGCAAGCAGTTGATGATCGAGTCGCCATTATTGCAACGCACTCAACTGGAACAAATCCGTCGCCAAACCCAGGTTAAAACCATGACCCTGGATATGTTGTTTACGCCGGATTTTGACAATGCATCTAGAAACGAACACGCTCTGACTCAAGCTCTGGAATCGGTCGCCGAACAAGTGACGCATGCCGCCCGCAACAACATCGGCATCATCATTCTGACTGATATCAACATCAGTAAAAGCAAAGCCGCCATCCCTGCTCTTTTGATGGTTGCAGCAGCCAATCAAGCCTTAGTCAAGCAGGGATTACGTTTTAATTCTTCATTGATTCTGGAAACAGGCCAGGCGTCCAGCCCGCATGACATAGCCACCATATTAGGCTTTGGCGCTTCCGGCATTTGTCCGATTAGTGTGCATAACCGGGTCATGACCGAATACGCCGATCAAAGCAGCCGTCAAAAAGCTTTATATCAATTTCAAAAAGGCATTGAAAAGTCGCTGATGAAAACCATGGGCAAGTTCGGCCTGTGTACAGCAGAAAGCTATATCGGCGGCGAATTTTTCGAATCCAATTATCTGGACACCGACGAACCGGGATTGCAAATCTATTTTCCAAACATCAACTCCTCCGTGGGCGGTGTTCGTTACGCTGATATCGCGGCCAGTGCGGCTGAATGGCATCACAAAGCCTTGTCGGTTAAAACCGAAAATGACATCCCCTTCCTGGGGCTATTTAAAGAACGCCAGGAAGGTGCTGGTCATACCTTCGGCAATACGGCGGTACGTGAATACATCAACATGACTGATGAGGCCATTCTGTATGTACCACAACAACAATCTACTGAAGCCAGCGATACGGCTTATCGCGATTTCGGATACGAAAAACGCACACCGGAACAAATCGACGCATTCGGTGTAACCCCAGCTTATCGCAGTTTTAGCCACAATCTGGCTCAGGAACGGGCTAACCGCCCTGCCGCTTTGCGGGATGTGATGGATTTTCCGGTAGACATTTCTGCTGCAACCAGCAAAACCGATTTTGATCAGTTATTAGGCAGCCAAAATTTATTGGGTAACAACAATTTTCTGGTTCGCGGCTTAAAAGTCGGCAGTTCAAATGCCGATACTTTTGATATTAGTTTTACCAATGACAATAGCCAAGCTCGCTTGACGCAGTTAGCCGAGCATTTGAAAAACCGCTTTGCTGGGCATGAACTGCAATTGACACTGGGGCAAGATCATATCAGTGTTCGCAACAGTCAAAATGACAGCGTTTTGCAGCATTATTTCAGCAATATTCGCACAGCACCCGCCAGACTGGCTTTGGAAAAAGTGCAACCTGCCCATCAAATTACTCCGACCTTTGCATCAGGTGCAATGAGCCATGGTGCGCTGTTGGCAGAAGCTCACGAGGCTGTTGCGCAAGGCACCAACATCGCTGGCAGCATGAGCAACTCCGGCGAAGGCGGCGAACATTCCAGCCGCTTCGGCACCATTCGTTCCAGCAAAATCAAACAATTTGCTTCCGGTCGTTTTGGTGTATGGGCTGGTTATTTGGCCGATCCAAATCTGGAGGAAATCGAGATCAAAATCGGCCAGGGCGCAAAACCCGGCGAAGGCGGCCAATTGCCAGCACCCAAAGTATCCGTGGAAATTGCGGCCTTACGGGGTGGCACACCTAAAGTGGAACTGGTCAGCCCCCCTCCACATCACGACACGTATTCCATCGAAGACTTGGGCCAATTAATCCACGACGCCAAAGCCGCACGAGTGCGGGTTGTTGTCAAACTGGTTTCATCAGAAGGCATAGGCACGATTGCTGTTGGCGTCGCCAAAGCAGGAGCTGATGTTATCAATGTCGCAGGCAATACCGGCGGTACCGGCGCAGCAGCGGTTACCAGTTTGAAAAATACTGGACGATCACCAGAAATCGGCATTGCCGAAGTCCACCAAGCATTGACAGCCAACGGCTTGCGCGAAAAAGTTGTGCTACGCTGCAGCGCGGCCCATCAAAATGGTGCTGACGTGGTCAAATCCGCCATTTTAGGCGGCGATTCCTTCGAATTCGGCACCACGGCATTAATGATGCTGCGTTGCGTAATGGCCAAAAATTGCAATATCCGCTGCCCAGCCGGTTTGACTACCGCCCACGAAGAATTCAAAGGCGATCCTCGTGTGCTGGCTCAGTTTTTCATGAACCTAGCCCACGAAGTACGTGAAATCCTGGCAGATCTGGGTTATGCCAGCCTGCGCGAAATAAGAGGCAAAACCGAGTTATTGCATTTGATTAATCATTCCAGCATGGTGGGACAGATTCATTTGCACAAACTGCTGGCTGAAGTGCAAGAAATCAAAATCGAAAAACCGATTTACCTGGAAAAAGATTTCAGTATCGACGACAAAATTTTTGCCAGAATCAAATCAGCATTATTTACCGAAGGACAAAAACAAGTTGTGGTTGAAGGCGACGAATTCAAACTTAACAACCGCAATAAAACGGTTGGCGGCCAGACTGCAATTGATTTGGAACGTTTGTTAGCCTACGAACTCAGCGCGGACCAAATCGCTTCATCTAAAATCATTTACACCAATCAACACGGTCGCCGTTATCTGGCAGACGACACCATCATTGTCCGCACCCACGGTTCGGCCGGTCAAAGCTATGCGGCGTTTAACAACGACGGCATGCGCATGGAACACACCGGCACTTGCAACGACGGCGTGGGTAAAACCGCTTGTGGCGGCACCATTGTGATCAAATCACCTGGTGGCGGTTCGCACAAACCGGGTGAAAATGTCTTGATCGGCAACTTTGCTTTATTTGGGGCATCCGGTGGCAAAACCTTTATCAACGGCGAAGCAGGTGACCGATTTGCAGTCCGCAATTCCGGTGCGATGGCGGTTGTGGAAGGTGTCGGTGACTTTGCTTGTGAATACATGATCAACGGCGCAGTATTAAATTTGGGCGGTTTTGGAAAAGGTTTCTGTACCGGTATGTCCGGTGGTAACGCTTACCAATATGACCCGGAAAATCGTCTGCAAAGCTTGTATGACAAAACTTCGGTGAGCCTGCACAGTTTGACCGAAGACAGTGACATTGCCGCCAGCCATGAGCAATTTATTTTGTATATGCTGGAACAGCACGTTGAACATACCCAGTCCGAAAAGGCCAAAGCCATTTTGGACAACTGGGCAGCGGAGCGGCAACATTTTAAATTCGCGCTGCCGTTGTGGTTAAACAGAACCCAAACCGCCGAGTTCCTCAGTCAATCCATGGACCGTAAAGCCATGATCGAAGAACTAGCCGTGGCATTTGCGCAAAGGCAGATCGCACAAATCAAACAGGCTTATCTAAACAATACCACCCTATTTAACGGTGCGATTCCGGGCTATGGTGATATCGACAGCGAATTGACCCTGAAACTGATTAACAGTTACGCGGTGATCGACAAAGCCCAACAAATTGCCAAAGATCAGCTCAGCAAAGCCGGTCTGCCGATCAACGAGGCGGCATTGGATAGTCAGGCTCGCAAATTAATCATGGAACGTCCGCGTAAATTACAGGACGCGCTGGTAAAAAATATTCGTGAAGCCTATAGCCAATATGATGACGCGCAGCTGGCGACACTGATGGCAGAAAAACGTCTGAATGATTACAAAACCACACTGATGCTAAGGGACGTACAAAGCATCTATTCAATCGGTTCAACCGCCTGGATTATTGAGCAGGATAACCTCAACCGCCTGGCCATGGCCGGAGTGCCATCAGTAGACAAAAACCTGGCCAGTCTGGAAAGTCTCTCGATTGTCAAAGACATGCTGGAAAACGAATCGGCTTAATCCTGAACAGCATGAAGCCTATTCATCCTGTTTATAAAATCAAATATTTTGGGTAGCGCTAGCGCTACCCACAGATGGTAAAGAAATGAAAGCACCTTTTATACCCCTCAATGCTCCTTACAGTGACAACCAACGTGCCTGGCTCAGCGGTTTCTTTGCAGGCATGCACAGTCACATGCTGCATAGCGCTGGTAGCGTCAATCAAGCCAATGCCCGCACTTTGCACATTCTGTATGGTAGCCAGACCGGCAATTCTGAATCATTAGCTAATGATGCGGCCAATAGTGCCAAATCTCACGGATTAATCCCTATAGTTAAAGGCATGGATGAAGTCGAGATTGGTCAATTAGCCAAGATGGAATATCTATTGATCATCACCAGCACATACGGTGAAGGCGCCATGCCGGACAACGCTGAAATGCTTTGGGAAGCGGCCAATAGCGACGAGGCACCGAATCTTGAAAACCTCCGTTATTCTGTTTTAGCCTTGGGTGACACCAGCTACGACCTGTTCTGTCAGGCCGGTATCGATTGGGACAATCGGCTTGAAACTCTTGGAGCAACCCGTCTGTTTGACCGCGTCGACTGTGACGTCGATTTTGAAGCACCCGCGGAAAAATGGATTAGCGAAGTGATTCCGTTAATGGCGGAAGGCGCTGCCACTATGGCAGTCATAGACACACAAGCGCAAGCGACAAAATCCGTTTACAACCGCAAGAACCCTTTCCCGGCCAAATTAAGCGTCAATCGGATTTTAACTGCACTGGATTCATCCAAAGAAACTCGACACTACGAAATTTCGATCGCCGGTTCCGGCCTCAGTTACACTGCGGGTGACGCTATGTGCGTCGTACCGACTAATTGCCCTGAATTAGTCGCCAACATCATCAAGGCCCTGGGTTGCAGTGGCAATGAAGAAGAGCCGGTAAACAGCGAGTTGATGAAGTTTTCTGAAGCGTTGCGCAGCCATTTCGAAATCAAGCTGCCCAGTAAAGAATTACTGGAGGAAATCGCCAAACGCTCCGGTGATCAAGCATTAAACAATTTGCTGAATGCGGGTGATAAAGACAAACTAAACGACTACCTATGGGGACGGGACACCCTGGATCTATTGCTGCAATTCCCAACGGTGGAATTTTCTGCGGCAGAATTTCTGCGCCTTTTAAAACCGCTGCAACACCGAGCTTACTCAATTTCTTCCAGTGGCAGCCAATATCCCGACAGTGTACATTTAACCGTCGCCAGTGTGCGATACGATGCACACGGCCGCCAACACAAAGGTGTGTGCTCGACCTATCTGGCTGATTTAGTGGATCAGGATGGCGAAGTACGCATTTTCTTCACTCCCAACAATAACTTCCGTGTACCTGCCGATGATAGCCTGCCGATGATCATGGTCGGTCCCGGCACCGGCATTGCACCCTTCCGGGCTTTTTTACAGGAACGTGAATACCGCCAAGCCAATGGTAAAAACTGGTTATTTTTCGGTGACCGCAATGCCAGCACGGATTTTATCTATCGCGAAGAAATCGAAGCCATGCAGGCTAATGGCCTGTTGACTCGTTTGGATTTAGCCTTTTCCAGGGACCAACAAGAAAAGATCTATGTGCAGGACAGAATGCTGGAAAACGGCGCAGAACTCTATGCCTGGCTGGAACAAGGCGGCTACTTCTTTGTCTGTGGTGACGCTTACCGCATGGCCAAAGATGTCGATCAGGCCCTGCTGGATGTAATCCGCATCCACGGCCAAAAATCCGTCACCGAAGCCATGGATTATGTCAATCAACTGAAAAAAGATAAACGCTACGTCAGGGATGTTTATTAATTATTTCAGCTATTTATGAAAATCCTGGGTGCAGTTTAAAGTCGCATTCAGGATTTTCAGCGATAAAATTTTTAACTACCTCAATCCTGATAGATATATACATCAGGAACTAATAACCAAAAGACAGTTATTAGTCACCACCCATCCGTAGAACGTATCTGCTGAAAACAATGTCACGGTACCCAAGCGACCTTTGATCGAATGCCTATCAAAGAATATGGAAGTAATAACCAACAAAATCAGCAGTTTGAGCGACAAAATCGCACTCCCTAACCCCATCTGCCCGGCAACATAATTTAAAAGCGGATTGACTTCATCGACACTGGTGAAACTCAACCCCAAATAAGTCACCACGCCATCTGCGACATGCAACAAACCAAACAACAAGATCATCATCGTATTCAAAAATTGTCTGGACAACAATTGTCGATACAAACCCGGATCTGAACTGGAACTTTCAGTGGTAAGACGAATAGGAAACTTCATATCGCACTCCTTAAAAAACAAGCGCCTCCAGTAAATCATGAAACGCTAATATTTCATAGTGATTTTGACTTAGCCTACCTTGAATAGTCAAAAACTGCTGGGGAAAACACAATGCGCGACTAAGGCACTGACTTATTGATATCCAGATTGCTTGAAATCGAGGCCACGCTGAACAATATGCTGGAGATCACGAATTCACCCGACATAA
>CAZJYS010000013.1:0-12291 GCA_964550075.1 uncultured Methylomonas sp.
AAATTATTTCGACACGAGCGAATTTCCGCTTACCAACTTGATAAACATGCTGACTTCCCAAGATCACCATCATTTTAGGATCCTCGAGCCTTTCACCATCAATTTTCACCGCACCCTGTCCGATCATTCTCAGCGCTTCAGAAGTGCTACTCACCAAACCAGCTTCTTTAAGTAAATTAGCAATAGCCAACCCATCAGACCCTGTTTTCAGCTTGAATTCAGGCATCTCATCCGGCAGCGCACCTCTCTGAAATCGCGCCTCAAAATTAGCAAGCGCCTGCTCAGCAGATTGCTTACCATGAAACCTTGCAACAATTTCCAGCCCCAGACTGACTTTGTAATTTCTTGGGTTTGCTCCCGCCAGGCACTCTTTTCGCCAATTTTCGATTTCCGTCATCGGCCTGAAGCTTAGCAACTCAAAGTAGCGCCACATCAAATCATCTGAAATAGACATAATCTTGCCAAACATATCATCAGGCGCATCAGATATGCCGATGTAGTTGTTTAAAGATTTGGACATCTTCTGCACACCATCCAATCCTTCCAGAATCGGCATAGTCAAAACCACTTGCGGCTTCTGCCCATACACTTCCTGTAAATGACGCCCCATCAATAAATTAAACTTCTGATCTGTCCCACCCAATTCAACATCAGCTTTCATCACCACCGAGTCATAGCCTTGAATCAACGGATACAGAAACTCATGGATGGCGATAGGTTGCCCGCCTTTGTAGCGTTTATGAAAGTCATCCCTTTCCAACATTCTGGCAACTGTATGTTTAGCAGCTAATTGAATCAATTCAGCGCTCGACATCACTCCCATCCATTCTGAATTAAATTTAATTTCTGTTTTTTCCGGATCCAGAATTTTGAAAACCTGTTCTTGATAAGTCTTGGCATTTTCAGCAACCGCTTCTCGGCTAAGTGGTTTTCTCGTTACGTTTTTACCAGTCGGATCACCAATCATGGCCGTAAAATCACCAATCAGGAATTGCACCCTGTGCCCAACATCCTGAAACTGCTTAAGCTTATTGATTAAAACCGTATGCCCCAAATGCAAATCCGGCGCAGTTGGATCAAAACCTGCCTTTATAATCAACGGTCGATTTTCTTCCAACTTTTTAACCAACTCGGATTCGAGCAAAAGCTCATCTGCCCCGTATCGCAATTGAGCCAAAGTATCTTGAAACAAATTATTCTCCTGAAAGTTTTCAATTTTTGGATATTATAAATTACCCATAAGAGAACTTACGCCAAAATTCCATTCAATTGCCTGTTACCTCAAGCGCCGAGAACAGCAAAGTGTTTAGGAGCTCTTTTGATTTCCAACCCACCATATCAAGGACTATGACTGAGATTTATATTGGCCTGATGTCAGGAACCAGCCTGGACGGCATTGATGCAGCATTGATTGACTTTAGCGATGGCAAAATCAAGCTACTTGAATTTTGTTATCAACCCTACACCGCTGATTTTCGTCAGCAAATTCATCAACTCAGCCAACCTCATCAGCCCATCTTTCTCACAGAGATAGGTGAAATGGACGCGCAACTGGGGCATATCTTTGCCAACACCGTGATGACATTAATCAACAAAGCCAAATTGGCTTCATCAGAAATTATAGCGATAGGCAGTCACGGCCAAACTATTTACCATGCACCTGAGGGCCCAAACGGATTTTCAATGCAAATCGGTGACCCGAATCGAATTGCTGAAATAACTGGAATAACCACAATCTGTGATTTTCGCCGACGCGACATTGCGAATGGCGGTCAAGGTGCCCCGTTGGTACCGGCTTTTCATCAGGCTATATTTGCTAAGTCCGATAACATTATCACTGTGCTGAATATCGGCGGCATCGCTAACATCAGCATTCTTAAAGATAACCAAGTATTTGGGTTTGATACCGGCCCCGGCAACGCCTTTATGGATTATTGGTGCCAACAACATATCGACAAACCTTACGACTGCAATGGTGAATGGGGCAGCCAAGGAAAGGTAAATTCAGAATTATTAACCCACTTGCTAAACGATGCTTATTTTGACCTCCCTCCACCCAAAAGCACCGGAAAAGAATACTTCTCTCCGAACTGGCTAAAGCAGAAGCTAGCAGCGTTTCCCGATTGCAGCCCTGTCGATGTGCAAGCTACACTTTGCGAATTGACCTCCAAAAGTATTGCCAATGCTATTCTTGAACATGCAGCAAATAGCCACAGAATCTTGGTTTGCGGAGGCGGAGCCCATAATCATCGATTAATGAGCAACCTAACTGAATGCCTTTCGACTCCAGTCGTATCGACAGAAGCATACGGCATCCACCCAGATCATGTTGAAGCCATGGCGTTTGCCTGGTTAGCCAGGCAAACCATCAATCACTTACCAGGTAATTTGTGTAGCGTCACAGGGGCCAAAAAACCGGCCGTATTGGGTGGTATTTACCCAGGACACCTGGGAATAAAAACACAGTGAGACGATTAAGGATACAAGGCTACCGTTTGCAATCCTTGCTGTTCAGGCAAATCAAACATCAGATTCATCGCCTGCACAGCTTGGCCAGAAGCGCCCTTCACCAAATTATCGATCACCGACAAAACCACTACTGTGTCACCACCTTGGGGCTGATGCACTGCAATCTGGCAATGATTACTGCCTCGCACACTCCGGGTATCCACATGCTTGCCGCTTGGCAATACATCGACGAACGACTCAGACTGATAACGTTGTTCGAATAAAGCCTGTAAATCCACTGATTGTTTCAAGCGTGCATAAAGTGTGGCATGAATGCCTCGTATCATAGGTGTCAGATGAGGAACAAACGTCAAACCGACATTCTCAGATGAGACTAATTGCAAGCCTTGTTTAATTTCTGGCAAATGCCTGTGGCCAGGAACAGCATACGCCTTGAAGCTCTCGCCTGCCTCACTCATCAACGATGAAATTTCAGCTTTCCGCCCGGCTCCGCTCACACCGGATTTGACATCCGCAATCAAATGTTTAGCATCAATGATGCCATTTTCCAGCAACGGTAAAAATCCTAATTGCACCGCTGTAGGATAACAACCCGGACAAGCAATCAGACGAGCTGATTTGATTGCATCGCGGTTCACCTCCGGCAAACCATAAACGGCTTCTGCAATTAAATCCGGACTGGCGTGCGTCATGCCATACCATTTTTCCCACTCCGACACATCCTTGATCCGAAAATCGGCGGATAAATCGATGACTTTAATATTGCGAGCCAATAACTCGATAGCCATATTCATGGCCGTACCATTGGGAGTGGCGAAAAACACCACGTCACAGGCGGACAAATTATCGACATTCGGCTGCGAAAACATCAAATCGCACTTGCCTCGCAGACTGGGATACAAATCATCAACGCGTTGTTCAGCATCGGCACGGGAAGTCACCGCAGCAATTTCAACCTCCGGATGCAACGCCAATATCCGTAACAATTCGACACCGGTATAACCAGTTCCTCCTACAATGCCCGCACGTATCATGTTTTTGTCTCGCTCAATTTTGACTTTTCAAACATGCTATTTTAATCAAAGCTTGCTTTTCTGGCCGCGGCATTTTTTTGATAGCAATTTCCCTGTGGGTTGCAAAACTGCGTGAATACCCATTCTCCTGATAGACAATCGCCAGTGGCTGGCGCCCCCTGAAATACTTGGCACCTTTTCCAGCCTGATGCTGACGAAATCGCCTATCCACATCTGTACTAATACCAGTGTAGAGACTGCCATCGCTGCATTTAATGATATAAACAGACCAGCTCATCTCAGTTAACTCAGTCCTGAGCCCGATTCAACCAGACATTGATTATCGCAGCCGACACCATGCCAAATGCTATATAGGCATAACGTACAATGAATATCAAAAAACCGCTCTGATTATGGGTAGCGGCATCCTTGATCGCTGGTGTGACGATTAGACTCCATAACAATGCCGCCAGAAAATAAACCACAACACCGGATATTGCCCATGAAATCGGAGCTCGCCCAGATCGAGCCGCTGTACTGTAAAACCAGAAACACACAGCAATCGCCGCTATGACACCCAACATATTCAATCTCCCAACATCATGATGACTTTAAAAGCGTGATACCTCTATTTGCCAAGCTGTCGGCGCGCTCATTTCCAGCTTCACCTGCATGACCTTTGACCCAAATCCACTCAACACTATGCCTCTGAATGGCATCGTCCAATCGTCGCCATAAATCCTCATTTTTGACTGGCTTGTTAGCCGCAGTTTTCCAGCCGCGTTTTTTCCAATTACTGATCCACTCCGTGATGCCCTGCGATACATATTTGGAATCGGTGTGAATTTTCACCATGCAATTGCGATTCAAGGACTCCAGCCCCTGTATGGCAGCCATCAACTCCATACGATTATTGGTGGTTTCCATCTCACCACCACAAAGTTCCTTTTCCTTTTCTTTATATATAAGCAATACTCCCCAACCACCCGGCCCGGGGTTACCTTTGCATGCGCCATCGGTATAGATAATCACTGGGTCATTCATCTGTTAATTTCATCTCATAAGATTTCGATTCCAGCCCCATGTTAGCCACCACCAATCCTGGCTTAGTTTGCGTCACTGGCGTTAAGGGAATCAATGAATACTGTCTCTTGACGGCTTTTAAACCATACGAAATGGAAAACCAGGTTTTAGCAAAAGGAGCGAACTGGCCATGACAAATGGTAAAAGTATCCAATCCAAATTCAGCCGTATTGATCAATTCAAAATTTAATAATTTTAACCAATCGAAGACTCGGGCTCGTGATACAAAATGGGCTCGCCAGGATTCGCCAATTTTTTTGTCCCACAAAAACTGAAATCGCACATACAGACTTAAAGGATTAAAGCTCAAAATCACCAGTTCACCACCGGGTTTTAAAACTCGATGGACTTCGCGCATGGTCCGGAAACGTTGTGCGTCAAACTCCAACAAATGCGGAATAATCACTAAATCCATAGACTCAGTCTGGATTGGCAAACTGTATGCCTTGGCACTGACTTTCATGGCATCAGCACAACCTTTGATTTTGTCGTCGAGAATCAGGTAATTTCGATAGAGCTGACAATCGACAAAATCCTGCTCCCAATCCAAGCCACCTATTTGTAATTGGTTTTGTTTGCAACTGACCGTTATACATCGCTTCAGGTACTTGGCCTCCATGGTTTGTAACAATTTTCCTCGCGGGGTTTGATACAAAGCAAATAGAAATTTTCTTTTCATCGATTAGGAACCAATTGAGACTGATAGTTGGCTTAAACAGCAAAGCCATGGTAGCATCTAATTTTTTTATTTTAAGAGTAAAGACAATGCCTCGCTTAATTTCTAAAAAATCGGCACGACATCTGTCCTATCTGCTGCCAATTTTGCTAGCAACGGGTTGTAGCCAAACTGCAGTCAAAGATCCTCTGACACAAACATCTGGCGGTAAATTTTCGGTTTTTACACGCAACAAAAACGGCAATCTTCATTTTGAAAAGAATGAAGGCTCTTCCGAACATGCCACGGTTTGGGATCGCATGCTTTCACTTTATGCATTACCTGAAATGGATAATGCCAGGATTGATCGGGAAGTAAACTTTTACTTAAAAAATCCCGATTATTTACGCCGAGTTCAGCAACGGGCCGAACCCTATCTATATTTTATCCTTGATGAAATAGAAGCCAAAAACATGCCGGGTGAACTGGCGTTGCTACCTATCGTCGAAAGCGCTTTTAGACCGGAAGCCAAATCACCTGCGCAAGCCTCTGGACTTTGGCAATTTATACCGCCAACAGGCCGTGATTATGGGCTTGAGCAAAATAGCTGGTATGACGGTCGCCGTGATGTTGTCGAATCCACTCAAGCAGCCACCACATTCTTAAAAGAACTCAGCTATGAATTTAATAATGACTGGCTTTTAGCTCTCGCTTCTTACAACACTGGCAAAGGCAATATCCAGCACGCCATCGACAGAAATATCGACCGTGGCCTGCCTACCGATTTCTGGTCGCTCAATCTAAACAACGAAACCGCAACTTACGTACCTAAATTACTGGCAATTGCCAAAATTTTCGCGCATCCAGATAGATATAACGTTGATTTGCATGAAATCGCCAACGAACCTTATTTTGAAATGGTCGATGTACAATCACAAATCGATTTGGGAAAAGCCGCCGAATTGGCCCAGACACCGCTGGATGAATTTTTAAAACTCAACCCGGGGTTCAACCGAAAAAGTACGGCACCGGACGGCCCGCATCGCTTACTGATCCCAGTTGAAAAAGCGGATACTTTTAAGGAAAAATTGGCAGAACTGCCCATAAACGAGCGCGTCAAATGGGAACATCATACGGTTGACGAAACTGAAACCTTGAAAACCATTGCCGAGAGGCATCACAGCACCATTGCGCGCATCCAGGAAGTCAATCATCTGAGTGACAAGAAAGTTGCACGGGGAAAAACCCTGCTGATCCCGGTGCCAACCAAGGCTAAAGATCATGATGATGAAGTGGTAGCCTCTGCTTCAAAACAACAAGCTAGAAAGCTGGAATACACCATCAAAAAAGGCGATACATTAAGCAGTGTTTCGCGCAATTTTTCGGTGGATAAGGATGACTTGTTAAGCTGGAATAAACTATCCAGTAAATCGGCTTTAAAACCAGGACAAAAGCTAACCATTAAAAAGTCTGGTGGCAATATTCAAGTGGCATCAGCTGCCCCTAGCTTCAAGCAAATCAGTTACACCGTCAAAGCCGGTGAATCATTGGCAGAAATTTCCAAAAAATTTAAAGTCAATGTCGCGGACTTGCGCAAATGGAATAACGTTCCTAAAAACAGCGCTAATCTAAAACCCGGTTCAAAGTTAAAAATCACTGTAGACGCTGGACATACTTCATCTTAAAGTCTATTCGGCTTATTCACTTTGCAAACGGCGTAGTTATTTGAAATAACTACGCCGTTTTTCGTTACGGCTAGATTGAAACAACATTTTTAACCTTAACACCATCTCCATCACTGTTTTAGCATTTCCGAACCCCTACCCATAAATCCTTGGATTACAATATCCACATGGATAAACCCACCTCTCATTCATTATTTCCTGAGTTATCTGCAAGCGACCTGCTACTGGTAGAACAAGCCCTGATGCTGATCGAACAAAACAGCATTCAGGATAACCAGGAAAACGCCCCCCCCAGACCCAAAGGCATTGATGTAGCCAAAATTTTGATGGCTGTGCATATTGATATCGCATCCATACTGGCTGCTTTATTAAGTGACTTCAGACTTCAAGGGCATTTGGATGAAGCGGCGATCACCGCTCAATTTGGTTCGGTGGTCAGTGCCCTGGTTAAAGATGTGCAATGGCTGAATAGCGTGAGCATTTACAATCTGGACATGGCCAACCAGCCTAACCAGTCGGAAATTCTGCGCCGCATGCTGCTGGCCATGACACATGATGTCCGGGCGGTTTTGATCAAGCTAGCATATCGGATTCAGCGCTTACGCTGCTTAAGCCAGGAATCTCCAGACATTCGGCGTTTTATTGCCCGCGAAACCCTGGATATCTATGCACCACTCGCGAACCGGCTTGGTATCAGCCAATTCAAATGGGAACTGGAGGATATGGCATTCCGTTATCTGGAACCAGAAGAATACCGCAGCATCGCGCAATCCCTGGCTGACAAACGTGTACAGCGCGAAGCCTGTATCGCTGAGTTCATGCAGGCATTACAACAAGCACTAGAACAACACCAAATCAAAGCCAAAGTCTACGGCCGCCCCAAACACATCTATAGCATATGGTGCAAAATGCGCCGCAAACAACTGCCTATCGATGAACTCTACGATTTATTGGCGGTGCGCGTCATCGTCGACGATTTGGCCGCCTGCTACACCGTTTTGGGTTTGGCGCATAGCCAATGGCAACATATACCCAAAGAATTTGACGATTACATCGCCAACCCCAAAGAAAACGGCTATCAGTCACTGCATACCGTCGTAGTCGACAAACAAGGTAACCGCATCGAAATTCAGATTCGCACCCGCAGCATGCACGAATTTGCCGAACTGGGGGTGGCCGCGCACTGGCGTTATAAAGAAGGCGGCAAACACAACGCGGCTTCGGAAAAAAACATTACCTCCCTGCGTTTATTACTGGAAGATCGCAACCAGGATAATTTATTGGAGAGTTTTCATACCGAACTATTCTCCGACCGGGTATTTGTTCTGACCCCTACCGGCAAACTGATAGACCTGATTAAAGGCGCGACCCCGCTGGACTTTGCCTACGCCATCCACACGGATATTGGTCATGGCTGCCGAGGAGCAAAGGTCAATGGTCAAATCAAGCCACTCAGTTACATTTTAAAATCCGGCGAACAAATCGAAATCATCACGGTGAAAAATGGCGCGCCCAGCCACAACTGGCTGGATGCCAATCTGGGTTACTTAAAAACCCCTCGCGCCATTAGCAAAGTCAAAAGCTGGTTTAAGCAACAACAACTGAGCGAAAACATCGCGACAGGTAAAAGCCTGCTGGACAAGGAAAGCAAAAGGCTGGGATTAAAACAGGTTGAACTGAATGACTTGCTCAAGCATTTCAAAATGCCTGATGCCGATCATCTTTATCAAGCACTCGGACGCGGAGATATTAATAATCGACAATTGGTAGCAGCGTTAAAAATACCGGAACTGGCCCCGGTTTCGCTGAAACTGTCCCCACCCAGAACCAACAGTCATTCGAATGTCACGGTAGCCGATATGGATAATGTCGTGACTACGCTGGCGCATTGCTGCTCACCCGTCAATGGTGACCCAATTGTTGGCTTTATTTCCCATAAACGCGGCATCACCATACACCGCGCAGATTGTGAAAACCTGTTGCACTTAAGTCCGCAGCAACAGACACAACTGCTGAAAGCCGAATGGAGCGGAGGTCATAACGCCCGCCACAATGTTCCGATTCTGATTGAAGCTTTGAATGCGCAGAATCTGCTGATTGATGTTTCGCAACTTTTGCATCTGGCCAAAGTGCAGATTACTGACGCCTCACTAAAAACCCACGCCGATCACTCAGCCAGTTTGAGTATGCAGATTCAAATCGAGAACACCGCGCAGTTAAGTATGGTGCTGGGGCGTATCAGTCAATTACCCCACGTGGTGGATGTCAGGCGTAAGGTCTGAAAGGCGACCACTAACCCGGTTTTAAACTTCAAGCTGTAAACCAACAAAATACTCTTTGATTTTTGGCATGTTATGCACTGCTATACCTGTTTGTTGTTCGATGGCGGTAATCACATTAGCAATCTGCTCCGGTTTTTCGGTAGCCAATACAAACCACATATTCAAGGCGTGATTGCGGGCATAATTGTGAGCCACTTCCGGGAATGTATTGACCATATCAGCCACAGCATCGAAACGTTCTTCCGGCACCTGCATGGCGGCCAAGCTCAAAGCCCCGCCCATCTGCTCAGCGTGATACATAGGCCCAAAGCGTGATAACACACCATTGTCCAGCAAGCTCTGCAGGCGCGACAATAATTCAGCTTCGCTAGTCCCCAACTGTTCCGCCACTACTCGATAAGGCGCGTCACAAATCGGAAAGCCTTTTTGTAAGTGATTGATAATAGCTTTGTCGAGATCATCCATGCTGAGCAGACCCTGCTTGCCGATATAAGGCTCCACGTTGTTTGAAACAACGCCGACTGAACAACACTTCAAAGGCATAGCCGTGTAATCCACAGCTTTGCTGTAATTCCAGCCATTGCTGCAGCACAATCTCCCGGCTCTTGCCGTGTATCATGCAATACAAGTTGTAAGGCCAGCTTTCTCGGCGCGGTCTTTGATAACAAAGGTTGACGAAGCTGTGTTGACTGACTTGCTGACCAATAGCACACACACTGTCATCAGGCACATTCATTACGATCATCGCGTTGGCCTGATAACCTAATTGCCTATGTTTGACGACCACCCCCCAACGCTTGATCAGACCTTGTGCTTTTAGCTGTGTCAGACGTTCAATCACATCCTGTTCACTAATCGCCAATTTTTCGGCGATTGTCGCATAAGGTCTGGCCGCAATCGGTAATCCAGCTTGCACAGCGGCAATCAGTTGATAATCGACAGTATCAATCATGCAAATTCAGCTCAAAGCCCAGATTAATAAAATAATCCGCCAACATCGGTAACAGCATAGCGGAGTAACCGGTTCTGGCTTCGATATCCGCGATAACCGCTTCACGGTGCAGCTCGTTATCTGCAATCAAAACAAACCACAAATTAAAACGGTTTTCCCGCTCATAGTTATGATTCACTTCCGGGTAACTATTGACGATTTCTGCAACCCGCGGCAAATCCTCCTCAGGCACTGCCATCGCCACCAAAGCACTATTACCTATGCTGTTCGGCGCAATCACCGGGCCTATGCGACTGATCATTTGCTGTTCGGCCAACGTCTGAAAAGCCAGCAACACTTCCTCTTCACTGACACCCAACTGCTCGGCAATATCTTTATACGGTGTTGGGCTAAGTGGAAAATTCTGCTGATAGTCATTGAGCAGATGCTTATGCAAGGGGGCCAGCATGGTTACAAACCCAGTTGATTGGCGCGATTGCTAAAAAAAATGCCGCTGGGTTTTTGGGCGGGTAACCTAGCCGTCTCGACCAAGGTTTCTGTGTCATAGACCATCACCCGATCTTCATCCCGCACCGCTAGCCAAACCGCTTCACCCCGCGGGGTAAATTCCATATGCAATACAGCCTTACCTGGATTCAAGGTTTTGAGCACATTAAAATCTTTGACATCAATCACTTGTACGGTTTGATTATCCGGAAAAGCAAAATTCACCCAAACCTGTCTGGCATCCGGTCGTGACATCACGAAAACCGGCTGCCCCGCTACCGGAATCCGCCGCATTAATTTCCAATCACGTTGATCAACCACCAATACTTCATGCTGACCAATGGCAGGGATGAACAATAAATCCCCGGCCACCGTCCAGCCTTCCAGATGTGGCATTTTATAAACCGGTAGTTGTTCATCTTCTTTACCATAATCGGCCAAGATATGTTTTACGCCCAATTCCGGTCGCCATAAATCCAGCAAAGCCAAACCTTTTTCGCCAAATAAACCGGCAGCATAAAAATGTCCATCCGGTGTAATCAAGGCGTCGTAAGGCTGTTTACCGATGTTTTTAAATTTTTGTACGACGGGTTGACGTGGATTTTTGGCGTCAATCAACCAGATTTCGTTACCTTCAAACAGACTGCAAACAAAACGCTGCCCCGGTGCATCCACCAAACCGACCACTTTGGAAGGTTGTTGGGCTTCGCCATATAAGGCAGGAATATCGGCCAACAATTCCAAAGTTTCCGCAGAGAAAATCTTAACCCCACCCGGCGTGTAATTCGATACAGCGATCAGTTTGCCATCCTGTGAAATCGCCCCACCTATACTGTTGCCCGCCTGAATAATGCGCTGTTCCAGCTTGTCCTGCAGTAAATCGATTTTGCTCAAGCCACCGTCCCGACCAAATACATAGGCGTAGCGCTGATCTCGGGAAAACACTACCGAAGCATGCGATAAATCCCCCAAACCGTCTATTCGGCTCAACATCGCGGGATGACTGGTATTGATGATTTGCGCGGTACCTTGCTCACGCTCGATCACCAAGCCAAGATCACCGGTGGCGCGCAGCTCTGCCTGGCTGCAAGCAAGCAACAACAATGGAAAAAATAACGGCAATATAGACAATGGAGTTCTCATAAAGATGAATGATTATTCGGCAAAGACTTCCTGCAAATCGATTTGCAGATCAGGGAACAGTTGCGGGGTGGCAATATCTTCACCAGAAAACATGTTGATCAATTGATATTTGTCCTGGTCTTCGTCGAGTACAAATTGATGCACCGCCTGTTCAAACGGATAGACGATCCAATATTCCTTGACTCCACTTTCTCGATACAACTCGTATTTGGTCTGCATCTCTTTCTTGGAATTACCTTGTGACAAAATTTCAATAATCCAGTCCGGTGCCCCCAGACAACCACGGGGGTCGAGTTTTTCGGCATCACAAATGACACATAAATCCGGCTGCACCACTGTGTAAATATCCTGATTGGCGACTACCGATTTACGGCGGTCATATAAGCGCACGTCGAATGGCGCGGCAAATAACTGGCAAGGTTTTTTCTTGAAATTCGCATACAAAATACCGGTAAGCCGGGTTGAAATCCGCTGATGACTCAGGCTTGGTGCGGGGCTCATCAAGCTGATCTTGCCTTTGATC
>CAZJYS010000013.1:12391-21022 GCA_964550075.1 uncultured Methylomonas sp.
CCGCTGATGACTCAGGCTTGGTGCGGGGCTCATCAAGCTGATCTTGCCTTTGATCAGCTCTATGGTTTCTGCCAGCCGCCAGTTTAGGTAATCGGCATAGGAGTAGTCTGCATTCAAATCCAATTGCGAAAGCTGGGTGATATGAGTCATGGCATTACCTCGTAGTTCGATATATCAGTTGCCGAATTTTAATCTCTATTGATAAACCCGATCACCATGCTTGAGCCAACCGGCAACATGTCGCCCAGCTGGATCATGATGCGTCCAATGCAAGGTACCGCCTTTGTGACTCCATTCATACTCGCCAGAGAACGCCACATTATCGCCCACGCGCAGATTATCTATTTTTGCCGCCAGATCGATATTGTGCGCAATTAACAAGGTTTGCCCCGAATTTAGACGCAGCAGAAATCGCTGATGTCGGCTGCCTCGGTTATCGTCAGGCAATAATTTAATCACGACACCGACACCTTCAACTTGCAAATTGCTTTGTTGCGAACGAAAGGCTTGCGCCAATGCCGCATCAGTATTTACAACTGCATTTTCGGCCCTAACAGGCACTGAAAAAGTTAACTGCCAGCAGAGCAAAAGCCACAATAGCATTTTCATCTCACTAATCCTTGTCGCAACTGAGCAATCATCCAAACTGTTTCGTCGACAGTTAAAAAGGGTTTCCAGGCTGGCATTGCAGTGCCGGAACGACCATTCTGAATAGCGTCCAACAGCACAGCATCACTTTTATCCGCCAAAGTATCCGGCAGCAAAGAAGGACCCAAGCCGCCTTTCGGCGGCAGGCCGTGGCAGGAACCACAATCATGTTTCAACATGTTCAGCAGTTCCTGCTGTCTTTGCGGGCTAATGATTTCAGCCCGAACGGATAAAGACAGCAAGCCGATCAACCAGAAAAAACGCATCATTTAAGGTTTGACGCTGCCGTAATAGTGGGCAATATCGTTAATTTCGGCATCAGTCAATGAACCCGCGATGGCATTCATGATGTCCGATTTACGAGTTTTATCCCGATACTGTTTAATTGCCATTTTCAGGTATTCCGTGTCACGGCCACCCAGCGGCGGAAAGGGCGCGTCAGCACTAGGCATACGGATACCATGACACTGTGAACATACCGCTTCGGCTTTTGATTTCCCGACATACAGACTGACCGCCTGACTGGTACTGCTCACCAACAGCCCACCCAACACTAATAAAATAAACTTGGCCTTCATTTGCCTTGCTCCATTTCATCAGGTGACAAACCACGGGTCATGTATTTGACACGGCCTCTGGAGAAAATCCCGGCCGGGCTTTCCATCGGCACGGAAGCGACTTTTTGCAAAGTATTGGAGTCATAAACCACCACTTCATCGCCGTTATATCCGGCGCTGATATAAAGGAATTTGCCATCCGCGCTGTATTCAGGGAAATAAGCATGGCCGCCGACATCCAAAGTTTTAACAACTTCCAGGGTTTTCTTATCGATCAACTGCACGGTGCGGGCGCGTTTATCCTTGCTGATGATATCCACTGCCACATAAGGCGCATTGGCATGGGCAGCAGGCGATTCAGTACCACCGGAAACAGGGATTTGTTTAACCACTTCCATTTTGTCCAAGTCCCAAACGCTGACCACCATCTTGTCGCAATCGCCAAAGTTGGTGCCAAAGCCTAAAGTACGGCCATCAACTACTACCGCTGAGCCACCACCCACGTGCGGTACACAGCCGGCGGGCAGTTGTTTGATCAATTTACGTTCTTCCAAATCAATGGCCGCCACAATGCTGTCATCATAAGACGCCACCATCAGTTTTTTGCCGCCGTGGGTCAGGAAAGCGTCGTGCAAATGCCGACCGACTTTTTCGATTTTGGTGACTGGAAAGCCTTCTTTTTTGTAATCGACAATCCAGACCTGGCCAGCATTTTCCAAAGCAATCGCAAAAATATCGGCATACGGGGTGCCGATAATCATGCCTGAATCGGAAGACACCTGTTTACCGTCTGGATCTATACCTTCCAGCTCAAAAGTTTTCAACGGTTCTAAAGTATCTGCATCCAGAATCACCGCGCTATGGGGTACAAACGAACCGGCCATGATGTATTTACCATCTCGCGATACGCCCATGCCCGGCCCGTTCCAGCCGGTTTTGATGCTGCGCACCGCCTGCATGGAATACAAATCCACTTTAAAAATTTCAGCCGTATCGGTTTTTACATAAGCCCAACGCGGATTGGCCGGATTGAAATCGATAATGTGCGCAGCCGTGCCCGTAGCAACTTCACCGACTTTCTGATGTGTGGCGCTATTAATGAAAATGGCTCTGGAACCTTCGCCACGGCCGTATTTGCCACGCGCAGCTACACCAATCAGGTTCTCGAACTTCTCGTCGATTTGGAAGTTAGGTTTGCTGGGTAATGTGCTTTCGTCTTTGACATAAACCTTGATCGACTTTTTCATATCGTCGATGGTCCAGACTGGATTCGGTTGTTTTGGCGTAGCCTGCAAATGTTTGATCAATCCACGAATTTCATCATCGTCCAGTTTTCCGTAAAACGGCGGCATCAAGGTATCAAAACTGCCTGCCATCACAATCGTGCGCAAGGCTGTTGGGCTGCGGCCTTTTAGCGTTTCGGCATTCAGCGCGGGGGCTAGGTAGCCACCATGATCAGAGCCATGGCAACTGGCACAATTGTCTTGATATAGCTGATGCATATTGTCTGATTTTGCCATTGCCAATCCGGATGACAGCAGCGTAGCGATAGAAACCGCCAATAAAGATTTATTCAGTCGTGTTGTAATCGTTTTTTTCATCGTGCATTCCTGTCATCCGTAGGTTAAAAAAAGAGCCAACTCAAAAGTATTAAACCATAAAAGCCAGGCTGAATCGCCTGCCACGCACCGTTATGGAACATAAATCTGGTTGACTCGAGGCCGAATGTTATAAAATTTCGAGTCGATATTAAAATGCTTTAAGCGAACCTTTGTCAAGCTCGGGAGCAATGGTAGAATGTTTAATATGTCCCAGACCGATATTTACGAACTCATAGAATGCATGACCGCGCTAATACGTTCGGAAGAACGTAAAAAATGCACGGAACTTGGCTTGCAACCTGTACATTTTCAAGTATTGAATTACTTGTCCCGCTGTAACAAATACAGCAACACCCCTGCATCGGTGGCCAATTATTTGGGGATGACGCGTGGCACGGTATCGCAGACCTTGATCATTCTGGAAAAAAAGGGCTTTATCGAAAAAACTCAGGACGCCAAAGACAAACGCATTATCCACCTGCGTTTATTGCCGGAAGGCGCTGCGGTACTCAAACAAGCCCGTCCTTCCGATTTATTTGATAGCGCAACGCATATTCTCAAAACCGGTGGTCCGGCTTTGACTGACGCCAATGTATTCCAGCAAGCTCTGACTGCTTTACAAAAAGCCAATCAGTCCCAATCCTTTGGTGTTTGCAAAACCTGCCGCAACTTCAGCGAAAAAGACGGCGAATTTTTCTGCCAACTGACCCAGGAAAAACTTAGCCCTTCTGACAGCGAACAAATCTGTCAGGAACACAACCCGGTTTAACCGAATAGCATTTAAATACCATCATGCCCAATACAGAATCAGTTCCGCGCATCGCCTTAACACCTGGCGAGCCGGGCGGTATAGGGCCTGACCTGTGCATCCAGCTCGCGCAAAACCAACTAAGCTGCGACTTAGTCATCATTGCTGACCCGGATCTACTTAGCCAGCGCGCCCATCAGCTCGGCCTGAACATTCATATCAAAGCTTTTGAAATCAACCAACCCGCAAAATGTTCTGATCCAGGCACATTAACCGTGCTACCGGTGAAATTGACAGCGCCATCCACTTGCGGGCAACTCAATCCAGCCAATAGCCACTACGTCCTGCAAACCATTCGTCAGGCGACACAGGGCTGTCTGGACGGCGCTTTTGCCGCGATGGTAACCGGGCCTGTGCATAAAGGCGTCATCAACGATGCCGGCATTCCTTTTAGTGGTCATACTGAATTTATTGCCGACATCACCGGCGGTACCCCAGTGATGATGCTGGCCACGCCAGGCTTGCGTGTGGCACTGGTCACCACACACTTACCGTTATCACAGGTGAGTGCCGCTATTACCCCGCACACCCTAACCGAGATCATTCGACTGCTGGATAAAGATTTGCGCCAGCGTTTCGGCATTCATCAACCCAAAATTCTGGTTTGCGGCCTGAATCCACATGCGGGTGAAAACGGCCACCTGGGTCGCGAAGAAATCGAGATCATCGAGCCGGTCTTGAAACAACTGCGTACTGAAGGCATAAACCTAGAAGGCCCGCTGCCTGCCGACACCTTGTTTACCCCGAAATACTTGGAAACAGCTGATGCGGTGCTGGCGATGTACCACGATCAAGGCTTGCCGGTTTTGAAATACAAAGGCTTTGGTCAGGCGGTCAATATCACGCTGGGTCTACCTATCATTCGCACCTCGGTTGATCACGGCACCGCCCTTGAGTTGGCTGGCACCGGCAAAGCCAGTCTTGGGAGTTTGCAGTTTGCCCTGCAAACGGCGTTAGCAGCGGTATCTCATTAAGCTCACCTATGCCAGAACACCACAAATCGGAAGACCAAAAACTGGACATTCAGCAAATCATCGGCTGGTTAGATGAAGACGATTTGTTGTCTGCAGCCGATTTAATCAAATGCCGCCAATATGCTCAGGCTGGCATCAATAAACATAAACACCCCCTCAAGGTGCTGTCTGAATGCGAGCTAGGCAATAAATCTCTGCTGGGTAAGTTGATGACTCAGGAAGATCTGACTCAATGGCTGGCCAATAAACTGAACATGACCTACTACTACTTCGATCCCTTGCGCATCGATGTACCCAAAGTGACTTCTATCTTCAGCAAAGCCTACGCCAGTAATTACAATATTTTGCCGATCAAGTTCAGCGACGATGAAATTGTGGTTGCTACAGCAGAGCCCTTTGTTACGTCCTGGCAGCAAGATTTGGCCAAAATGAATAGCGGACATATCCGCTGTGTATTTGCCAACCCTGACGAAATCAAACGGTATTTGGAGGAGTTTTATAACTTCTCCCGCTCGCTCAAAGGTGCTGGTTATCAAACCGGCCAAGACAGTCATGCCGAATCGCATAACTTTGAACAACTGATCGAACTCAGCCAAAAGACCGATCTGGACGCCAATAACCAGCATGTCGTGAATCTGGTGAACTGGCTGTTGCAATACGCATTCGACCAACGCGCCAGCGATATCCATATCGAGCCACGCCGCCTGCAAGGCAATGTGCGATTTCGTATCGACGGCATTTTGCATCAGGTATATCAACTGCCCAAACCGATTCTAAATGCGGTGCTGAGTCGCTTGAAAATTTTGGGGCGGATGAATATTGCTGAAAAGCGCCTACCACAAGATGGCCGCGTCAAAACCCAAAATACCGGCGGCAAGGAAATCGAACTGCGGCTGTCCACCATGCCGACCGCCTTTGGCGAAAAACTGGTGATGCGGATTTTTGACCCGGAAGTGCTGTTACGGGATTATGAACAGTTGGGGTTCAACAAGCAGGAGCTGCAAATCTGGAACCAAATGACCAGTCATAGCCATGGCATTATTCTGGTCACCGGCCCCACCGGTTCCGGCAAAACCACTACGCTCTATTCCACGTTAAAAAGGCTGGCAACCCCGGAAATAAACCTTTGCACGGTCGAAGACCCCATCGAACAAATCGAAGCCAGTTTCAATCAAATGCAGGTTCAGACCAACATCGGCCTGGATTTCGCCAGCGGCATCCGCACCTTGATGCGTCAAGACCCCGACATCATCATGGTCGGCGAGATTCGCGACATTGAAACTGCCGAAATGGCGGTGCAGGCTTCGTTGACCGGTCATTTGGTGTTTTCCACCCTGCATACCAACAATGCCCCAGCCGCCGTGACGCGCTTACTCAATATCGGCGTACCCGCTTATTTGATTCAGCAAACCTTGTTAGGGATTATGGCGCAACGCCTGCTCCGGGTGTTGTGCCGTTGCAAACAGGCTGTGGCGGTGAATGAACCGCAATGGCAGGCGCTGGTAGCCCCGTTTAAGGTCGCCACACCCAAAAAAATTTACCAGGCTGTTGGTTGCAAAGAATGTCGCAATACCGGCTTTGCCGGTCGCATCGGTATTTACGAAATATTTGAAAACAGCCCGACATTGCAAAATATGATCGTGGAAGGTTGCGATATCACCCAATTGCAGAAACAGGCCATACGAGAAGGCATGCGGCCTTTGCGGCTTAGCGGGGCAGAAAAAGTAGCTGCAGGCATCACCACCATCGAAGAAGTCATGCGCGTCGCCCCGGAAAGAATTGATCTATAACTCAATCATGGTGAGTTTTATTTCATACAGCCCATCGCTAGTCACGCCAGTTTGTTAATCCCCACAAACTTGTTCTGCGGGGTTAATTCCATTTCAAAATAACCCTGGATACCGGTTTTGCTTAAATATCGCTGGATATTGCCCGCAGGAAACAAAATACGCCGTCCGTCGTCAGCCACAACTGTGACCGTTTTAGCGACTCCTTGATAAACGGCCAAATATTGATCGTAGCTGAGATTAAGTTTAAAGCGGATGAATTGGTTGTCGGCCATAGATAGGACTGTGCCGACCTGCGTCGGCACAGATTAAGCAATTTAACGTTGGTTTTGTAAAGCCGCGATACGCTCTTCCAAGGGGGGGTGGCTCATGAATAAGCGCTGCACGCCGCCACCATTGATCCCGAATGCCGCCAATTCACCGGGCAATTGCACGGGTTCATGTGAACGTTGCAAAGCCTGTAAGGCAGAGATCATTTTTTGTCTACCCGCCAGATTGGCGCCACCGGCATCGGCGCGGAATTCACGATAACGCGAGAACCACATCACCAGCATCGAAGCCAAAATCGACAAAGCAATTTGCGCCACCATTTGCGTGACGTAATAGGCCGGCCCGTAACCACGCTCAGTTTTAAACACCACCCGATCCACGACGTGACCAATCACGGTGGCAAAAAAGTATACAAACGTATTGACCACGCCTTGCATCAGCGCCATGGTCACCATGTCGCCATTAGCCACATGACTGATCTCGTGACCGACTACGGCTTCCACTTCATCGGCATTCATGTTTTGTAGCAACCCAGTGCTCACTGCAACCAAGGCGCTGTTACGATTCGCACCAGTCGCAAAGGCATTGGGTTCCGGAGTTTGGAAAATCCCGACTTCCGGCATGCCGATACCGGCTTGTTGTGCTTGTCTGGCCACAATGCTTAGCAACCATTGTTCGGTTTGATTTTGCGGTTGTTCGATAACATGCACGCCCATGGCACTTTTAGCCGACCATTTGGACATGAACAAGGAAATCACCGAACCGGTCATGCCTATCACTGCGGACATCACTAACAAGGCATCCAGGTTGAGATTGACACCTTGTGCATCCAGCGCACCTTTCAAACCTAACAAATTAAATATCACGCTAATCGCGATCATGATGGCCACGTTGGTAGCCAAAAACAGCATTATTCTCATCATAGTCAAAATCCTGTGTTGTGGGGTGTTGGAAACAAGGTGGGGTAGTGAATGGTTAAATTCAAGGCTTTGAGTGGTAAGATGCAGGAAAGTTTATTAGAGGGGGCTAAAAAATGAAAGCTTTAACATCGATCTTGCTATCGATACTTTTATCGCCAGTCTGTTTTGCTGCCAAGCCTGAGCATGAAGCCGTACTCAAGCAGCTTCATTTGCCTTACGGCTTCAAAATTTCCATTTTTGCCGACAATGTCCCCAGCGCCAGACAAATGGCATTGGGTGAGCATGGCCTGGTGTATGTCGGCACCCGGGATGGGCACGTCTATGCGCTTCAGGACAAAGATGGCGATGGCTTTGCTGAACAGCGCATTACACTGGCTAACGAACTGAATTTGCCCAATGGCGTAGCCTATAAAAACGGCGCCTTATACGTTGCCGAAGTAGAACGCATCATCCGCTTCAATAACATCGAAGCCAATCTGGCTAACAATCCCAAACCGGAAGTGGTCTTCGATCAATTACCCAACGCCAAACATCACGGCTGGAAATACTTGCGTTTTGGACCGGATGGCAAGCTTTACAGCGCCATCGGCGCGCCCTGCAATATCTGTCTACCGGATGATGAGCGTTACGCTACTTTGTTTCGGGTAAACCCTGACGGCAGTGACTTTCAGATTTTAGCGCGTGGCATACGTAACACCGTGGGTTTTGACTGGGAACCCGGTACGCGACACTTGTTTTTCAACGATAACGGTCGAGACCATCTGGGTGATGATGTGCCGCCGGATGAATTAAATCAATGGACCGGTAACAACGAACATTTTGGTTTTCCTTTTTGCCATGCAGGCAATATCCCCGACCCAGAATTGGCAGGCAACCAAAAATGCGGACAATTCAGAGCACCTACCTGGCGCTATAAAGCCCATATAGCCCCTTTAGGAATGCGTTTTTACACCGGTTCGCAATTTCCCGAACAATATTTCAAACAACTGTTTGTCGCCCAACACGGCTCATGGAACCGCAGCCAACCTCAAGGTTATCAGGTCGCTCTGATCAAATTCAGCCGGGG
>CAZJYS010000013.1:21122-24157 GCA_964550075.1 uncultured Methylomonas sp.
CTGAAACATACCTTGTTCAAAGGTGGCTGGAGCCAACCGATTACCCGGGAATTATTTCGTCGCGGCAACTGCGTTGCCGTGCTGTTGTATGATCCCGATCGTGACGAAGTCATTTTAATCGAGCAATTCCGTGTTGGCGCTGTGCTTCATCCTGAACGTGCCTGGTTGATCGAAATAGTGGCTGGCGCCATCGAGGAAGGAGAAACCGCAACAGAAGTCGCTTACCGTGAGGCATTGGAAGAGGCCGGTTGTGAAATTCTGGAATTGATGGAAATTCAGCAGTTTTACACCACGCCTGGCGGCTGTTCCGAACGCATTACCCTGTTTTGTGGCCGAGTGAATAGCCATTCAGTGGGTGGCGTGCATGGTTTAACTGAAGAAGATGAAGATATCAAGGTGTCGGCCATCCAATTTGCCGATGCCTTTCAGATGCTGGAAGATGGTAAAATTGAATCAGGCATACCCATCATTGCCATTCAGTGGTTATATATACACAGAGATCAACTTAGAGCCCGTTGGTGTGGTGTAGACTTATAACTGGCGAGATACATTTGAGATCATTACTGACACAAACCGATATCCGACGAATTGGTTCAGCCCCAAAATAAAAATAACGTGGCCAATATTTTAATTTACTCAAATAATCCAAATCTGATCGCACAATGTAGCCATGTTCTACTGTCTGAACACAATGTCAGCCGGTTGCTGAATGCGCAACAGGACTATCAAGCGGACGCCATTATATTTGACGCCAAAAAACTGGATGAAGACGCCAATCTTTTAAAAACCATTGCCGGTAAAAACATCCGCTTTTTAGTGGTTGGCATGGACTGGCCGGAACAAAAACAGATCGATGTACTGGTACATGGTGCTGCAGGTTACTGTGAAAGTTCTGAAATTTCCTATTTACTCAACCGGGCGATAGAGTGCATTTTGCATGGCGATATCTGGATACGCCGGGCCTTGGTGCCAAAAGTGATAGGCGTACTCACAGGGCATTTGCATGGTCTTAAGACACCAAGCCCCTTGGCTCCGGAAAAGCGTGAAGAGCTTATTAAAATGGCCGATTCACTATCGGAGCGGGAAGTCGAGGTAGCCAACCTGATCCGTAAAGGCGAAAACAACAAAGGCATTGCCCAAGTCATGAACATTTCCGAACGTACCGTCAAAGCCCATCTGTCCTCCATTTTCAGAAAATTTGAGGTTGATGATCGCTTAAGATTGGCGATACGCTTAAAAGAAATAGACCAGTATCGCTAGGCTTAAGCAACAATGTGAGCCCCACAATCTGACCATCACAGCAAAAAGTCGCTCAATTTTTGCGTCGTAAATCCTGACTTTTCGGCCATGAGTTTATCTTCATCCGTGTTATAGCCCCACAAGGCAAACAACAGCTCAACCTCCGTCAAATCAGGCTGACTTTGTACATTGAGCAATGTCGGCAATCGATCTTCGACAAACCTCACCGCCTGATCAGGATGCAAACTCAGCAAATGGCGCAGCACCTGAGGCTTGCTCATCTGTCTATCCAGGCCAAAAATCCGCGCTTCATCCAGCTCAATCGCATTAGCCGATAAAATATGCTTAACAAAACGCTCTTGCTTGGTGGTGACCACATACCAATCCTGGGTTTGCCCCAACACTCGCAGTTTTTCCGCCACCCCGGCAAACAAGGGATTCATCCTGATCCAGTCTGACAAATCGTCGGCTATCCAGTGATCGCGGGTCTCTCCAAATAATTTTTTCAACTCGTCGGTCGTCACTTGAGCTTGCTCCAGCAACTGTTTGGTTTTTGCTTCATAGTCGCTGTAAATCGCCGCGCAACTTTCCCCTAAAAATAACAAGCGCATGGCCAAAATAGCTTCATAGCCGGTTTCGATGATAGGTCGCACCTGACGAAACTGGGTAATCAGCGTTTCGGGAACCGCCCCCTGCATGTCTGACCAGATTTGCCCGGCGGCTTTCCAGCCCGTAATCGCGGTTTCTACAGCGCTATCACAAATAACGCCATCAAAATCAAGTGCATAAATCATCGAAAATCTCAGGTGGTTTTAATATAGAGGGCGATATTGTAGCGGAAGCCATCAACAAACTTTTCAAAAGACTTTGCGGCATTGGTTACCTATGACATCACACCCAAAAAATCGCCACATCTTTGTCGATCAGTTCCATCTGACGATGGTATTTAGCAGCGAGCCATTTCAGCGTAGCCTCGGAATAAAAACAGATGTGGGTAGGATCATTTTTATAGTGCCAACGACTAAAAGCCGCAACATCAATGACGCGTTTGGTCATAATGCCTAGAAAACCATGGGGCTTGAGCAAGCCAAACACCTGCTCAAACATAAGCTGGGGTTGCCGAAAATGTTCTACCACTTCGGTACAGGTAATAAAATCATAGGACTGTTGTAGTAACTCCGACTCATCGGCATAAAACGGATCATAAAGACTCATCGTGTACCCTTGCTCTTCAAACATTTTTGCCAATAAAGGCCCCGGCCCACAACC
Source organism: uncultured Methylomonas sp. (assembly GCA_964550075.1). GTDB lineage: Bacteria > Pseudomonadota > Gammaproteobacteria > Methylococcales > Methylomonadaceae > Methylomonas. Next base: position 23,631 of record CAZJYS010000013.1, read on the forward strand.
AAAATCCAATCCATGGGCATGTGGCGCTAATCTCGCCGAAAGCGGCTGGCACAATCTGGAGAGAAATTGTCGATAGCCCAAATCGTCGATACGATTCTCATGTAAATCATACAAAGCCTTTTCTGCAGCCAAGCTCAGATGCCACCGCTGAGGTACAAAAACCAACGCGCAATGCTGACAGCGAAAATAATCGCGCGCCCTGTCTTGATAAAACTCGACGACAGATGGACTCATACACAGCGGACAGGAAGTATTTGGCATGATTTTTGGTGTTTAAGACTATTAAGCTTGACGGTACGGGGTTTTACTGTAGAATGCGCCGTTCCCAACTGCGGAGCGGTAGTTCAGTTGGTTAGAATACCGGCCTGTCACGCCGGGGGTCGCGGGTTCGAGTCCCGTCCGCTCCGCCAATCCTTTTATCAGCTTTTTAGCTGATACCTCAATTGCCATAAATCTCATTCAGGCCCTTGAAATGCTTTAATGTGACCTAATATCCTTTGCAACAGATTTTTTCACACAACGCAGAG
>CAZJYS010000014.1:0-7639 GCA_964550075.1 uncultured Methylomonas sp.
GTTCGGCTTTACCGTCGATAATGTCGTCGCCAACGTCGAGGCAGTGCTTTAAATTTAGTCTGTTGTAAACAGTTCTTGTTGGCCATGTCAGCAAGAACTGTTTTTAAAATGAGTTGAATAAGGAGACCAATATGAAAAATACACAAGTCAAATTCGGATTGCTAAGTGGGTTATTATTGGTGGCTGCGGCTGTCAATGCTCAGGATTATCCTGCAGCCGATTTTCAGCCAAAAGTGATCTACATGGATGAGTCAGTAGTGGAAGCTGATGCTAAAACAACTAAATCTCCTTGCGTGACACAGGAAGTGGCTTCAAGTAATGTGGTACAGGAAATTGATCCTAAATATCCAGCTAGTAATTTTCAGCCTAAAGTGATTTTTAGCGAATCAAATTAAAATAAAAATAAATGATTGCGGTCGGTATTGTTATGGCGGCTTGCTCTTAACCAGAAGGTGTAAACAGCCGAAGGCTTGTTATGCATAATAAAAATTCATTCAGGAGTATTCTCAAATGAAAAAAAACAGTTTGATGAATGGCTTATTTGGCATTTTTCCGTCCTTTTCAACCGATAAGCCGCAAGCTGTTAGTACTGTCGTAAATACAGTCAAAGTCAGCGAGGAAGACGCAGGATTAACGGGTGTAGCTCGATATTTAAAAAAACTTGAGCCTGAAGTGCAATTGACCGGTGTTGAAAAGTATTTGGCTCAGCAACAAGCTTTGGAGGAGGCCAACAGGCCTAAGGCTTTGGAAGTCATTGAAGCAGTTGAGACTGAGGAAGTTGTTTTGGCTCAGGAAATTGAAGAGGAAGAAGTTGAGATTGCTGCCGTACCGAGTGGGGTGGAAAGATATTTGGCGCAACAAAGTGAAAATCCTGTTACTCGGGTTTCAAAGTATTTGTTACAGCAGTCTATCATCGCCAAGCAAATTCCTGTGACCGGAGTTGCCAAATATGTAATCAAGCAAGGGCATGAGGACCATCGGGTAACCGGGGTTGCGAAGTATGTAACCAGCCAAAGTGTTCGGGATGCGGCTGCACCTGGCATCACAGGCGTGGCAAAATATGTGCTTAAAAATGATTTGTTGGTCAAAGATGTTCCGCTGCCTACAGGTGTTTCCAAGTACGTGAGTCAGCAAGCTATATTAGCCAAAGATGTTCCTGTCATAACCGGTGTGGCCAATTATATCAAGGCTTTGGATAAACAAGACCAGGCTCAATTGCCTTTAACCGGTGTGGCCAAGTTTCTTGCTGAACAAGCTATCGTGGCCAAAAAAGCTGCGGCAGCAGCGTTAGTGGCTCGTTATCTGGAACAGGAAGCAATAGCTCAAGCTGAAAAGGCACAGCAGTCTGTTCAGGTTGAAGAAATTGAGGAAGAAACCGAATTGCCTGAAATTACTGAAGGCTCTCGGGTGGCTATTTACATAGCTAAACAGGCGAGAGTCAAGCAGCCTAAACTCACTGGTGTAGCCCGATATCTTGCTAAACAGCTGCAACTGCAAAGTCAGCAAGAGCCTAAGACCGGGGTTGCAAAATATTTGCTAAAACAAGCATTTATTGCCAAACAGCAGCCGACTATGACTGGGGTTAGTAAATATTTGACCAAACAAATTTTGTTGGCTAAACCTAGAGCTGAAATCAGTACAGTCAGCAAATATCTGCTGCGTCAGGAATTGGAAACAAAAGTTGTGTCTGAAACGACGGGAGTAGCTCGTTACTTGTCCAAAAAAGCTGTGTCTTCCCCCGAGATAACAGTTATTTCAGGCGTTGAACGATATATGGCCAAGCAGGCTGCACAACTTGAAAATTCAGGCTTTGTCAGAACGACAGGTGTGGAAAAATATTTGCGTAAGCAAGCCTGATCGTCGGCTTCCTGCTTTGTTGATCAAGCCAATACTTCCCACTTGGGGTATTGGCTTTTTTGTTAGAACTGGTCATTAAAAATGCCTTTGGGGCGCTATTTTATTAAATCAGGTTGATTATGCCGACATTACATCAATGTGCTGGGATCAAAATACTTCGTCAGTTAAGTTTAATGCTGGCTCTAATAGTGTTACCGACTTTTGTAGACGCGGCAGCCGAGTTGGAAGAGCCGCCTGCAGCGCCGGAACCGCCAGAGTTGCCTCCTCGTGTTCAATCAGGGGAGGAAATGGAGCCGGATATCACGATTATTCGCAAAGGTAAGGATACGATTCAGGAATATCGGCGGGGAGGAAAGTTATACATGATCAAAGTTAAGCCCCAGATTGGTCCTGCTTATTATTTGTTGGACAATAATGGTGATGGTCGAATGGATGTTAGAAAAAATGATCTCGATAAGAATTCTGATATTAATCAGTGGCTGTTATTTGAGTGGGATTAGATTGTGCGAGGCAGATTGAATGTCAATAATCTGCCGAGTGGGCAAATTATTCGCCTACTTTAAGTAACCAGCCAGTCGCTTCATTACATTTTGGTGATTTGGCTTTTAAGTCAATGGAAATGCGTACCACCGTATTCTTGATTTCTTCCGGTAATTTGCCCTTTACCAAATAAAAGGTCTCTTTGTCCTCTACCGTGATATTGATCGGTTTTTGTTTGATGCTGACATGTATGTGCCCCGGTCCATTACTGCCTGAGGCTGCAAATGAAAACTCGGCGCCAGGGGCTACGCTGGCCAAGTGTTCCGGATTAAATCGACTGGCCCTGGCTTTGATGCAAGCATCGTCGCTGCTGCCACTGCCACCATGACCAATATGGCCGGTAGATTGGGCCCAAGCAGCGTTGTTGATAATTAAAGTGGCGATCACAGTCATGATTTTCGTGTGTTTCACTGAGTGTTCCTTATTGTTATTCTAGTTATATTGCCGATTATAGGGCAACTTGTCAGTTTACAGCATAGTCAACTTAATGATTGTGGCATGAGATTGGCGTCATGGGTAAAAATTCATAACGTTGGTTGAAAGTTGATGTTTTTTAGGAATTTGATTACATTGATGTAACGGTGAATACGCATCGTTTTTACAATAATAAAAATAGGATGGGATATGTTATTTCTGGCTAAATTATTCGGCATACTGACTTTGGTTTGGTTTTATATAACGGCTAAGAACCATAATGCACCATTGATTAATTGGTCTGTCATCGGGTTAATCGGCTATTGGCTGACATGGTGGTTAGCCAAGTTTCTGATTGTGGAATCATTGGCAGGCGTAGTGCCTAAGCATTCCGTTATCGAATTTTTGTTGACGCAGTCGCCCGTGGTTTGTGCAGTGGCGGCTTGTTTTTTGATCAGAAAAAAACTGATTGCCAGTCTTCCTGATACTGAATAATGTGCTGTCTAAATGCCAAGGTTGCACTCGTTACGGGAGCAGCCAGGCGGTTGGGCGCTGAAATTTTAAGGCTGCTGCATGCTTCAGGCTACCAGGTAGTACTTCATTATCACCACTCAGAAGCAGAGGCCTTGCTGTTAGCGGCCGAATTAAACGCTATTCGCCCAGAGTCGGTTTTTTTATTAAAAGCAGATTTGCTAAGTTTGGAACAAGTCGAACAGTTGGCGCAGAATGCGGTTCATCACTGGGGTGGTTTGGATATTCTGGTCAATAATGCCTCGCAGTTTTATCCCAAAGCTTTTGGCGATGTTGATGAAAACGATTGGAGCGTTCTGATTAACAGCAATCTCAAAGCGCCTTTTTTCCTCTCTCAGATATTAGCGCCTGCACTGCAACAGCGTAAAGGCTGTATCGTTAATATCGTTGATATTCATGCCGAAAAAGGCTTGAAAGGCTATCCTGTCTATAGCATAGCCAAAGCGGGGTTGGTGGCCATGACTAAATGTTTGGCTAAAGAATTGGCGCCCAATGTTCGTGTCAATGCAGTGGCGCCGGGTGCTATTTTGTGGCCGGATCACTCAGTGAGTGAAGCGCAAAAAATTGAAGTTTTGCAGAAAGTGGCGTTGCAGCGTTGTGGAACCACCGAAGATATTGCCAGGACTGTCCGGTTTCTAATTGAGGACGCAGATTATATAACCGGGCAGATTTTGACGGTAGATGGCGGCAGGACGTTATTTACTTGAAGGTGTTGTCAGACTTTTCTGTTCGATAAAGTTTTGCCATAAGGCATGGAAAGTTTGCCCGTTGACAGGGTGTTTTTCGTTTGGAGCTATTTCAGCTAATGGCTCTAAAACAAAGGCATAGCGCTCTATTTCGTCGCGTGGAATTTGCAGGCGACCGTCACTGATCACTTGATCACCGTACAGAATTAAATCCAGATCCAGCGTGCGTGAGGAAAATTTCTGTGCTTCCCGAGTTCTGCCATGTTCCAATTCAATTTGTCTGAGTAATTTTGCAACCTCTTTGGCAGGAAGCTCGGATTGGAAGCTCACCACCAGATTGAAAAAACTATCACCATCGAAGCCAACCGGTTCGGTTTCATACGTTTTGGAAATGACTAAATCGCCAAAAACGCTCTGCAAAGCCATCAGACTGGAAGGAATGTTGATTTCCTTGTTAATGTTGCTGCCTATGCTGATGTAAGCGGTAGGCATGTTATTTTTGCCCACGTTCGATAATGATGCCTACATCACGGGCTCGACTGATAGCGCCTTTTTTATTCAGGATGATTTTTACCCATGGAATCGGGAATTCGCTGAGTAAAAGTTTAGCGATTTCTTCGATGAGCGTTTCCACTAATAGGTACTCGCTACTTTCTACAAAAGCGGCAATTCGGTCTGAAACAGTTTTGTAATCAAGCGCGTAGGCAATATCGTCAGTTGCTGCTGCTTTCTGGATATCAAAAGCCATTTCAACATCCAAGACGATTTTTTGTTTGATTTGGCGTTCCCAATCGTAGATGCCAATGACGGTTTCAATTTCGAGTCCGCCTAAAAAGATGATGTCCATTGTTGCTTTCCGGTTATTATTATTGGTCATATCAGTATCGAGTAAATGGCTCGACTGTACAAGTCTTGATAGAGAGGTTGATTGAATGATGGAATGGTTGCTTGTGCCTTTGGCTTATTTAACCGGCTCGGTGTCTAGTGCGATTATTGTTTGCAAGATGATGGGATTGGCAGATCCCAGGGAAAATGGTTCAGGTAATCCAGGTGCCACTAATGTAATGCGCATCGGTGGAAAAAAAGCCGCTGCCATCACGTTGGCGGGTGATGCATTGAAGGGGTTGTTGCCGGTTTTGTTGGGGCAGGTTTTAGATGTGAATAGCTTGGTGTTGTCTAGTGTGGTGTTTGCAGCGTTTTTGGGGCATTTATATCCTATATTTTTCGGTTTTAAAGGCGGAAAAGGAGTGGCAACTTCCTTAGGCGTTACTCTGGGGGTGCACTGGATGTTGGGAGTTGCAGTTTTGGCAACTTGGGTTTTGGTTTACAAAATCGGTAAGATTTCATCGTTGGCGGCATTGGTCGCGGCTGTTTTTACGCCATTTTATGCGTGGTTGATAGTGGGTGATGTGAATTTGTTAATCACTTTTACGTTGATATCGCTGGTGTTGTTGTGGCGGCATAAAGGCAATATTCAACGGCTACTTGCCGGAGAGGAATCGTAGTTCAAATCTCCAATAGCTCGTTTATCGGCCAACGGGGGCGGGCAAAAATAGTTAAATCTTGTGATTGCCCTGCCAGAAGGCGCTGGCAGCCGACATAGGCAATCATGGCGCCGTTGTCAGTACAAAATTCTGGGCGGGGGAAATAAATTTCGACATTTTCCTTGGTGCACATCTGTTCAAGTTGTGAACGAATTTCTGAATTGGCACTGACGCCTCCCGCCACCACCAGCGTTTTTAAGCTCGTTTGTTGTAAACCGCGTTTGCATTTGATGGACAGAGTTTCAGCCATAGCTTGCTGAAACGCGTAGGCGATATCGGCTTTATCTTGCTCGGTTTGACGACTGTTGTTGAAAGCATTGAGTGTGAATGTTTTCAGGCCGCTAAAGCTGAAGTCCAGGCCAGGACGATCGGTCATAGGGCGCGGGAATTTTAAGTGTGGTTGGCCCGTTTTGGCCAGCTCAGCCAATGCGGGGCCACCAGGGTAGTTCAGTCCCAATAATTTTGCTGTTTTATCAAAAGCCTCGCCAGCCGCATCGTCTAAGGATTCCCCGAGTAATTTATAGTTGCCAATGCCAGTTACTTCGATGAGCAGGGTGTGTCCGCCCGAAATTAGTAAGGCGACAAAAGGAAAGCTGGGTGGATTCTCTTCCAGCATCGGAGCAAGTAGATGACCTTCCATGTGATGTACGGCGATGGCGGGTATGTTCCAGGCCCATGCCAAGCTTCTTGCAGTTGCTGCCCCGACTAGTAGCGCGCCCATCAATCCCGGGCCCGCGGTATATGCGATGCCGCTAATCTCGTCGGAATTAAGTCCGCTATTGCTTAAAACTTGTTTAATCAATGGGATCAGTTTTCTAACGTGGTCTCGGGATGCCAGCTCCGGTACTACGCCGCCGTATTCATTATGGATGGCTATCTGGCTGAATAAGGTATGAGAAATTAATCCCCGGTCGGCATGATAAATGGCAACAGCGGTTTCGTCGCAAGAGGTTTCTATGCCTAAGACGTACATTAATTTTTTGAATAAAATAATTTTGTGGGTATAATCCGTCGGTTTTACGGGGCTGTTTTTTGCCTGAAATTTTTTTGAAATACTATCACAATTCGGATTATTGATAATGCCATCAGTTAAAGTTAAAGAAAACGAACATTTCGACATTGCTATTCGCCGTTTCAAACGTGCTTGTGAGAAAGCGGGTGTTTTGGCGGAAGTGCGTCGTCGCGAGTTTTATGAAAAACCAACTACCGAGCGTAAACGCAAAGGTGCTGCCGCTGTTAAGCGCCATCTAAAAAAATTGGCACGCGAGCGTTATGCATTGAAAAATCTGCGTCGTGGTCGTCCGCAAATTTAAGGTTTTTGAGTGATGGATTTGTTAAAAGAACGTATCAAGGATGATATGAAAGCTTCGATGAAAAGCGGCGATAAAACTCGATTGGGTGTTATCCGCATGATGATGGCCGCGATCAAGCAGATCGAAGTGGATGAGCGTGTCGAGCTCGGAGATGACAGGGTTATTGTAGTGCTCGACAAAATGCTCAAGCAACGTCGCGAGTCTATAAGGCAGTTTCGGGATGCGGGGCGAAATGATTTGGCTGATATTGAAGAAGCTGAAGTTTTGGTGATTCAGGATTTCCTGCCACAAGCGCTAACTGAGTCCGAGATTGACGACATGGTTCGGCAAGCCATTGTCGAAGCAGGAGCGGTTTCTATCAAAGACATGGGAAGTGTCATGGCTCTGCTCAAGCCGCAAATGCAAGGCCGCGCTGATATGGCTGTTGTCAGTGCAAGAATCAAGGCTGGTTTTTCAAGTTAAGTCAGTCTGCTGTTGTCGGTAATATGTCCGGCAGAATTCCAAAGCAGTTTATTGATGATCTATTACTGCGGGTCGATATTGTTGATCTGATCGATTCGCATGTACCTCTCAAAAAAACGGGCAGTAACTATGTGGCCCGTTGCCCATTTCATACCGAAAAAACGCCAAGTTTCTCCGTCAACCGTAATCGACAGATGTTTCATTGTTTTGGCTGCGGTGTCAGTGGCAATGCAATCGGATTTTTAATGGACTACAGTCATCTGGGGTTTGTCGAGGCCGTTGAAGATCTGGC
>CAZJYS010000014.1:7739-23753 GCA_964550075.1 uncultured Methylomonas sp.
CTTATAGATGCGGGGATGCTGGTTGTTAGGGAGGATGGTAAGGTTTATGACCGATTTCGCGGACGTTTGATGTTTCCGATTCGGGATAAGCGAAAGCGTACCGTTGGTTTTGGTGGGCGAGTGCTGGATGGCTCGCTGCCAAAGTATCTGAATTCGCCCGAGACCCAGGTTTTTTCCAAAAGCAAAGAGCTTTACGGTTTGAGTGATTTGCTGATCAAGCACAATCGACCTGAACGAATTTTGGTAGTTGAAGGCTACATGGATGTTATCGCATTGGCGCAATACGGTGTGTCTAATGTAGTAGCTGCCTTGGGTACCGCTATGTCCAAAGGTCAGATCGATTTATTGTTTAGGTTTGCTGCTGAGTTAGTGTTTTGTTTTGATGGTGATAATGCGGGTCGACAAGCCGCATGGAAAGCGGTTGAAGCGGCTTTGCCTTGTTTGCGTGATGGCAGGCAGATCAAGATCATGTTGTTGCCGCAAGGGCAGGACCCGGATTCATTGGTTCGACAGGAAGGTGTAAGCGAGTTTCAGGCGCGCATTGGTGCGGCAACCGTATTGTCGGATTATTTTTTTGAATATCTGGCAGTGGGAGTGGACTTGTCTACACTTGAAGGCAGAGCGCAGTTGGTTAGTGTTGTGCGTCCCCATATCGAGAAAATTCCGGTTGGTTTTTTTAGGGATATGATGCAGCAACGCCTCAGGATGTTGTCCGGAGTTAGGAGTACAAAGGCTGCAAATAGCCCGCAAGTCAAGGCAAAGCCGATAAAGGCGTCGCAACAAAGGCCGAGTTTGCTGCGCAAGATTTTGGCGCTATTAATTCAGCATCCGCGCTTGGCTGAGCTGGTTGTTCGGCAACGCTTAAATTTCGATGGCTTTAGTTTTGCCGGTCAAGCGTTATTAGAAGATGTTTTGCAATTCATTGCCCTTGAAAAACCGGAAAACAGCGCAATTTTGGTGGAGGCGTATCGAGATTCGGCGCATGAAAAGTCGGTGACGATGTTGGCCGGGATGGAGTTAAGTGTACCTGAGGGTGGCGAAGAAGCGGAGCTGTCGGGCGCCTTGGTGCAGTTTTCGCGTCAAATCAGATTGGAAAAATTAAATGGGCTATTGCTCAAAGAGGGGCAAGATGGACTTGATGATGAAGAAAAACAATTGTTGCGCACTTTGTTGAAAGAGCAACTCTAAGTGACTAGAAAGTATTTTTAATGCTATACTGCCGTGTTCTGCGGCGCTTGGTGCTGAAAACGTATTGTGAGTAAAGAATGAATCAAGAACAACAGCAATCCCAACTGAAACAACTGATAGCAAAAGGCAAGGCGCAGGGGTATCTGACCTTTGCGGAAGTCAACGATCACTTGCCAAGTGACATCATTGATCCAGAGCAAATCGATGACATTATCGGCATGATCAATGACATGGGTATTCAGGTCTATGAAGTTGCACCCGATGACGACGATTCATTAATTTCTTCAGATGCAGTCGTGTCGGCGGATGATGAGGAAGAAGTCGCCGAGGTGGCTGCATTGGCCTCTGTGGATAGTGAGTTTGGCCGTACCACGGATCCGGTGCGTTTGTACATGCGTGAAATGGGTTCAGTTGAGCTGTTGACGCGTGAGCAGGAATTAAAAATCGCCAAGCGCATCGAAGAAGGTCAACGCCAAGTGGTTTCCGCGATTGCCCGATCCGGGTTTATTGTCGAGTCTTTTATTAAAGATTTTGATTCAGTAGCGGATGAAGAAGCCAGTATGCGCCTGGGCGATTTGGTGCAAGGATTTGTTGATTATTCGGATATTGATGCGCTTGAAGAATTAGATGTGAGTGCGATTGATATCGAGGCGCCAGTTGAAGAGGCGGAAGAAGAGGAAGTCAAGTCTCTGGATTATCAAGAAGTTAAAGAAAAAGTCGATGTTTTGAAAAAGGCTTTGAAAGCTGCTTTGGCCGGGGTTAAAAAACACGGTTATGGTCATGAAAAAGCTGAAAAGCTATTTGACGCGGTTAATGAAGTTTTTTCCGAATTCAAATGGACTCCCCAGTATCTGAAAAAGATGACCAACATCGCAGAAGACCTGGTTGCTTCCGTGCGTGATCAAGAACGCCAAATCATGGATGTTTGTGTAAAGAAAGCCAAAATCTCGCGTAAAGATTTTTTAAGTGCTTTTGCTGAAAATGAAACCAATATGAGCTGGCTGGGGCAATTGGTTAATGCGCATCCTGCCCATGCCGAAGTTTTAAATGCTAATCAGGATCGGGTAAAAAATGCTCAGCAAAGATTGGCCGATATTGAAGCTCAATACGGTTTAAGCATTGCAAACCTTAGAAATGTCTGCCGCAGTATCTCCTTGGGTGAAGCCAAGGCTAGGCGAGCCAAAAAAGAAATGATCGAAGCGAACTTGCGTCTGGTTATTTCTATCGCCAAAAAATACACCAATCGCGGTTTACAGTTCCTGGATTTGATTCAGGAAGGCAATATAGGTTTGATGAAAGCCGTTGACAAGTTTGAATATCGTCGTGGTTATAAGTTTTCGACCTATGCTACCTGGTGGATACGTCAAGCTATAACGCGTTCAATTGCCGATCAAGCCAGAACGATTCGTATTCCAGTGCATATGATCGAAACCATCAATAAGCTGAATCGTGTCTCCAGGCAGATTTTGCAGGAAATGGGTCGGGAAGCGACGCCGGAAGAATTGGCGGAGCGCATGGAAATGCCTGAAGATAAAATCCGTAAAGTGTTAAAAATCGCCAAAGAGCCGATTTCGATGGAAACACCGATTGGTGATGACGAGGACTCGCATTTGGGTGATTTTATTGAAGATTCCAAGATGCTATCTCCAGTGGAATCTGCTACAATCGCGGGCCTTCGTGAATCCACGCAAAATGTTTTGGCGGGATTGACGGCAAGAGAAGCCAAAGTCTTGCGTATGCGTTTTGGTATCAACATGAATACTGACCACACGCTGGAAGAAGTAGGCAAGCAATTTGATGTCACCCGGGAGCGGATTCGTCAAATCGAAGCCAAAGCACTTCGAAAATTAAGGCATCCATCACGTTCAGAGCAATTGCGCTGCTTTCTTGATGGTGAATGAAAATCGGGCCCTTAGCTCAGTTGGTTAGAGCTTCCGACTCATAATCGGCAGGTCGTAGGTTCAAGTCCTACAGGGCCCACCATAATACCCAAGGCCGTTTTTAACGGCCTTTTCTATATTCACACTATTTAATCGTGAGGTGTGTCACCGTGAATAAAAACTATCTTTTTACCTCTGAATCCGTGTCCGAAGGGCATCCCGATAAAGTCGCCGATCAAATTTCCGACGCTGTAGTTGATGCATTGTTGGCACAAGATCCGCGCTCAAGAGTGGCTTGCGAGACTATGGTAAAAACCGGCATGGTGATTTTGGCGGGTGAAATTACCACCAATGCTTGGGTTGATACTGAAGAACTGGTTAGAAAGGTGGTTTGCGAAATTGGTTACGATAATGGCGATATCGGTTTCGATGGTAATAGTTGCGCCGTGTTGAACGCTATCGGTAAACAATCTGCCGATATCGCCATGGGGGTTGATGAGTCGGAAAACCATGAACAAGGTGCCGGTGACCAAGGCTTGATGTTTGGCTATGCCAGCAATGAAACCGATGTGTTTATGCCTGCGCCAATTACTTATTCGCACCGTTTGGTAGAAAGACAAGCACAATTGCGTAAAAACAAAACCCTGCCCTGGTTGCGTCCGGACGCAAAAAGTCAGGTGACTTTCCGCTACGAAAACAACAAGCCGGTAGCGATTGATGCTGTGGTGTTGTCAACACAGCATTCACCGGAAGTCGGCGGCAAAATGCTGGAAGAGGCCGTGATGGATGAAATCATCCTGCCAACCCTGCCTGCACAATGGCTGCATAAGGACACCAAATATTTTATCAACCCCACCGGCCAGTTCATCATTGGCGGCCCAGTGGGTGACTGCGGTTTGACTGGACGTAAAATCATCGTCGATACCTACGGCGGTATGGCCAGACACGGTGGTGGAGCCTTCTCCGGTAAAGATCCTTCCAAAGTCGATCGCTCAGCCGCTTATATGGCGCGCTATGTCGCTAAAAACATTGTGGCTGCAGGTTTGGCTGAACGCTGTGAAATTCAGGTGTCATATGCGATTGGTGTGGCCGAGCCGACTTCGATCACTGTCGAAACCTTTGGCACCGGCAAAATCGACGAAGCGCATTTAGTCAAAATTGTCCGTGAACATTTTGATTTAAGACCGAAAGGCTTGATCGCGCAATTGGGTTTACTTAAACCCATTTATCGCCCAACCGCTGCTTATGGCCATTTTGGACGTAACGAAGCCAGCTTTAGCTGGGAAAAAACCGACAAAGCCGAAGCGTTAAAAGACGCTGCGGGCATTTAAAATTTAAGGAATCATCATAATGAGTCAAACCGATTACAAAGTTGCCGACCTGTCCTTGGCAGACTGGGGTCGCAAGGAAATCAACATTGCCGAAACCGAAATGCCGGGTTTGATGGCGTTGCGGGCAGAATACGGTGCACAACAACCGTTAAAAGGCGCTCGTATTGCTGGTTGTTTGCACATGACGATTCAAACCGCCGTGCTGATCGAAACCCTGACCGCTTTAGGTGCAGAAGTACGCTGGTCTTCCTGCAATATTTTCTCGACTCAGGATCACGCCGCCGCCGCTATAGTTGCTGCCGGTATTCCTGTATTTGCCTGGAAAGGCGAGACCGAACAAGAAGCAGAATGGTGTATCGAACAAACCATCCTCGGCCCTAACGGCTGGCGTCCGAACATGATTCTGGACGACGGTGGCGACCTGACCAACATGATGCACGATCATTTCCCTGAATTGATGGCTGAAGTGAAAGGTTTGTCGGAAGAAACCACTACTGGCGTTTTGCGATTGACCGAACGCGTTGCCAAAGGCTCATTAAAAGTGCCAGCCTTCAACGTCAACGACTCAGTGACCAAATCCAAATTCGATAACCTGTACGGCTGCCGTGAGTCTTTGGTCGACGGCATCAAGCGCGCTACCGACGTGATGGTCGCCGGTAAAATTGCCGTGGTTTGCGGTTATGGCGACGTCGGCAAAGGTTGTGCGCAATCGCTACGTGGCTTGGGCGCTACCGTACTGATCACCGAAATCGATCCGATTTGCGCCTTGCAAGCAGCGATGGAAGGTTATCGTGTCGTCACCATGGATGAAGCAGCTGCTATCGCCAATATCTTTGTGACAGCGACTGGCAACGTGCACGTCATCACGCATGAGCACATGAAAGCCATGCGCGATCAAGCGATTATCTGCAACATCGGCCACTTCGATTCCGAAATCGATATCGCCTCGTTGCGCCAATACACTTGGGAAAACATCAAGCCACAAGTGGATCATGTGATTTTCCCGGATGGCAAACGCATTATCGTGTTGGCCGAAGGTCGTTTGGTGAATTTGGGTTGCGCAACCGGCCACCCTAGCTTTGTGATGTCCAATTCCTTTTGCAACCAGGTTTTGGCGCAAATCGAGCTATGGACCAATGCTTCGGCGTACGAAAACAAAGTCTATGTGTTACCGAAAAAACTGGATGAAAAGGTCGCGCGTTCGCATTTGGCTCAAATCGGCGTAAAACTCACCCAATTGTCGGCAGAGCAGGCTGCATACATCAATGTTCCGGTTGATGGACCTTACAAGCCCGATCATTACCGTTATTAAGCTAGATTGATTCGGGTCAATAAAAGGGGCGTAAGCCCCTTTTTTATTGGGTTTCTGTGCGGATTTCTTAATTTGTTCGTAACGATTCAGTGAAAAACAAAATTTAAAAAACTGATACGGAATGTCATCGATACATTAGGGGGTATTCTATCTTCTTGAAACCGGTGCAGGCAGTTGTTTTTGTTCGACTAATACCGAGACAAACTGGCTGGCCTCGCTGATGGTTTTCTCCATGACTTCGATCAGGCGCGAAATATCCACGCCCATGTCGATAAATTCATGGCGCAACGCGGCAATCGCATGGGCGTTGAGGTTGTGTTTTAAATACAGCACTTGATCCTGAAAAGCCGCCAATACCGGTTGCATACGCGATTCAGCAATTTGCAGGGTTTTTAACAAGCGGCCATATTGTTGGCGGGATTTTTTCAGCTGTTGCTGGCTGCGGGCTCGCAATGCGCGATTGCTGTAAAGCTCCAGTTCGGATTCCCACTCTGCAAACAAGGCATCGCTGACTTCTTCGATGGATTTAATGCGTAAACCCACTTGATCGGCTTTATTCCGGCAACTATCGTAACGTTTTTTGAGTAGCTGATAACGGTGATCTAACGGAGTGTCATCCTGTCTGGCGATGCTTTTGAACTTTTCCAGGGCATCGACAAATTGGTCGCGGCTGTCTCTCAAACTGACGCAAGCTTGATCAACCTGGGCGACGACAATATCACGTTTATGATGACCTAACAGCGATTCCCGGCTTTGGTAATAGGCATTGCGCAGGGGTTTATTGAATAGCGATTTGATAAATCTGATCATGACAGGGTCATAAAACGGGCTTGATTGATAATCGTGATGTTACAGTCGATAGACTGGGCAAACCCCAAAAAGCCTGCATCGACGACACCTTGTTGTTGTAATTCGGTGTATTCGAGGTCTTCCTTCACCTGGCAGGATTTGACCAGTATGAGATTATTGGCCTTAACCTGTCCGGCCAACCAAGCGGCCAGACTATCGGAAGTAATATCCCAGCTGGCACCCACATCGCTGTGATCAAGCTCTGTGAGATTCGGCGACCAGATGGCAATGCGTGGCATGTGTTTTAAAGCGGTTAAATCTCCCAGCAGACCCCATTCAGGTTTGAAAGCGCTGATTAATAGCGCCATTTGCTGCATCGCTAAAATAGCCATGCGGTGAGCGGTGGTGTCGTCAAGATGCCATTGTTGCTGACTTACACGTACCTGATCAGCAAACACGCCGCCGCCGGGAACCAGCAGGATTTGCCCGGAATGGCGGGTGACAGCATCCAGGCAAGCGGGCAAATACCCAGCCTTAAGCAAGCTGCCACCCAATTTGATGACACTTAGCATGTGCTGAATTGCCTTAATAAAGCTAATAAGGCGGCAGCTTTATCAAAGCACTCCTGATATTCCGCCGCTTCATCCGAGTCATTGACGATGCCGCCGCCGACCCAAAAGCGAATATTGCCTTGATTATGTACCAGGGTACGGATGGCAATGTTGGTGTCCATATTGCCGTCAAAGCCGATATAGCCAATAGCGCCGCAATAAATGCCGCGTCGGTGCGGTTCCAGTTCTTCGATAATTTCCATGGCGCGGATTTTTGGCGCACCGGTGATGGAGCCGCCCGGAAAGCAACTGCGCAACAAGTCCAGTGCTTGTTGATTATCAGCCAGTTCACCGGTTACGGTGCTGACCAAATGATGTACGGTGGCATACGTTTCCACAGCGAACAACGTGGGTACTTTGACTGAACCTTCTTTGCAGCATTTACTGATGTCGTTGCGCAACAGATCCACAATCATCACATTTTCCGCTCGATCTTTATCACTGCCGGACAGGGACTTGATTTGTTGTTGATCTTCGCAGGCCAGGGCTTTTCTGGGCCGGGTGCCTTTGATGGGTTTGGTTTCCACCACGTTGTCAGTGACTTTTAAAAATCGTTCAGGTGACGAGCACAACACCTGTACTGCGGGCAGATTCAGATAAGCACTGAATGGCGCCGCGTTGATGTTGCGTAACACCTGATAGGCGAACCAGGGATTGCCGCGGCAAGGGCTGACAAAGCGCTGAGTCAGATTGACTTGATAGCAATCGCCTTCTTTCAAATATTGTTTGATTTTGGCAAAGGCCTGAGCATAATGCTCCCGGCTCATATTGGACTGCGGTTCAGCTAAAACGCTAAAGTCATTGACAGGTTGTCTGTCAGGAAAAAGACTGAATTGAACGAATAATCGCTGCACCAAATCCTCTGCCAGGTCGTAGCCAACCAGCCAGCTTTGTTGTTTTTGATGGTCGACAATGACCGCCCAGCGATAAATGCCAATTGCCATATCGGGTAAATTTTCGGCGGCTTCTGCGTGCTGTGGCAGTTTTTCGATACGTCTGCCTAAATCATAGCCAAAGTAGCCCATGGCACCGCCATTGAAGGGTAGGTCGTCAATAGCTGGGAATTTGACATTCAATACTTGTTTGATCAAGGCAAACGGGTCGGCCTGACTGATCGTTTGGCCGGTTTCATCGGTGACGATTGTTTCTGGGCCGCGCGTCTCTAAGGTGCAAACCGGCGCATAAGCCATGATGTCAAAACGTCCTCGTTGACTGCCCGGAAAAGCACTATCGAGAAAAATAGCCCAGGGCTTATCGGCACAAGCTGCAAATAATAGGCTGCTATCCTCAAAGTAAGGCAATGCGAGTTTGGTGGGTTTCAATGGTATTAATAGCTGTGATTGAACGACTTAGATAGGTTGTATGCGTGCATGGGTGGGAATATCCAAAAGGTGAATTTTATACCAGGCACTGGTATTAACCAAACCCACCAGCCAGATAAGCAACGGCTACTGCAGGCGCGCAGTCGGCGGCATCCACTGCAGAGAATGAGTGAGTCTGTTTGAACAACTGGGTAAAATCAAAATAGGCCAAGCCCAGGTCTTTAGCAATTTCCCGGATTAAAAACCGTCCTACACCTGCGCCAATCAGGCACACGGGGTCTGAGGGTGTTTGTCTTTGAAGTTGCTGCTGACAAGCGAGCTTTATACGCTGCATTTGTTGTTGTTTCAGATTGTCAGCAAAGGCCAGCCAAATTGGCCAATCCTGTTCGGTGAAGTCGTAGCCGGTCATCCGCGACAATCGCAAAGCACTGGCGGCTGGGGATTTATCTGCGCCATCGGCGGTATCGGTTTGATCATGCGCGGGGTTCAAGTCGCCCGTCAAACGATACACATCCGCCATCGTGGCAAAATATTCGGCCATTAATCCCATGGATTGGCCTTTAAATTCGGCTTGTTGAGCTACCGCCATCACAGCTGTGCGTATCACGCCGGTATAAACCAGCTCACCGGATACCAAACGCTGATAATCGGTGTAACCCAAGGCTTTTAAAGTGTGATTTGAAATCAGCAAAATGTCGGTCGTGGTGCTGCCTATATCAACAAATAGCCCGTTTCGAAAATGTCTGGCGGTCAATTCCGCACTGGCAATCCAGTTTGCCGAGGCGATGTTTAAGTAATCGGCGGGTTGGACATGGTCAATGGGTAAGAAACCCTGAGTGCCGACAAAAATTTGCATATCGGGGTCAGCGATTTTGTTTTGTAGGGTTTCAAGAATGGCAGCCACGCCTTGTTCTCGGCTGTTAAAACAATCCACCAATTCACCGGTCATGGTAACGGCATGGCGATAAGAGTGCTCTGGCAATTGTATTAAAATGTTATCTATGGCTTGTTGTAAGTAGGTTAGGCCTTTCCATAAGGGGCAAGGCGCTTGGATGACTTGTATGACTTCGCCGGAATGATTGACTACAGCTGCTTTCAGATGGGCGCCGCCGATATCCCAGCCTATGATGTGTTTTGACATGATTTATGGAATGACTACTTTGACAGTTTGATCTTGGTTGCGCTTTATACAAGGCTCGCCTTCCAACAAGGCTAATACCTGTTGAGCAACATTAACACCGGTCGCTTGGCGAATACCAGTATAAGAGGTCGTCAAGCGCGGATTTATCTCCAGAATTTGTAAGTCGTGGGTGGTCGTTTCAATCAAATCGATACCGATATAACCCCATAATTCAGGCAGTGCTGTTGCCACTTGATCCAGTAGGTTTTGATAAGATTGATGAGACTGCTTCCGAACATTTACTGAACAAGCTTGTAAATGAAACTGCTGGTTTTTAATGGACATGTGTTGCTGGTTACAGCTTAAAAGCCAGCTTTTGCCGTGTTTAAATAATGCGGAAAGGCTGAGTGTCTGTCCGTCAATGCGTGGTTGGATAATGTAATCACGCCTATCATCGAGTTTATGCAGTGCGGATGTAAGTTCAGTAGGGCAGGAAATGATCTGATTGCCATCACAGCCTTCACCGTCTCTTGGTTTGATAACGCAAGCGGAGTGGGGCGGCTTGGTCATGTCTTTGAGTGCTAATGTCTCCACAACAGGTATTTTGTGTTGTTTTAATTTTTGAGCGGTTGCCAGTTTGTCGGCACACAAGGCAACCATGTCAGGCGTCGACAACAGCAATGTTTTTTGTTGGTTTTTCACTTGTTGTGCAATCTCTGCAAGTACTCCCCTGCTTTCCGGGGCGATGGGCCAGACTAGATCGGCTTGAGTAATCAGTTCGGGTAAAAGTTTTTGGATTTCATTCGTTTGTTTTACTCGGAATACTTGGGTTTCTGAGGAGATATTGATATCTGTGCAACGCGCATCCTGCGGCAATAGCAGTTGTAAATCCGGGATATCTTGCAGATCGTTCAATAGGGCCTGCAGCATCATGTGCCCTTCAGCGGCCAGCGAAGCGGGTATCACTTGTCCGGCCAGGCCGCCACCTGTAATGTATTCAAACACGAGCAGTTTCAATGGTTAAAACCTTTTATGCAGATTATTCCAGTTATTGATTTAAAAGATGGTCTTGTGGTGCATGCTGTGCGCGGCAACCGCGAATACTATCAACCAATACACCAAAACTCCCAATTAACTGATTCTAGTGATATCCATACAGTTTTAAGCCGATTTTTGCAGCTTTATCCGTTCAAGCAGTTTTATATTGCCGATCTGAATGCGATTAGTGGTTTCGGCAGTCATCAAGTCTTGATTGATGATGTCCTGCAAAGTTACCCTGATATTCATTTTTGGCTGGATAATGGTTGTCAGTTTTCTGAAATCAAGCCTGGTCAGCCAAATTTGCAGCAAGTCATCGGCACGGAGTCACAGCAGTTACCGCCAACAGTCACGACTAAAGACTATATCCTGTCGTTGGATTATAAAGATCAGCAGAGGAAAGGGCCTGCTGTTTGGTTCGAACAATCAGCTTACTGGCCTGATGTGGTTATTGCCATGACCTTAAATCAGGTTGGTAGTGATTCAGGGCCTGATAAAGAAAAACTTACTCAGTTACAGAGAGCTCATCCAGAAAAACAGTGGGTTGCTGCTGGAGGGATTCGTAATCAGGCAGACCTGGTCTGGCTGGAAAAAAGTGGTATCCATTCAGCGTTGCTGGCAACAGCATTACATAACGGCAGCATTAATAAGCAAATCCTGCAAAGTCTATAGGCAAAAAAATACCCCGGCAAGCCGGGGTATTTTGGATACTCAATTGCTGAAACTTAAACTTTGTTTGGAGCAAATGGGTGTGAAGCAGTTTTTCTAGCAGCCAAAACTTCAGCAGCAGTTGGTGTGCCTGCAACAGCACGAGCAATCGCTTCTTTAGTAGCTTTGTAGTTGAATTCTTCGATTTTTGCATCATCTTCAGCCAACCAGTGGATGAAAACACCAACAGAAATGAACAAATCATCAGCTTCGTCAGCAGGGATAATGCCTTCTTCAACAGAATCAGCAACCGCTTGAGCTACAGCGCGTTGTGCTGGACCAAACATTTGTACGGCTTGTTTAGAGCCTTTGATGGTTACTTTGTTGAACAGGATGGTTGCTGGTTTAACCAACAGGTTAGGAGCAACAACAGCCAGCAGAGTTGAGAAACCGTCTTTGTTGTTTGTCAAAGCAGTTGCAAATGCAGTTTCAGCTGCAGAACCACGTGGGCCGATGATCAAGTCGATGTGAGCGATTTCGTTTCCGTCACCAACCAAAGATTCGCCAACACGCATGTTTGTAATTTTTGCCATTTTAAATTTATCCCCTAAAGATAAGATTGAACCAAGTTAAAGACACGTTATGTCCATTTATTGAAGCTTCCGAGCCGTTCCCTCTAAACACTTTTTAGTCAAAATCATGACTAAAAAGTTGTTCCAGAAGCGCTACCAGTACCGTTGCGACAGTCAAGTCAGCGGTTGTACCCGGGTTGATTTTTTTCGCTTTAAAAGCTTTGTCGATGTTAAACAGCGTCGGCAAAACTTCATCCAGCTTATTGGCGGTTTTCATGGCATTACACAGCAATGTCATTTCGTCCGCAATCCACTCTGAATACTGCTTTCCATACTTTCGCTCAATATGGCTATCCGGAAAACGAGCTAACATTTTGGCAAAAACCGTTAATGCAGCCCATCCGCTATCGCCAGACAAAACGAAAGCACGATTATACTCCAAAAGCCCGAAATCAAAAATATCTTTAAAGCAGTTTGTGTACTGCAAAGCAATTCTGTCTTTATCTGCAGCAATCGCCATGGCTTCAGTCAATGTCACGCTGGGTAAGTCATTGACATCCTGTTGCTCTGATTCACCTAGTCCACCGGGGGCTGCCAGAGTGATCGCTTTGAAAACCCAGTCGGCATCCTGTTTGGTAGTGTTATGCAAAACCTTAGCCAAGGCGGCTCTTAGTGGGTGTTGTTTTGCACTATTTTGTACAGCCTGAATCAAGGGCGCGCAGAGTAAAATAATCCCTAGATTAGTATTGCAACCCACAGCTTCTCGCGTGGCTTTGACGGCAAAGTAAATTTTCTCACCCAAGCTGTAATCGGGATTTGATATGGGGTCTGCACTGACTTTGGCGCTAATGCTGAAATCGGCAACAGTCATATCATGACCTTCGCTGAAGACGCTGACGTTGCCTGGCTTGAAGGCCTGTAATTCAATTTCGCAGGCCTGAAAATAAAGTTGGCTTAGGGTTAGCCTATTCATCATGATTTCATATTTTGATATAGCGATTTAACAAATCATTGACCAAGCATTCCGCTACATCGATGTTGCAAACGCTTTGCAAACCTTTCCAGGCTGGTACGCTATTGACTTCAATGACGGAATATCCGCCGCTAGCGTCCTTGATAATATCAACCCCCGCATAATCCATTTTCAGTGTCGAGACGGCGCGCACGGCCAGCTGCGCAACCTCATTCGTTAACTCTATGGCCTCACAAGCCGCTCCTCGGGCAACATTGTTGAGCCAGGAAACGCCGCGTCGGCGCATCGCCGCCACTGCTTGCCCATTGACTACAAATACCCGTTTATCCGAATATCCTTCGCCATCGCATTCGATAAACCGCTGCAAGTAGTAAATGCCGTGACTGCTGGTCAACCACAATAAATCCGTAGATTTTTCAATGCGCCGGATGCCCTCACCCTGCGAACCGAATAATGGTTTGCTGATTAAAAAATGGCCTGCCAACAACTCCTGTTCGGCAATCGCAACTGCCTCATCCGGATCACGTAATACCCAGGTCATGGGAGTAGGGATGTCGGCGTTTTGCAGTAAAAAACTGGTCATGGCCTTGTCTACGCTACGCTCAATGGCGCTCGCATCGTTGTAAACCGGCACGCCCAAGATTTTTAAAGCGTGCAAAATATCCAGATAGAAAATCACTTCTTCCAGAGAACCACCGGGTACGCCGCGCACAAAAACGGCGGAAGGTAGTTGTTGCTCGAAGCCGGGCAAAATAACCGATACTTTGGCACCGGTTTGAATTCTGCAGGCGGTCAGTGATACATAGTCAGCTTGGCAAGCATGCTGAGCAAAAGCCCGGCACAACTGTTTGCCGTGCCAACCCGGATCATCGGTGATTATGGCAATACGAAACAAAAGATTGATTTTTTATTGAGACACACAAAAAAGCCGGACTTTTTGTAAGTCCGGCTTGTTAAAGCCCTGAACGTTGGTGTTAAAGACCGAAAGATTGATCTAGTAAGGCGTTATCCAATTTTCCGGCGCGGAAACTTTTTCCTGACTCTACCGCAGTGACAATCACACTGGCCGGACTAAATAGCATGGCGTCAACTTTAAAGAAATCGTATTCGTAGGCCTTGAACACTTCAGCAAACGGTTTGCCGTAATCTTTGGATGTTGAGCTGGGCAATTCCATAGCCAGTTTTTCAGCCGCTTCATCAGAACCTTTGACAAATAAATGTACTTGGCCCGCAAACAAAATGGCATCGTTGGTACGGCCCATGGCTTTGACGAAATTCGGATGCGGTGGGCAAATCGGTGCGGAACCTGTGCCATCGATAATATTTTCTAACGGAAAGTGCAGGGTATGGGCTTTGTGCATCGCCACTTCCAATACGCGTCCCACGACTTGCACGCCTCCCGCCAAACTGCTGGTGGGGGTAACGATGATGGTCAGGTTTTCTGCTGATACCCCACAAGCCGACGCTACCTTATCGACAATTTCTATGGGCGGTAGCGCATCGTTCTCGATGACCAGCACGGTTTTTTCGCCGCTATCTCTATAGTCCAGCTCTTTATAAAGTTCTTCAACCGGCTCAACCGCGCCCTCTTTGATCTTGGTTGCCATGGCGCGCGCAGGACCTGAGCCTAAGGCATAATATTTACCGTGCGATAAACTCCAGCCCGCATATTGACTACCCAGGCAAGCCAGTACTGGATTGCTGGAATGTACATTGATGGTTAACGGCCAGTTGTCGGTATAACTACTCTGCGAGATACTGACAACTCCCAGGCCGCCCATGCAAATTTCCGTAATAATGCGCCCTGCTTCCAGGCCACCAGCTACACTGATTCCAGCATCAATCACTGTGCAGCCGTTGTCCAGCTTTTGAATGCCGAGGCGCAATTTATCAGCATTGTCCAACAGATAATTGACTAAAGGTTGAGTGTGTTGATTGACGCTAGTCTGATATTGCATGGTGATAAAGACCTGTTTGTAAGAGATTTTCGATGATTTTTTGCCAACGCTGTAACCGATTTTGAACCTTATCAGTGTTGTTTCCTTGTGCAATGATACTGCAAACAGGCTGGCCCTTGCCAATAAATACGCCACCTGCAGGCCTATCCACCACCCAGTTTGGCCAAATCATGCCCATGGGGATTTTAAAGGAATGCTTGGCATAAATAATTTGCAAGCCCATAGGTATAGGGCAGGGATAAGGTTTGTCATCAACAGTCAGCCTAACGCCGTTACAAGCCTGCAGGTGCAAATCAAACACGTTTTTACCGTAAAGTTGTGCGCTTGCAGGTATTCGGGCATTGATCTCCAAAACATAAAACTTGCCCTGATGAAAAATAAAATCCAGGCTGCCCAAGCCATGTAATGGATAAACCCTGATTAGTGCCGTTAGCCATTCAATGATAAGTCTTTGGTTTTCGTCACCGATAGTCGCTTGATTACAAATACCGGCAAATGCAAATGCATGTTCGTGGTTTTGATCAATCCACTGCCGATTGAGTCCCAGCACCTTGACATGCTCTGCATCGGCAACAAATAAGGCTGAAAATACTTCGCCAGCAAGGTAGCGTTGCCAGTAAAAGCGTTTGCTATCCACGTGCGAGGTGGGTTGATAGTAAGAGATCGAGAGGCCGCCTTCTCCCTGCATAGGTTTGATCAACCAATCTTCATGTGAGGATGGCGAAGAAAATACTGTTTCAGGATAAGGGATGGAAAGCTGATGTAACGTCTGGAAAAAATCAGGCTTGTCTTGAAAGCGCCTGAACAAATCCACAGCATTACCCACGATGACAAACCGACTTTGCAAGTACGCCAGGCTATCAACCTGGGTTTCAAAGCCGCTGCCATAAACCACATGCGTCACACCAAAGTGTTTGATGATGTGATCAACCGCAGGTTTAAGATCAGACAACCTCAGGCTGGCAACCTGGTAGAGATTTAGCGCCTCAGTATCTTCATCGGCGAAACAATCAATCGCCACCGCTGAAAGTCCGCCATCCACAATCAGTTTTACAATCATTCTTGCAGATTGTGCTACAACCAAAATTGGAGTGGACAAGGGATTACTCTTCAAAAGTTGTAAAAAATATTAAAGAAAACTGGATTTTAAATAAAATTCTGCGATAATGCGCGGCTATTGGAGAGCTGGCTGAGCGGTCGAAAGCGGCGGTCTTGAAAACCGTTGAAGGTTTATCCCTTCCTGGGGTTCGAATCCCTAGCTCTCCGCCATAT
>CAZJYS010000015.1:0-9513 GCA_964550075.1 uncultured Methylomonas sp.
ATCAATCATTTAAAATCTCCGAAAAATTTAATCCCTGTAAAAGTCCATAACAATTTACATTTTCCTAAATCATGCCCTGGTGTTTTAACTGTATCTTAGTGACGATGCTGCTGTTGCTTTCGGCTAACGGCGCACCGGTGCTGACGCGGACGTTTTTGAAACATCGCTATGTTTACCCGGTGGATGCAGGGCTTAAATGGTCGGATGGGCATAGACTATTGGGGCGCTCGAAAACCTGGCGTGGTATTTTGTCTGCGGTGATGGCTGCCAGTCTGATGGCTTTGCTATTAGGCATAGCCCCGCTAATCGGTGTTTGGTTTGCTTTGCTGACCATGCTGGGCGATTTATTAGCCAGTTTCTGCAAACGCCGTTTGGGCAAGCAGGAAAGTAGCCGCTCTAGGGGTCTGGATACGGTACCGGAATCCTTGTTACCGGCTTGGATGTTGAAAGAATCGCTGCTGTTGAGCTATGTGGATATTGCTTTAATCGTGCTACTGTTTTTCTTGATTGAAGAATTCATTTCGCCAATTTTATATAAATGGCATATTAGGCAACGTCCTTATTAATTCGGCATCCTGCGACAGCCCATGAAGAATAAAACCCTCAGAGTATTAACCTATAACATTCATAAAGGGTTTAATACCGGTAACCGCCGCTTCGTGTTGCATCAAATCCGGGAGGCTTTGATTGCCGCCGATGCTGATGTGATGTTTTTGCAGGAAATGCAGGGCGAGCATCGGCATAAAGAAAAGCAGGTCAAGGATTGGCCAGCCCTTTCCCAATCCGAATATATCGCCGAAGGCGTCTGGCCGCATTCTGCCTATGGCAAGAACGCCATTTATGATGCCGGTCATCATGGCAACGCCATCCTCAGCAAACATCCATTTGAAAGCTGGGAGAACATCAATGTCTCACCCTTTAGCTGGGCCAGCCGCAGCTTATTGCACGGTGTAATTCAGATGCCGAACGACAGGCACATCCATATCGTCTGTGTCCATTTGGGTTTGATTGGTATGGAACGCAAGCAACAACTGACTAGTTTGTGCGAACGTATCGATAGCCATGTACCGCATGACGCACCCTTGATCGTGGCCGGTGATTTTAATGATTGGCTGGAGCGAGCCGAACGGCAATTTCATGATCGTTTGGGTTTGCGAGAAGTCTTCAAAGCCACGCATGGTAAACATGCCCGTACCTTTCCAGCCTGGATGCCTTTTTTGCCGATGGATAGGATTTATTTTCGCGGCTTTAGTAACTTTTCCTGCGAGCGTCTGTCGCAATCACCCTGGCATTTGTTATCCGATCATGCACCCCTAGCCGCTGATTTTAGTTTATGAGTGACGTTCAAAACCCACCATCCAGATTAACTCTTCCCAATTTGCTAACCGGATTTCGCTTTATTGCTGCCCCCGGTTTGTTATGGCTGGCCTGGCATGGCTATGCCGTGGCATTCATGATTTTGTTGGCTTTGGGTTTTTTATCTGACCTATTGGACGGCATGGTTGCTCGCTGGCTAGGTCAGGTATCCGAATTTGGTGCCACGTTGGACAGTTGGGCTGATGTGATTAACTATTTGACTATCGCCGTATGCTGCTGGTGGTTATGGCCGACGATATTTGCCCAGGAATGGGTTTATGTCGCCATGGTAGTCGGCAGTTGTATCTTGCCCGCGCTGGCCGGGTTCAGCAAATTCCACTGCTTCACCAGTTACCATACTTGGTCGGTCAAACTGGCAGCGGCCTGTATGGGGTTTTCCTTGTATATCATGTTCTTTGGCGGTCCTTTGTGGCCATTCCAGATGGCCGCCTGGCTGTGTATGCTGGCCGCTATTGAGGAAATATTGATCACCCTGCTACTATCACAACCACAATCAAATGTTCGTTCGCTCTGGCATTTACTTAAGCAGCGCTGAAATTCATACTTATAAGCCACACAGTTTTTGCCTTACCACCCCTTTTGAATATCAGCATGCCATTTCAAAATCGAATTCGTCCGCTGATTTGGATGTTGCTGCTGGCCACCCCTGCTTGGGGATACGCCGAATTGAACATTAAAGGTTTAACAGAAGAAGCAGAGGAAAACGTCAAGCTCACTTTATCGTTAGCCAAAGAAAATTGTGAGTCGCCCGAATGGAAGGTCAGGCAATTATTTAATAAAGCCGAGGATGAAATCGATCAGGCCATGCGCGCATTGGGCTATTACCATACCAAGAGCGAAAAAAAGCTCCAATTTGATCAAGATTGCTGGCAAGCCGATTTCGAGATTCAACCCGGCCCACCGGTCAAAATTGATCGTATCGATATCAGCCTCATCGGCGAAGCCGCCAATGACGAAGACTTCAATAAACTCAAGGAGCGTTTATCCCAAAATCAGGGCAATATCCTGCATCATGGTCATTACGAAAAAATGAAAGCCCAGCTGGAATCACTGGCTATGGAACGCGGTTATCTGCACAGCCATTTTGTCGAAAAAACCTTGCAGGTGGATAAAGAGCAGAATATTGCCGAGATCAAGTTGGTATTCGATAGCGGCAATCGCTTGACTTTTGGCGAGATTGTCATTGATCAGGACATTCTGGAGCCGGAGTTTGTCAACAAATTCATTTCCGTTAAAACCGGCGAGTTTTATACCAGCTCGGATCTGGCCAAAACCCATAATGATTTATCCAGTAGCGGATATTTTGACATGGTGGATATTCATCCCGATCTGGAACATATCGATCAATCCAAAGTACCCGTTAACTTGAAGCTTTATCCCAAGAAAATCCATCATTACACTGCCGGTGTTGGTTATGACACGGATAAAGGCCCCTTGATCAGCGGTTCTTATAATAATCGCCGCCTGAATCGGGAAGGTCATTTTTTGACTTCCGAGATTGATTTATCGCCGGTTCTATCCACAGCAGACATCGCCTATAACGTGCCGCTGGAGAGTCCTCTCACCGAAGTTTTCAGTTTTGGCGGCGGTTTAAAACGCGAGGATACGGATACCTATAATTCTTTATCAGCAAAAATAACGGCCCGTCTGAAACAATCGTTTCAAAGCGGCTGGAAGCAAACGCTGTATGTTGATGAAGTGTATGAACGCTTCGACGCGGCTGATGATGAACATGATCATCAAAACATCGATACCCTGCTTTTGCTGCCTGGCGGCAGTTGGCTGCTTTCGGTAATCGATAATCCATTGCGACCCACCGAGGGCTATCGACTGGAGTTTAATTTAGCCGGTACTTATGAAAATCCTTTATCTGAGATTAGTTTGCTGCAAGGCTCGGTAGCCGGGGTGTGGATGCATCCAATGCCCTGGAATGGTCGCATCATCGCTCGCGCTCAACAAGCCGCCACCTGGGTCAGTGAGTTTTATAGATTACCCACCACCTATCGCTACTATGCGGGCGGTATCAATACCATACGTGGCTACGGTTACAAGGAATTAGGCCCCAAAAATCAGGAGGGTGATGTGGTTGGCGGGCGTTACCTGAGTGTAGGCAGTCTGGAATACGAGCAAGGTATCCTGGAAAACTGGGGCGTAGCAGCATTTGTGGATAGCGGCAATGCCTATAACATGAACGACATTCAAATCAAAACGGGCGTCGGTCTGGGGGTGCGCTGGTATTCGCCTATTGGTCTGGTGCGAGTAGATTTCGCCGTGCCGCTGGATCAATCTGACTCATCGTTTCAATTTCATTTTGCCGCCGGCTCCAGGATATGAAAAAAATCCTTGCGCTGCTGGTTTTGGCGCTATTGCTGTTGTTGCCTGTGGGTTTATACGGTTTACTGAACAGTCATCAGGGTAGCCGCTGGTTGATTAGACAAGTCCTGGCTGTTTTGCCGGGTAACAATGCCATTGCCAAAATCGAAGGCAGCTTACTCAACGACCTCACCTTAAACCAATTGCATTACGAATCGGCAAACGAACGCGTAGATGTCAATTCTTTGCACCTGAGCTGGCAAGCCGGACGCTTATTCCAGGGTGTTCTAAAAATCAATGATCTCGACATTGACGGTATCCAAATTCAGATAAAACCACATCCTCCCGAACCCGCCAGCGATTTTGACTGGCATGCTGATTCGATACTGCCGGTTGAATTGATAGTGGATAAGCTCACTCTCCGGAATTTGCAATACCAAGATGGCGATGCCACTCCTTACACGCTCCAACAACTGTCACTTTCAACTGTTACCGAACAGGATCAACTGATCATAAAATCACTCAACATCGAAGCACTGCCTTTAAAGGCCCGCGCCGCTGGGCAGATACGACTGGGCAAACTGTTTCCGTTTACCCTCAGTACCCAATGGCAGATCGACACCTCCGACGATGGACTATGGCAAGGTCAAAGTCAGTTACAAGGTGATGCCAATCAAATTCAAATCGACCACCAACAAGCCACACCTTTTTTATTAAGTTTAAAAGGCCAAATGGCTAATCTGCAAACCAAGCCCGAAGCCCAAATCCGTGGCGACTGGCAAAAGCTCAATTGGCCTTTATTGGCCACTGAACCGCAAGTCAGCAGTGCTCAGGGCTATTTTGAAATGACTGGCCCCCTGGATGATTATCAATTAAGCCTGAACGGACCTTTAACTCAAAGCTATTTGCCGGGCGCTCAAATCCATTTCAAAGGTAAAGGTCGTACCGATGCGCTTGATATAGAGGCACTAAAAATTGAGTCTGATGCGGGGGCTTTGAGTGTCGATGGCCAGGTGGACTGGCAATCGGAAACCCATCTTGCCCTGAACATGACTGCCAAACAATTCAATCCGGCTCTATTTTTGCCCGAACTGCCGGGTCAACTGACTTTTGAAAGCCATATCAACGCCCAGTTTGGCGAGTTTTCCCCCAAAATACAGTTCGCATTAAATAACCTTAGCGGCCAGTTACGCGGTAATCCGATTGAGGCCAAAGGTAAACTGGATATTGCCGATCAAAACTACAATATTGATCATCTTAATATCAGCTCCGGACGTAATCGCATCAACGCCAACGGTCTGTTGAGCCCCGCACTATCCAATCTCACTGTGGATATTGATACACCGGTTTTAGCATCGTTCTGGCCGGGTTTGTCCGGAAGTTTAAAAGCGTCTGGCAATATTCAAGGCAACTGGCAAAATCCCTCTGTACAACTGCAAGCCAAAGGTAATCAATTACAGTTTGAAACCCATAAAATCGACCAGTTAGTGCTGAATGTCGATTATCAACCTAACGCTCAAAAAACATCCAAACTGCAGCTTGATGCCAGCCAGATTAAAACCGGCGATGCCGTCATCGCCTCTATGCAGTTAAAAGGCGATGGCACCCTGCCCCAACATCAATTTTCTTTGGCGCTTAAAAGTAATCTGGTCAATCTAAGCGGTGACTTAACCGGGAGTCTTAAAGATCAAAACTGGCTAGCCAGTTTGAATAAATTAAACCTGGATGGCCCAAATTTTGGTTCATGGCATTTACAATCAGCCAGCAAAATTCAAGCTCAAAAACAAACGCAAGGTTACGATTTACAGCTCTCCGGTTTTTGTTTGCTGCAACACCCGTCATCTTTTTGTGCCAATACACTCTATCAAGCCAATAGCGATTATAAATTGCAATTGAAAGCCTCGGCTTTACCCACGGCTTTATTGCAAGCCTTCATGCCCCCTGAAATGCATCTCAACGGCCTGATGGATGCCGAAGCGGATTTTCAACAACAAAAAGGCCAGTTATCGGGAAATTACCGTTTAGGTATGCCCAGCAGCAAGATCAGCATGAGCCAGGGCCACAAAAATCGCGAATTTGCTTTGGGTGCTTTGAATCTGTCTGGCCAAATCAAAAACAATCTATTGTCCACGGATGTGGATTTAGGTTTGACGCAGCAAGATTTCATCCGAGCCAAATTACAATTCAACACCAAAGCAGCTAATAGCTTGTCCGGGCAAATTCATATTTCTATGACTGAATGGGATTTGATTCAGCCCATTTTACCTTCGGTGACGGATTTAAGCGGGCAAATGACTGCTAATCTGAATCTGCAAGGCGATCCGGCATTCCCCCTGATTTCCGGGCAAATCGATCTGCATGAGGGTGCCATGGAGATTGCCAGCGCAGGTCTGGCCTTGCAGCACATCAATCTGCAAGCTCAAGCCAATGGCGGAAAAACCAATCATATGGTGATAAAAGGAACCGCAGTGCCATTCCTGCTGCCCAATCCTGAAACCCATCAGCAAATGCAGTTCGATGGCACACTGGCTTTGTCTGCAGAATTGGATCAGATTAACAAGCAATTCAGCGGTCATTATCAGCTCAACATCCCCGCCAATAGCAGCCTCAGTTTCAAAAGCGCCCAGTCCAATATTCAGGTGCCCTTTGCCGCCTCAACTTTAACGGGTGATATCCAAGGAGATCAGTTCTCCGCCAATCTGGATTTATTGATGCTCAATCAGGATTTCTTGCGCGCCAGATTGCATGCGAGCACGGGTAAAACGCAGAATTTGTCGGGCAATATTCAGGCTTCCATGCTGGATCTGACCTTGTTCAACGCGCTGTTACCGGATGTTTCCCATATCAAAGGCCAGCTCAAAGCCGATCTATCCGTACAAGGCACTACGGCGCAACCCGTCGCGCAAGGGACTTTGGAGTTGCTGCAAGGCGCTGCCAATGTCGACAGTTTGGGTATCATTTTGCAGGATATCAATCTGCAACTCAGCAATTCCGCGCTCAAAGACGAGCATCTGGTATTAACCGGTAAAGCCAAATCCGGCCAAGGCCAATTAAGTATTCATGGCTTGTTGCATCTGAATGGAGATTTGGATATCAGTCTGCAAGGTTTGGATTTTGAGGTGGCAAAATTACCTGAAGCACAGATCGCCATCAGCCCGGATTTAAAATTGGTCATTGCCGATCATGCAGGGAAAGCCAGCGGTAAGCTGGAAATACCTAAAGCCATTATCGTGCTGGAAGACCTGCCGCAGAATGCTGTCAAAGTCAGCGAAGATGAGGTGATTCTTGGCAAGAATGCAGATAATACCTTACCTAAAGTTGATACCGATTGGGAAACCAATATTGATGTCATATTAGGCAAAAAGGTTAGTTTTTCCGGACAAGGCTTAAGTACCGAGTTGAACGGACAATTAAAAATCGGCAAAAGCGAAGATAAAACCAGCCTGCATGGCACGATAGACATGAAAAATGGTCGTTATAAAAGCTATGGACAGGATCTGACGGTACGTAAAGGCCGTTTCATGTTTAATGGACCCATTGATGCGCCCTGGCTGGACGTAGAAGCGGTTCGCGTTTCCAAAGACCAGAAAATCACGGCAATTTTGGGATTAAGCGGCCCGTTAAAAACCCCAAAAACCCGTATTTATTCCGAACCGGCTTTACCAGAAGCTGAAGCCTTAGCGTATTTAATCACCGGCTCGCCACTCAATGAGGTCGGTAAAACCGATGGGAATATGGTGGCGGGAGCCGCACTGTCTTACGGCGTCGGAAAACTATCCTGGTTGACCGAAAAGCTGGGTGTAGACGAATTTGAAGTCAAGGAAGGCAAAACTCTGAACGATACCTTAATCAGCATGGGTGAATATTTAACCGAAGATTTTTATATCGGCACCAAAATCGGTATCTTCGATACCCAGGCCGTGTTGGTGCTTAGACATAATCTCACCAAAAACTTCAAAATTGAAACCCAGGCCGGGACATCGCAACGAGTGAAAATTAATTACGAAGTGGATACGGATTGATGGAGTGGTCATGAACAAAATTTTCATTTCTTATCGCCGTAACGATAGCGTCGGTTATTCTGGTCGTCTGGCCGATCGCCTGTGCTTAGAGTTCGGCGAAAACCAGGTTTTTAGGGATTACGACGATATCAAGCCCGGACAAAACTTTGTTGAATCACTGGAAAACGGTTTATCCAGTGCTGATCTATTGCTGGTAGTCATAGCCGAAAACTGGTTAACCACAAAAAATCAAGCCGGGCAACGCAGACTGGATGATGAAAACGACTTCGTCAGATTGGAAATCGAAGCCGCCTTGAAGCGAGACATTCATATCATTCCGGTACTCATCAATAACGTGGCTATGCCCAATGCCAAAGATTTGCCTCCCAGCCTGTCTGCACTGGCATTGCGTCAGGCCGTTCCATTAAGCGATAGTCGCTGGGAACAGGATGTCACAAATTTGATCGAAAACATTCGCAATCTCATCAACCTAAAAAGTCATCAACCCCAAAAACGCAGGCCCTATCTAAGCTGGCTATATTTGGCTGTAACCGCTTTTATGTTGATCGCGGTGTTTGTTTCGCTGTTCCTAAAACAAACCACGTTTTCGGGGTCATGGTATTTCGAAGGCGGGGATTATTTGGCTATTTCCCAACAAGGCGACCAATACACCATCGAGCATATCGATCCGGCCATGCAAAAAACCTATGCCAAAGGCATGGGACAAATCAATGGTATGAGTCTGGAATTTAACCTGGAGCCAATTTATACCGATCGATTTAAGTACCAAGGCGTTCTGAAAAAATCCTGGGATGGAAAATCGCTTCAAGGCGAATTGCTGGAATTACTGTCTGATCAGCGCAGCGAATTGATTTTGAAAAAACAAACCGACAAATAAAACTTTGCGCATAAAAAAGGGGCTTATCAGCCCCTTTTTTAAAGATTTGAAACCTGAATTATTTCGCAGCTTCGGCAAATTTGTTAAAGGCTTCAACGCGTTGTTTGCCAACATTAACCAAATCGATACCGTTTTCGATGATCATCGGTATCAAACCAGGTGTGTTGTAAACAATTTTGCCCAGATAAGCCACTACGGGTACGGCAATAATGGCACCCAACAAGGTGCCCAAGCCAAATGAACCCAGCAATTTGCTGATCAAGACGATAATATCCAAAGGCAGCAGTATCATTGCGCCGAAATAAACCAACACAAAGAATGTAAACAAGGCAAAAACGACAAATTGCAGCAGTCTAATCAAAATAAGGTTTAGTTTTTTCATGATTTATTTTTTATCTCGGATCAAATTAAATTACTTGGGTTACGGCAACAATCATTAGCTTTGGTACCGGCCGTTGACTTTGAACCATTATAAAATAAAAGCCCTGGAACGGCTGCTTTTTTTGGTTTTGGTAGCTTTGCAATAGCAAAACACAAAATTTCAATACCTGATTCAGACTCAGGCTGATTTTTTTAAAAATTCTACTTTGATCTTAAATCAATGCTTGATTTAGCAAGGTATTCGGAGTAATTGAGTTTCTATGGCTTAAAACATCCCAAATCAAACCCCAATGACGACCAAAGCTTCTCCCATTGCGAATGTCCATCCTCCAAGGCTCCGGTTATTGGGCATACTGCCCGGTGTTATTTTGATTTGCTCAGTGCTTTTTGTCCTGTTTTACTGGCACGACTTACAGGACAAGGCTACGCAAAAACAACAAATAGAATTTAACCTGCAGTATGAACGTTTATTGCAAAGCATTGCCAACCAACTCAAAGCCAACGAGCAGGTGTTGCGTGGTGTCGTCGGGCTTTTTGACGCCA
>CAZJYS010000015.1:9613-21634 GCA_964550075.1 uncultured Methylomonas sp.
CCGGTCAGCGTGACATTTACACATCCATCATCTATCTGGAGCCCTTTAATTGGCGGAACCAGCGGGCTTTTGGCTACGATATGTATTCAGAACCCTTACGTCAAAAAGCCATGTCGCGTGCTAGAGATACCCATTCGGCAGCCCTATCCGCGAAAATTGTTCTGGTTCAGGAAACGGATCAGGATGTTCAGGCCGGGGTTTTACTTTACGTGCCTGTTTACGACCACACAGGCAATCAAACTAACGGCCAACTGCTTGGTTGGGCTTACTCACCTTTAAGGATGAAGGATTTAATGACAAATATACTGGCTCGCGACCATCCAAACTTTACTGATCGTATCGCCATTGATATTTATGATGGTCAACTACAAACCAGTGAGACTTTGCTTTTCGAAACCCCGCATAGGAACGTAGCGGGATTCAAGGGGCTGCAGTTGACGCGCCCATTCGAGTTTGCCGGACAGATTTGGACTATCACTGCTCACTCTCTGCCCGGATTTGTCGAGAAAGGTCCCAGCCGGGAAAATATATTTTTAGCGGCAGGTCTGACTTTCAGTGTATTGCTGACGATCCTGGCAAGGGTACTTGTTCATGGACATCAACGAACCCTGAAAACAGCATCTGCTCTCAATAAATTCAAAGCGATAGTGGATTCCACCCATGACGCCATTATCAGTAAAACATTGGATGGCACTATCACCAGTTGGAACCACGGTGCAGAATTGATATTTGGTTACAAAGCCGACGAAGTCATCGGGTTGTCCATTAACCTTTTGGTTCCTCCAGAATTGGAGAACGAAGAATCAAAAATTCTGACCCGAATTTCAAAGGGTGAAAAAGTGAGTCATATCGAAACCATTAGACGCCGCAAAGACGGTCAGTTAATTGATATTTCCGCCACCCTTGCCCCAACCTTCGACGATAAGGGCAAAGTGATAGGTTCTTCCAAAATTGCCCGTGATATTACCGAACGCAAACGTCAGGACGCATTACTCAAAGAAAGCGAAGAGCGATTAACGCTGGCCACTATTCATAATGGCGTAGGGATTTGGGATTGGAATTTACAAACCCAGGAACTCATCTGGGACGATTCCATGTTCGCACTCTATCATTTACGTCGCGAAGATTTTTCTGGTGCCATCGATGCCTGGGAAAAATCCTTGCATCCGGATGATCTGAAGTATGCAAACCAAGCATTACAAACGGCTCTCGCGAATGAAAAGCCTTTGGATACTGAATTCCGGGTAATTTGGCCTAATGGTGAAATCCACTACATCAAAGCCATGGCAAAGGTGTTTCGGAATCAAACAGGTAAACCCATCCGCATACTGGGAACAAATATCGATATTACTCAGCGCAAAAAAGCTGAAGATATAATCAAAACGAGTGAGGAACAATTACGTATGGTTCTGGAAGGTGCGGAACTGGGTTACTGGGATTGGAATATGGTGACGGGGCAAGTCGACCGC
The DNA here is from genome assembly GCA_964550075.1 of uncultured Methylomonas sp. GTDB lineage: Bacteria > Pseudomonadota > Gammaproteobacteria > Methylococcales > Methylomonadaceae > Methylomonas. The sequence continues at coordinate 11,083 of CAZJYS010000015.1, forward strand.
AACGAACGATGGGCAAAAATGCTGGGCTACAGCTATGAAGAAATAAAACACAATACCCAGCAATGGGCGGATTTTGTGCACCCTGACGACAGAGAAATAGCCTGGCAGTCCATCTATGATGTTATTTGCGGTCGTAGTCAAACGCATAAACTTGAATATCGAATGTTGCATAAAGAAGGAGGTTTCCGCTGGATCCTGGATCAAGCTAAAGTCATGCAACGTAGTAGTGAGGGAAATCCCATTCGAATGAGTGGAACTCATATCGATATAACCGAACGTAAACAAGCCGAAATCCAATTGCAATTGGCCGCCAATGTTTTTAAATACGCTCGTGAAGGCATTACCATCACCGATGCCGCCGCCAATATCATCGATGTCAATGATACCTTCGCCCAAATCACCGGTTACGACCGGGCAGACGTCTTGGGCCAAAATCCGCGCATTTTAAAATCCGGCAAACATACGCCAGAATTTTATGCTGCCATGTGGGAATCGTTAAGGAAATATGGGTTTTGGTCCGGTGAAATCTGGAATCGTCGTAAAAGTGGTGAGGTATATGCCGAGTTACTGACTATCAGTGCTGTACTGGATAACCAAGGTCAAACGCAAAATTACCTTGCCCTGTTTACCGACATCACTTCGATCAAAAAATACCAGCAAGAGCTTGAACGCATTGCCCATTTCGATCCATTAACCGAATTACCCAATCGGGTATTGCTGGCTGACCGACTCAATCAAGCCATGATTCAAGCCGAACGGCGTGACCAGTCATTAGCGGTCATTTACCTTGATTTGGATGGATTTAAAGCAGTCAACGATTCACAAGGACATCAAATCGGCGATGAATTATTAATCTTAGTCTCTCAACGGATGAAAGACGTGCTGCGAGAGGGCGACACGTTAGCCCGCATTGGTGGCGATGAATTCGTCGCAGTGCTGGTGGATCTGGAAAATCTCAATGACTGCAAGCCGATTCTGGATCGGTTGTTACAAGCAGCAGCATCGCCCGTCATGATGGGTGAAACCGCATTACAAGTTTCAGCCAGCATCGGTCTGACCTTTTATCCTCAGGACAATGTGGATGCAGATCAGTTACTTCGGCATGCCGATCAAGCCATGTACACCGCCAAACAGGCGGGCAAAAATCGTTACCACCTATTTGATGTCGATAAGGATGCGACAGAATAGCCTGATGAAACATTCCGCAAGCGCTTAGTGGTAAACAGTATCGGCGAACAGGCAAGAAATAAGTAACAGGTTTCCTGGCGGCGGTTCGATACACTTTTCTGGCGACAAGTGATAACGAGCATACTGTCAAGCCCGGCTGAGACAGCCGCTCATAGCCCAATGACGCCAAAGCATCGTGCCCAGAATACCGTCATTTTATAAACCTCTGTCATGGCTCACACGCGATAGCCCTAATGCACTAATCACTTGATAAGCTGCCATTCGATAGATGTGTTAAAGTTATTAATCTGAAATCTTCATTCAGCCTTTCTCATCAGCTTCTATGCCAGTTAAAATCGGCCAATCTCTTTCCCTGGATCCCTTTAAAGCCGTAGTCGAATTACATAACGAAATTTATGACCCGGCAGCCGAGTTGATTTTATTTTTCTGCTCCAGCCATTATGACCTTCACGACTTGGCCAAACAGATTAATCATCTGTTTAGCGGCATCACCGTTATTGGCTGTACCTCAGCGGGGGAAATAGGCCCTAAAGGTTATGTCGCAAAAAGCATCACAGGCATCAGTTTTTCCAAAGAAAATTTCAAAGCAGTAATTGCCCAATTTGACCTGCAGGCAGCTGATGTTGCGGAAACGGTGAACACCAGTATTAGCGAATTGTTGGACGAATTGAACCACCGACCCAACGCCTTCAAATCCAACACCAACCGCTTTGCCTTGCAACTAATCGACGGTTTATCACGAAGCGAAGAAGTGATGACTCATGCGGTTCATCGAGGCCTGGGAGATATTCCAATGATTGGAGGATCATCGGGGGATGATTTAAGAATTCAGACATCGCAAATATTCTTTGACGGCTCTTTTAGAACCAGAACATCAGTACTGACGATTATAGAAACCGATTTACCATTTAAAATTTTTAAGACGCAACACTTTATCGACGGCAAAGAACCAATGGTGGTTACCGAAGCCGATGTTGGTTCGCGAATTGTTTACGAACTCAACGGAATGCCGGCGGCCGAAGCATACGCCAAGGCTTTGGGTGTTGAAATTAACCAACTAAATGCCGATTTGTTTGCTAACGCTCCAGTGGTTATTCATTTGAATGGTAACGAATATGTACGTTCGATTCAGAAAGCTAATTCTGACGGTAGCTTGTCTTTTTATTGCGCGATTGATCGAGGGCTGGTTTTGAGAATCGCCCATGGTATCGATTTAATCAAAAATCTTGAAGCCGCGTTCGAAAGAATCCACTATTCGATTGGGCAACCGCAATTAGTTATCGGATTTGACTGCGTGTTGAGACGCCTGGAAATGGAAAAGAAAAAGCTGTTACCAATGGTAGCAACAATACTAACCGATAATCTAACGGTCGGCTTTAATACCTACGGCGAGCAATTCGTCGGCATACACGTAAACCAAACCTTTACCGGAATCGCGATTGGAAAAAATCAAGATGTGTAAATCGGATCGTTCGGAAATGAATAAAAAAAACCCGGAAATTGAGTCATTGATTTTAGAAAATCGAAGGCTTCAAAAAATAATTGATGCCTTGATTGAGCGTGCAGAAAAACCGGTTGATACAGCTAACTCGGCGTTCGGATTATTTCAGGCCACAGTGCTACTGGAAGACCAGGTACGATCTCGAACAGCGGAATTGGAAACGGCTTTGCACAAAAACGAACTCATTAGCCGGGAACTGCAACTCAGTAAAGAGCAAATTGAAAAAAAAGAAAAAGTTTTAAAAAGCATCGTCGAATATGCGCCTATAGGTATGAGCATTATTGATGTCAATCAGCGCTATACCCTGGTCAATCAAGCATTTTGCAACATAGTGGGTTATGACCGGGATGAATTGTATGCCATGACACCTTTCGATCTCATCCATCCTGACGATAAAAACAAATCCTTGCACCAACTCAATCAGATCTGGAATTACAAGGACAATGGCTGTCCAATAGAAAAACGCTATATGCGAAAAAATGGCGAAGATGTTTGGGTTAGTTTGACCTATTCAACCGTATTTGACTCTAACGGTATTCCTCTCTTGCATATCGGTCAGGTAGAAGATATTACCCAAAGAAAACACGTTCAGGAAAAGTTACATTTGGCGGCAAAAGTCTTTAGTGCCAGTAACGAGGCGATAATGATTACCGATCATCAAAATAAAATCATCTCTGTCAATAACGCTTTTATCAAATTAACCGGATACACCTTGGAAGAAGTGATTGGTAAAGATCCTAAGTTACTGAGTTCCAATAGACATGATACTGACTTTTATAACAAATTCTGGAACACAATACAGTCATACGGGGGCTGGGAAGGTGAAATCTGGAACCATAAAAAAAACGGCGAACTTTATGTGGAACGTCTATCAATCAGTACAGTTCATAGCCAAGATGGAAAAATACAAAACTATATTGCGTTATTCGCCGATATTACTGAAGAACGCAAAGCCAACGATCAAATTTGGAATCACGCAAACTTTGATCCTGTCACCCAATTACCGAATCGCCATTTGTTTTTCGACCGCCTGGACCAAGCCATATTACATTCGATCCGGAGCGGGAAGCCGTTGGCATTGATGTTTATCGATTTGGATCACTTCAAAGAAGTCAATGACACTATGGGTCATCAGGTTGGGGACGAACTGTTAGTCATTGCCGCAGAGCAAATCAGCGCCAAGGTACGAGAGTCAGATACCGTTGCGCGACTCGGCGGCGATGAATTTACGGTAATTTTTCCTGATATGCACAATACAGAGGTGGTCGCCAAGATTGCCTTAGCAATAAATGAAGCACTTTCTCAGGTTTTTGAAATCGGCCAACATAAGATACAGATTTCAGCCAGTATAGGCGTGGCATTTTACCCCCAAGATGCAACAGACCAATCTCAATTGATTGATTGTGCAGATAAAGCCATGTATCTATCAAAACAACAAGGTAGAAATAGATTTAACTTATTTGAAAATATCGATTCCTATGATTTTTCGGCTAACTGTTAATTTTTGGACATTATTGGCGTAATTAACCTGACCGCAGAATGCCTGGCAGTCGTGATTAGCACGAAAGCAGATATCCCGAATTACCAAAATAATCTCGCCATTGCGGGAACGGCGATAATAATGGGCAGGGTTAATGATTGGCGAGTTTTTAGATTGATTGCCAACTTTAGAGTAAACCCATTGAGTCTCTCTTACTGATTAGCCCCAACTTGTAATTTTTAAACATCCTATTTAATTTACCTGCCGTGAACTTTGCATCCGATAATTGGGCTGGTGTCCATCCGGCCATTTCACAAAGCTTGCTGGCAGCTTCTGCCGGTTTTTCTGCTCCGTATGGGGCTAGTGAGCTGGATCGTCAGATCGAACAACGCTTTAATGAACTATTCGAACGCGAGGTGGCGGTTTATTTTGTCAGCACCGGCACAGCAGCCAATGCTTTAGCCTTGGCTGCAGTCAATCGTCCGGGTGGTGTGTCTTTTTGTCACCGCGAAGCGCATATGCTGGAAGATGAATGCGGCGCACCGGAGTTTTTTACTCATGGCGCAAGGCTGGCACCCGTTGATGGTGAAAACGGCAAAATCGATCCGCAACATCTAAAAGCTGAAATACAGCGTTTTCCACCGGATTTTGTACATGCCGGACAACCCATGGCGATATCCATTACTCAAGCCACTGAAATCGGCACGCTTTATCAGCCCGATGAAATTGCAGCGATTGCTAAAGTGGCCCAGGATTTCCACTTGCCTTTACATATGGATGGTGCTCGATTCGCCAATGCTCTGGTGGCTTTAAATCTAACACCCGCCGAAATGACCTGGAAACAAGGCGTCGACATCCTCTCGTTTGGCGCCACCAAAAACGGCTGCTGGTGCGCCGAGGCGCTCGTGTTCATGAATCCGGCATTAGGCAAAGATTTAGCGTTTATTCGAAAACGCGCAGCTCAGTTGATGTCCAAAAGCCGATTTGTGGCGTGTCAGTTTGAGGCGTATTTAAAAGCCGATCTTTGGCTGGAACTGGCCAGACATGCCAATGCGATGGCCAAGCACTTGCAAAACGGTATCGCAAATTCCAATAACGCCCGTTTAGCCTGGCCTGCAGAAGCCAATGAGGTATTTGCCATTTTGGATAAAGACCTTGCGAAACAACTAAAAGAACAAGGCGCTGTTTTTTACCCTTGGAATCCACCGCATGCCAAACCTGATCTGCTGAATGAAAATGAGCTATTAATTCGCTTGGTAACCAGTTTTGCAACCGAAGTTCAACAGGTGGATCGTTTAATAGCGGCTATAGGCTGATCTCTCATTGACTTATTCAAGCGACTCCAAATTACCCTGAAATGCCTGATGATTCGGAATAAAAAACCGATACAACACTGCCCCTGCCACAAAACCACCCAAATGCGCCCACCAGGCTGAATTGGTGCTCATGCCGGGGAACATGGCGGCGGTACTCAGTTCCTGCAATTGCAAAATCACCCACAAACCTAAAAATGCAATCGCCGGTATTTCAAAAAATAACGGTACAAACAAAATCGGCACGACGAACAAAACTCTGGCATAAGGAAACCTGAAAAAATAAGCCCCTAACACCCCGGCGATTGCCCCCGATGCGCCAACTACAGGCACCACCAGATTTTGCGAGAAATACCATTGCGCAAAGCTCGCTAAAACCCCACATAACAGATAAAAAACAATGAAGCGTTTATGACCCATCAGGTCTTCAATGTTGTCGGCAAAAATCCATAAAAAGATCAGATTCACCAGTAAATGCGCCCAGCCACCGTGCAGAAAAAGATTGGTGACAAAAGAAAGATAATAATCCGGCGGCAAACCAAAATGCTTGGCCCATTGCGGACTGGTGTAACGTATCGGTACCAGACCGTAGAGATGTAAAAAGTGTTGCGCCATGTGATTGGGCATCAGCAACATGGCGAGAAATACCACTATACAAATACCCATGATGGTCCAGGTGACATAAGGCCTGATATTACAAGGTATCGAATCTCTGATCGGTATCATGTTGCACTTCCTGAGTGGATTAGTTCATTTTAAGAGCCTGGCTATGTCATTTCGTTCCATAACTTTTCCAGCCGTTGCACCGAAACCGGATAGGCAGTTTTCAATTGCTGCGCAAACAACGACACGCGCAACTCTTCAAGCATCCAACGAAATTGATCAACCTCCGGCGTGGGTTGAACCGTTTTCAGCTGCTTTTGCACTTGTTGCCAATAACGCTGATTCAAGCGTTGCAGGCCTTGTACATCCGCTGAATCCGGTTTCTGTTTGTCCAGTCGAAATTCAATTGCTTTTAAATACCTCGGCATCGCCTGCAATTGCGTCAATGGCGTATATCGAAGAAAACCGTGGTATAGCAAAAAACTTAATTGTTCCTCAATTTCGGCCCGCAACGGCGGACTGACCGCCGCTTGCTTAAGTCGCTGCTTGATGTTTTGAAAGTTTGCCATGATTTCTACAACCTGCTTGCCTACTTGGCTACTGACCGTGATCAAACTGGATTTTTGCGCAGCCAGACGGGCCTCAAATGTTGACAAGGTGCGGATTTGCGATGTTTCGACAAACACAGCGTTAAAAATCGCAAACAAAAAATCTTCTTTAAAATCACCTCCGGGTCGCCCGGTCACTATAGGGTGTTGAGGTAACTGGTTGTAAGTGAGCTGCGCGGTGGCTGCAACACCCGTGTTTTTAAGAATGTACTGGGCATCTTTGCGGCATTGCAACTGAAACAATCGATTCAAGCCTGCAACGTGAGCCAGATCGGCTTTTTGTTGGGTTTCCAGGATTTTCACGCCCACGCTCTGGCCTTCATCGACGATAGCCGGATAACCGATAAACGTCTGACCTTTTTGCATGAACTGAGCGGTTTCGGGTAAATCGTCAAATACCCAGGCGATACAACCCGTGTGGCTGATTTCTTCCTGAGCCAGCTTTTCAAAACTGTCGCCGGCTTTGCTGGCATAGTCAGTCTGCAGCTTGCTCAGGTTACGTCCATAACCCAAAGCCCTACCCTGTTCATCGACAATGCGAAAATTCATTTTCAGATGTTCCGGCAAGGCATCCGGCTGCCATTCATTCAAGGGAATCGATTCGCCGGTTAATTTTCTCAATCGGCCACTGAGCCATTCAAATAAGGAGCCTTTAAAGTCCGGTTCGATTTCCAGACAAGCTTTGGCCGTGTTAGGCACCGGTACAAAATGTTTGCGCAAATGTTTAGGTAAGGATTTGATCAAACCTACCACTTTTTCTTCCAGCATACCCGGCACTAACCAATCAAACGGCATCTGCCGAATCTGGTTGAGTTGATGCACTGGCACAATCGCGGTCACACCATCTTCATCATGACCGGGCTCAAAGCGATAATGCAGCTCGATGTTGAGATCGCCGACTTTTTTGCTATCCGGAAAATCCCAGTCATTGATACGATTTTCATCCTCCCGGGTCAAATCTTCCTTGGTCAAAAACAACAGTTTGGGTTGCTCTCGTTCCACTTGTTTACGCCATTGATCCAGAGTGATGCCGCTGACGATTTCTGCTGGCAGTTTTTTATCGTAAAACTGGTACAACCATTCTTCGTCTTCAATCAAATCAACCCGTCGGCCCTTGTGCTGGATATACCCCACCTCCTCCAGCAACTTTTCGTTGGCTTTAAAAAATGGTGCGTTGCTGTGGTAATCCTGATTGACCAGAGCGTGACGGATAAACATCTCCCGCGCCGCTTTGGGGTCAACATTTTCGTAAGGTATTTTGCGCTTGGCTTGCAGGGTCAAGCCATACAACAACGTGCGTTCGTAAACACCACTGCGTCCGGCGTTTTTCTCCCAATGCGGGTCGTAATAATTGCTTTTGATCAGATGTTGCGCGCAGGCTTCTATCCATTCCGGCTCGATTCTGGCCACGGTGCGGGCGTAAACCTTGCTGGTTTCCACTTGTTCGGCCGCCATGATCCATTTCGGCCTGAGTTTGTGCTGGCCGGAGCCTGGGAAAATGAAAAACTTCAATCCCCTAGCACCCAGATACTCATATTGTTCATGGCGAAAACCGATATTGGAGAGTAAACCGGGTAATAATGCGCAATGAATCTGTTCGTAATTGGCTGGGTTGTCGTTCATTTTCAGCTTCAGATCACCGCGCGCCACCTGCATGATCTGGGTATGAATATCGTGCCATTCCCGCATGCGGATATACGATAAAAAATTATCCTGACAATATTTGCGCAACTTGTTGTTGGTCAGATGCTTTTTTTGTTCTTCAAAGGTCTGCCAAAGCTTTAACAGCGTCAAAAAGTCCGATTCCTCGACTTTAAACTGCGCATGTTTGGCTTCGGCTTGCGGCATTTTATCGGCGGGTTTATCACGCGGATCTTGGATGCTCAAAGCCGAAACAATAATCGCCACTTCGTTCAATGCCGCCAGATCGGCCGCCGCCAGCAGCATTCTGGCTAATTTGGGATCGGTGGGAATCTTGGCTAATTGTCTGCCGGTATCGGTCAAACGCCCTTGCTTATCCAGCGCATCCACTTCGAACAAGGCATTCTTGCCATCGCGGATCATCTTGTCTTCGGGTGGCTCGACGAACGGAAAATCCTCAATATCGCCCAGTTTCAACGCCGCCATCTGCAAAATCACCGAGGATAAATTGGTACGCAAAATTTCCGGTTCGGTGAATTCGGGGCGGGCCAGATAATCTTCTTTGGAATACAAGCGGATACAAATACCTTCCGCCACCCGTCCGCAACGCCCGGAACGCTGATTGGCGCTGGCTTGCGAAATGCGCTCTATCGGTAAACGTTGAATTTTGCTGCGATGACTGTAACGGCTGATACGGGCATGGCCGGAATCAATCACACAGCGAATTCCGGGCACGGTCAAAGAGGTTTCGGCGACATTGGTCGCCAACACAATACGCGGCTTGTTGCCGCTGGGTTTGAATACCCGCTCCTGCTCAGCGACACTGAGTTTGGAATACAAGGGCAAAATATCATAGCGGCTATTTTGCGTGGATTTTCGCAAGGATTCGGTGGTTTCGCGTATCTCATGCTCGCCACTCAAAAAAATCAAAATATCGCCGCGCATATCCCGATACAACTCGTCCACCGCATCCAGAATCGCCTGCTGCAAATCGGCGGCGGTTTCGTCATCTTCCTCGATTAATTCGATGGGCCGATAACGTATATCCACCGGATAAGTGCGTCCGGATACGTTGACGATAGGCGCATCATTGAAATGCTTGGCGAAACGCTCTGGATCGATAGTCGCGGAAGTGATGATGATTTTCAGATCGGGGCGTTTGGGCAACAGCCAACGCAGATAACCTAGCAAAAAATCGATATTCAGACTGCGTTCATGCGCCTCATCGATGATGATGGTGTCATATTGATTTAAATAAGGATCGTTCTGCGATTCGGCCAGCAAGATGCCGTCGGTCATCAACTTGACCAGCGAATTGGGGTGGGTCTGATCATGAAACCGCACTTTATAACCCACCGCCTGACCGATGGGTTGACCCAACTCTTCGGCAATCCTGTCCGCCACGGTACGGGCGGCAATCCGCCGGGGCTGGGTGTGACCGATCAAACCGCTGATGCCACGCCCAATTTCCAGACAGATTTTCGGCAACTGCGTGGTTTTGCCGGAACCGGTTTCGCCGCAAACGATCGTCACTTGATGTTTGCGGATCAATTCTGCGATTTCGTCTTTTTTGCCGCTAACCGGCAAATCCGGGTAATTGATTACCGGGACCGAGGCACGGCGCTGCAGACAGCGACTCACTGATCGTTCGATCTTCGCCGATAGCTGTTGCAAACCAGCGGAAATATCTTTGCCTTTACTCAATTCGCTACGCAACCTATCCAACTGCCGCTTGAAACCATGGCGATCGGTGCTCATACAAGCGTTAAGATTTTTGTTCAGTTGTTTCAGTGTTTCTGTAGCGGACATCGGGCAAAAGCAGTGAAAAAGGCTGTGATTATACGGGCTTGTCCCTGAAAAGGCAGTTTCAGTGCCCGAACGAACTCGTATCAAAGCCATCTTTAGTTCTACAGCCCTGAGCCAAAGGCAAGATCGTTTAAGAATCAAACTCCATCAGAACCAGAAAATTCTGAGCCCGTAGTTTGAGTCTCAAGTTAGAAGCGTTTGTCAATTGGTCATTTAAACATTGTAAATTCCATTGGAAATTGACATGATGAAAATAATATTTTCTACAGTTATTTCGCTACCTATATCAGGGACTTTGGTATAATTTTTAATAAAAACAATGAAGTTCTGGAAAGGGCAGTCGTTCAAATTCACCGAAATTTCAAGTTTCAAACTTCCAGGGTCATTTGCCTCTCAACATTAATGTCCATCT
>CAZJYS010000016.1:0-2745 GCA_964550075.1 uncultured Methylomonas sp.
ATAACCTGTATCCGTTCATCCAGATCAGAATACATATTGGTTTGTTTACGCTCCAAATCCGCAATGGTTTGGGACTGCTCTTCAACCATGCCTCGCAATTGCTGCACTTCTAACTGTAGCTGTTCCAGCCTTCCCAATACTTCAAATATCGCATTGTCCGAAGCATTTGCCGTAGGGGTACCGTAGGCAGCATTTCCCTGATAAGCATTTTGAACAGCGCCTGCCCCGGTCGTTAGACCGAAACAGGCCAACAGAACTAAAAGTGCAGATTTTTTCATTGATAGCCTAACTCTACACGACGATTCATTTGCCATGCTGATTCTCCACCACCGCTAACCGCCGGTTTTTCTTCGCCAAAACTGACAACTTCCAGCTGGTTGGCGCTAACACCTTGTGAGCGCAACATTCTTTCTACAGATTTAGCACGCTGTTCACCTAAAGCGATGTTATATTCGCTGGAACCACGCTCATCCGCATGACCGCCTAAAATCACTCGTTGACTGGAGTGCGATGACAAATAATCAGCATGCGCTGCAATGACCGGCACGAATTCCTGTTTGACTTGACTGCTATCCAATTCAAAGTAAATAGTCATTTTAGACAAAGGATTATTAGGATCACTAAACTCTGGTCCTAAATGCGAAGCGCCGCCTGAACCAAAACCCGAACCTGAGTTATACCCATCGCCTGAACCAAACTGGCTACCGGACATGGAGCCATCATTCAAACCACTGGTAGAGGCATCTGTACCCTGCCCTTCAGCCAAGCTGGCATCCTGCTCATCAGTTGAACTACAGCCTGAAGCCAGGACCGCCATCATCACCAATACCAAATAGGTTTTATTCAATTTCATACATCATCTCCAAAATTTTAAAGTTCAAACGAAAAATTTAGTGATACCGATTAAGGTACCCAGGCAGGTTCGCGCACACTGCCACTTTGAAAGTCTAATTTTTGCTGCATCGCACCATCTGTGGACACAACGGACAAAACCGAACGACCGCCTTTATTGGCAGCAAACAATATCATGCTGCCATTCGGTGCAAAACTGGGGGATTCGTCCAGACTGCCTTCACTGAGAATATTGACGGTGCGTGAGGCCATATCCATCACAGCAATTCGATAATTTCCGCCGCTGCCGTTAACCATGGCCAAACTGCGACCATCGGCCGAGAAACGCCCGCGGGCATTGTAATCTCCCTGGAAAGTCAAGCGGGTAGCTTTACCGCCTGAACTAGGAATCGTATACAACTGTGGTTTCCCTCCCTGATCGGAAGTAAACACTATGGTACTGCCATCGGGTGACCAAGAGGGCTCGGTATCGATAGACAACCCGGAGGTTAAACGAGTCAGGCCACGAGTCGCTAAATTCAATACATAAATATCCGGACTGCCATCTTTGGATAAAGTAATCGCCAGACGACTGCCATCCGGTGAAAAAGCGGGTGCGCCGTTGATACCAGGGTAAGCGGCTACACTTTCGCGTTGGCCGGTAGCCAAGGTTTGCACGTAAATCGCCGAACGCTTGGTGTGGAAAGACACATAGGCAATTTTAGAGCCATCAGGCGACCAAGCAGGTGCCATAATCGGTTCAGGTGATTCGGCTATAGTGCGAGGGTTATGACCATCCGCATCAGCTACTTGCAACATGAACTGTTTGCCATTACCACGTGAATTGCTGGTCACATAGGCCACGCGGGTATTAAACACACCTTTGCGTCCGGTGAGTTTCTCGTAGATCAAATCACTAATATGGTGAGCAGCACGGCGTAACTCATTGCCACCTACCGTCATTTTATAACCCATCAACAACTGGCCGTTATGCACATTCAGCAAGTGAAACTGAATATTGAAACTGCCACCATTACCGACAACCTGACCAACCACCATGTAATCCTGACCCAAGGCTTGCCATTCCCGAAAATTAACTTTCTCAGGCTCACTGGGAGTGGTCAGCATTTCACCTTCGGACAAGGTTTTGAAAAAACCGCTTCCCGCCAAATCGGAATCAACCACTTCAGAAATTTTCGTATTACCGATCGAGCCTTGTTGAGCAAATGGCACGATGGCTATGGGTACAGCAGATTGAGAACCTTTGGTAATCTCGATGGTGAGGTTCTCCGCGTGGGCAAAATTGCATAGCAAAGCCATCAAGCCCGTAAAAATAATTCTGGTTACTAAATTCATTAGATAAATTTCCGTTGCGTTTTAATCCGGTTTAAATGATAAGTTAAAAACTCTGTATTTTTGATTAAATAGAATCTTATCTTGCGGAACCGGTAAGGGTGAAGCCTTTCTGACCGCATTTTCGGCGGATCGATCAAAAACAGGATCACCGCTACTACCAACAACAACCGCGTCCATAACCTCACCGGTAGGTAATAATTTTACCTGAATTGTACATTTTAAACCCTGCGCACTCCCCATAGGGCTGACCCAAGCCGCTTCAGTTCGGTTTTTGATCAAGGCATTGATTCGAGCTTCTTCTGCAGCAGCCGCAGCTTGCCTTTCCTGCTCGGCTTTTGCCGCAGCAGCAGCGGCCTCAGCGGCTTGCCTGTCTTTTTCAGCTTTTTCGGCAGCAGCAATGGCGGCTAATCGTTCTTGCTCAGCTTTGGCTTTGGCGGCAGCTTCCTGTTTATCCTTTTCGGCTTTAGCCGCAGCGGCTTTGGCTTCTTGATCGGCTTTAGCCTTAGCTGCAGCCGCTTCCTGTTTTTCTTTTTCGGCTTTAGCTGCGGCGGCTTTGGC
>CAZJYS010000016.1:2845-21537 GCA_964550075.1 uncultured Methylomonas sp.
TAGCTGCAGCCGCTTCCTGTTTTTCTTTTTCGGCTTTAGCTGCGGCGGCTTTGGCCTCCTGTTCAGCCTTGGCTTTGGCAGCAGCTTCCTGCCTGTCTTTTTCCGCCTTGGCCGCAGCTGCTTTGGCTTCCTGATCGGCTTTAGCTTTTGCCGCTGCGGTCTGTTTGTCTTTTTCCGCTTTAGCAGCAGCGGCTTTGGCCTCCTGTTCAGCCTTGGCTTTGGCGGCAGCTTCCTGCCTGTCCTTTTCTGCCTTGGCCGCAGCCGCTTTAGTTTCCTGATCGGCTTTGGCTTTTGCTGCGGCGACCTGTTTGTCTTTTTCCGCTTTAGCTGCAGCCGCTTTGGCTTCCTGCTCGGCCTTAGCTTTTGCAGCAACTTCTAGGCTTTCCTTCTCTGCTTTTGCCTTGGCAGCCTGGGCTTCTTTTTCGGCTGCGAGTTGTTTATCTTTCTCCGCTTTTGCTTTGATCGACGCTTCTTGCTTGGCTTCTTCGGCTTTTTCAGCCGCTAATTTTGCCTCACGTTGTCTTTCGGCTTTTTCAGCAGCTAGCGCAGCTTGTTTTTCTGCTTCGGCTTTCGCCTTGGCATCAGCCGCTTTCTTTTCTTGCTCCGCTTTAGCTTTTTCGGCAACTATTTGTTTTTCTTTCTCAGCTTTGGCTTCTGCAGCTTTTTGTTGTTTTACAGCCTCTTGCTGTGCTTGCTCTTTTCGTTCCTGCTCAGCTTTTTGCGCTTCCAGTTTTTGCTGTTTAAGTTTTGCTTCGTGGGCTTCAGCTTCCTGTTTCCGCTTTTCAGCCTGCTTTTGTTTCTCTGCCGTTTCTTGGGCTAATTTTTCTTCTTGTAGGCGTTTTTCTTTGAGTTCTTGCTGTTTTTGTTCTTCTGCCTGACGTTTGGCTTCTAGCTGCTCACGCTTTTTCTGCTCCTGCTCCAATGCTTCCTGCTTAATCTTTTCCGCTGCTTCTTCAGCCTTTTTAGCCTCTATTTGGCGCTGCCTGTTGGCTTGTTCCAGCAACTGCTGCTCGGTTCTCCGGGCGTTTTCAACTTCCTGCTGGTGCTGACGTTCTGCTTGAACTTTTTCGGCTTGAACTTTTTCGGCTTCAACTTGCTTTAATCGATTGGCCTCAGCCTGAATTTGGCTATCATCAAAAATCGTTGCTTCAATTATGTCAGGAGCTGCTTCAGGTTTAGCCTTCTCGGGATCGGGTTCAAAACTAAAACCAAACAACAGCACAATAATGACATGCAGCGCTAGCGCCAGCGTGAATGAGGTACCATATTTCCGCATGTTGGTGATATTAATTCTCGGCAGGCGGGGTTGTCATCAAACCCACTTTGGGAGCACCCGCTTCTTTCAAGGCCACCATGACTTGCACAATTTTCCCGTATTCAACCAGATGATCACCCCGCACATAAATCTGAGCCTTGGGATTGTTGCTAAAAATTGCCGAAACGCGCTGATACAGCGTATCTTCATCAACGGCTTCATCTTGACGATCACCGATATCGATATAAAAACTGCCGTCTTTTTTAATCGAAACGATGACAGGCGGCTCATCTTTTAAATCAACCGCAGCGGCATCAGCCTGTGGTAAATCGACATCGACACCAGTCTGCACCAACGGTGCTGTGATCATAAAAATCATCAACAATACAAATGTGACGTCAATATAGGGAACGACATTGATTTCCGCCATCGGCCCACGTTTTTTCCGCGATCTGCGGTTACTGCCACCTACATTCATTTGCTGTGCGCCTGTCTTTGCAAGAGAACGACAAATTCGTCGATGAATAATTCATAGCGACCAGCCAAACGATCCAGCCTGGTCGAAAAACGGTTGTAAGCAATGACCGCAGGAATAGCAGCAAACAGACCAATAGCTGTAGCAATCAGGGCCTCAGAGATACCCGGTGCCACATTGGATAAGGTGGCGTTTTTGATTTCGCCCAAGGCCCGAAATGAATTCATAATGCCCCATACGGTACCAAACAAGCCGATGTAGGGACTTGTTGAGCCGACAGTCGCCAGAAAAGGCAAGGTTTCGTCCAATCTATCCAGTTCCCGCATCAATTCGATACGCATAGCTCTTTGTGCACTTTCAACTTGAACCATGGGTTCAACATCGCCTTTTTGTCGCATCCGGGCAAACTCGCGATAGCCGGCCAAAAAGATTTTTTCGATCCCTTCCGGTTCAAAACGATCGCTGGCCATTTTTTTATACAATTCAGCCAAACCCACCCCAGACCAAAATTCATCTTCAAAATCGTCGGTAATGGATATAGCGTGACTCAAATCTTTGCGCTTGGTAAATATGAATGTCCAGGAGGCCAATGAGGCGGCCAGCAAAATGAACATGACAAACTGCACGACGATACTGGCCTCTTGGACCAAATGTAATATGGATAAATCGGTGTTCATCTAGGTTAATTGCTCCGAAATCGCAACAGGGATAAGTTTGGGTTTCATGGTTTTTGCGTCAAGACAAGCTATGCGAATAGTTGCATGGCATAACACATCTTGTTGGCGGGTAATAACTTGTTCAAAAATGAGGCTGGTTTTTTTGTTTTCAATGATTTTAGCGCTTGCAACAATCTGCTCGTTGAATCGAGCCGGTTTTAAATAGTCTACCTGCACGGAGCGCACCACGAATATCACATTTTCATCCGCAATCAAGCGATCTTGTTCAAAACCGAAACTGCGCAACATCTCGGTTCGGGCTCGTTCAAAAAACTTCAGATAATTCGCATAAAACACCACGCCACCGGCATCGGTGTCTTCGTAATAAACCCGAATCGGCCAACTAAACTCTTTCACGTTCGGCTGAACCGAATCAAGCATCAAACAAATCCTCAGTACCTAACGATTGCCGAGGCGGTTGCATACCAAAATGGGTATACGCTTTATGGGTTACCACTCGGCCTCTTGGCGTTCGCATGATAAAACCTTGCTGCATCAAATAAGGCTCCAGCACATCTTCAACGGTCCCGCGTTCTTCGCTGATTACAGCGGCCAAAGTATCCAAACCAACTGGACCACCTTGAAAATGCTCTATCATTGCCATCAGTAATTTACGATCCAGCATATCAAAACCATGCTGATCAATTTTCAACATTTCCAAGGCATGTTTGGCCATATCACGGGTAATGGTACCGTCCCCTTTGACTTCCGCAAAATCCCGCACTCGACGTAATAACCGATTCGCAATGCGTGGCGTACCTCTGGATCGACGTGCAATTTCATCAGCCCCGGCATTCTCCATGGCTATGCCTAACATTTTCGCCGAACGCAACACGATAGTCGATAGTTCTTCTATCGAATAAAACTCCAGCCGTTGCACAATACCGAAACGATCACGTAATGGCGATGTTAATAAACCGGCACGCGTCGTGGCCCCCACTAAAGTGAAAGGCGGCAAATCAAGTTTGATGGAACGAGCCGCTGGACCTTCGCCTATTATAATATCAATCTGGTAGTCTTCCATAGCCGGATATAGCACCTCTTCCACTGCGGGGCTGAGTCTATGGATTTCATCGATAAACAATACATCGTGCGCTTGTAGATTCGTCAGCAATGCAGCCAAATCCCCGGCCTTGTCCAGCACCGGGCCTGAAGTTTGACGAATATTCACATTCATCTCGGCAGCTACAATATTAGCCAAAGTGGTTTTACCCAAGCCGGGAGGACCAAAAATCAACACATGATCTAAAGCTTCAGACCGACTCACCGCCGCCTGAATAAAGATTTCCATCTGCAGACACAACTCTTTTTGCCCGACATAGTCTTTCAGGCGCTTGGGACGTATCGCTCTATCGATACGTTCTTCATCATGACTGCCATGTGCAGTAATCAATCGATCGCTTTCTATCATTTAATAGCGCCTCTGAGCGCCATGCGGATTATGTCTTCGCAGCTTTTATCTTCTGTAGCAATGGCTTGCACCATTTTTGCGGCGTCTTGTGGCTTGTATCCCAAGGCACATAAGGCTGTAATAGCCTCTTGTCTAGGACTACCGTGCGTGTTCACAACCGAATCAGACTTGCCTTTTGATACTGATATATCCCCAAGTTCAGGTAAGCGACCGCGCATTTCGATAATCAGACGCTCGGCGGTTTTCTGCCCAACCCCCGGCAACCGCACCAACGACTTCACATCGTTATCATCCACGCAGCGATAAAACTCCGCCACACTTTGCCCGGATAAAATGGTCAAAGCCAGCTTAGGCCCCACGCCGTTGACTTTAATCAGCACCCTGAATAACAGCCGCTCTGTTTCACTGGCAAAACCAAACAAAATGTGTGCATCTTCCCGCACCACCAGATGCGTATGCAATTTAACTTCTTGCCCCAAAGCCGGTAGATCATAGAAGGTGGTCATCGGCGCTTCCACTTCATAGCCGACGCCCTGCACGTCCAGCACTAATTGCGGCGGGGATTTTTGTATTAGCGTGCCGCGTAAAAAACCAATCACTAGACTGCTCGCTGGATACGTTGTGCTGTTTGTTGATAATGATGATGACAAAGACTGATCGCCAATGCGTCACTGGCGTCTATCTGCATATCACCTTGAATACTTAACAAAAGCTTCACCATATATTGAACTTGCTGTTTGTCGGCATTGCCTTTGCCGACCAAAGCCTGTTTGACTTGCCGGGCCGCATATTCATGTACCGACAACCCCTGATTGAGGGTCGCACAAATGGCTGCACCACGCGCCTGACCCAGCTTTAAAGCCGAATCGGCGTTTTTGTGCATGAACACTTGCTCTATGGCCATTTCTTGCGGTTGATATAAAGCAATGATTTCGCTGACACCATCAAATATGCGCTTGAGTCGCGCCGGAAAATCATCAGCCTGTATGCGAATACAGCCACTCGCGACATAAAGAACACCACGCGGGGTCACTTCGACCACACCATAACCCGTCAAGCGTGATCCGGGATCTATCCCGAGAATTCGCGTCAATGGCTTGTTGGGGTGAAGTTAATTGAATACTTAGGCATCACCGATACTATCCATGATGTCATCGCTAATATCAGCATTGGAGTAAACATCTTGCACATCATCCAAATCTTCCAGCCTATCAATTAGTTTGATCATCTTCTCGGCCGCCTCGGCATCCAGATCGGTTTTGACATCGGCATGCATGGTCACTTCAGCATTTTGCGGCTCAAAGCCTGCCGCTAAAATAGCATCCTTGACGGTTAAATAGTCTTCCGGCGTGGTGAAAACATCCATAGAACCATCATCATTGGTCACCACATCATCGGCACCGGCTTCCATGGCAGCTTCCATCAAGGCATCTTCATCCACTTCATTGGAAAAACTGATAATACCCACCTTGCGAAACAAATAAGCAACCGAACCATCCGTACCTAAATTTCCACCGGCCTTGGAAAAAGCGTGCCGAACATCAGCTACGGTGCGATTACGATTATCGGTCAGACAATTCACCATGACAGCTGTGCCGCCAGGGCCATAGCCTTCGTAGCGTACTTCTTCATACACCACACCATCCACCGCGCCTATGGCCTTTTTGATGGTGTTGTCTATGGTATCCCGCTTCATATTGGCGCCTAAGGCCTTGTCAATGGCGCTACGCAGACTGGGATTATTCGCCGGATCGCCACCACCGGAGCTTTTGGCTGCTACGCTAATTTCTCGTATACATTTGGTAAAAATTTTGCCTCGTTTTGCATCCTGGGCTCCTTTACGGTGTTTGATGTTAGCCCACTTACTATGCCCTGCCATCGTATTTCTCTAAATCTGTAAAAAGTAAAAAACTATCTTGCTTCGTGCCTTACAACACATGCGGCAATACCGCAGTCATTGAAGCATCCGAGATAAAAATATCAGCCTGTTCCTGAACTAAAGGCCGTTTGACCACCCCGCCGAAACCAATCATATAGGCCCCAGCCATTTTGGCTTCCAAATCAGTTTTGCCATCCCCCACCATCACCAGGGATGAATAACGCATCCTCAGTCGACGACAAACTCGAGCCTTGCCGCCACTGACCGCCAAAGGTGATTGTCTGACAAAATCCTGGTAATCGCCCTGCTCATCAAAAATGACGTCCACTGCATGCACATTTTCTTCGGCAATGCCCAACAAAGCCGCCAAAGGCAAAATAGCCTGCCGTAATCCCCCGCTAATGATATGAACCTGCTTGCCGTTATCTTGTAAGGTTTTGACTGTTTCCGCCACGCCTTCAACCATTTCGGCAATATACAAGTTCGCCAACCAGTCTATTGCAGCTTGGTCGGGTTTGATCAGCTCCAATCTGTGTCCATAGACATCTTCCAACGGCATATCACCATTCATGGCCGCATCGGTTAAAGCAGCCACTTGTTCGAACAGACCATTGCGTCTGGCTAGTTCATCAATACCCTCAACGCGACTTAAGGTGCTGTCGCAATCAAAACAGATAACTTCAAAACTCATAACACGATTTGTCTGGCAGTATGCACAGCAGACACTTCGCAAACCGCTTTCAAGACCTGTTCGCTTAGTGGGTCGGATACACTGATCACCATCATGGCCAATTGGTTTTCATCCGCGACACTGACCTGCATCCTGGAGATATTGATATTTGACTTACCCAAAATCGAACTAATGGCTGCAATGACGCCGGGCTTGTCATCGTGTCGAGTAACCAACAACACCCCTTCCGGCACCACTTCGATTTCAAAGTGATTAATACTCACCAAGCGAGGATGATGATCACCCAACAAAGTACCTGACAACGACACCGATTTATCTATGCAATGACCGGTGATTTTGATTAAGGATTGATACCCCTCGGACTGTTCCGATTGAGACTCGATTAAGGTAATCCCCTGACGTTTGGCTATATTTTCGACATTCACTCGATTGACAGGCGTGGACAATTGCCCAGCCAACAAACCAACCATGGCTTCACTGGAAATAGGCCTTATTTTCCCCAAAGCAGCTTTACCGTAAACAGCCACTTCCAGTTTCTGAATCGGCTGCTCAATCAATCCAACCAAAACCTTACCCAAAATATTGGCCAGATTCATAAAGGGTTGAGCCTGCTTTAATTCATCCGCTGACAGCCTGGGTAAGTTCAGAGCATTGATGGCTTCCCCGGTTTGCAGATATTTAACCACCTGTCGGGCAATTTCCACACTAACCGCTACCTGAGCTTCTTTAGTGGATGCGCCCAAATGCGGGGTAAACACCACGTTATCCAGACCCAACAACGGCGAATCTTTAGGTGGCTCCTGCTCGTAAACATCCAGTGCAGCACCTGCGATTCGACCTTCTTTTAATGCAGCATAAAGCGCCGCTTCATCGACCAAGCCACCGCGCGCACAGTTAATCAAGCGCGCTGATTTTTTCATCATGGCCAATTGTTCACGACCGATCACGTTACGGGTTTTTTCCAGCAATGGACAATGCAAGGTCAGATAATCGGCTTGCTTGACCAGGGTTTCCAGATCGACCATTTCTGCAGCATAATTTTCAAAAATTTCCGGCGCTACAAAGGGGTCATACGCAATAACCCGCATCCCCAAGCCATTACCACGTTGCGCAACAATCCGTCCGATAGTACCAAAGCCAAGTATTGCTAAGGTTTTATGGGTGATTTCAGCACCCACCAATTTGCTACGTTCCCATTTACCATCACGCACCGATTGATTGGCGATCGGCAAATTACGACTTAAGGAAAACATATGCGCTATCGCCAACTCCGCGGTGGTCGTGGCGTTGGCATCCGGCGTATTCATCACAATAATGCCCTGCTCCATGGCAACTGCCAAATCCACATTATCAACGCCTATACCCGCTCTACCGACAACTTTGAGTTTTTTGGCCGCTTTTAAAACCTTGGCAGTCACTTGAGTATCGCTGCGAATCAGCAAGGCGTCATAGTCAGGAATGATTTCGCACAATTCATCTTCTGTTAAGCCTGTCTGAATATGAATTTGAATATCATCCTGTTCATTCAAAAAATTAATACCATCATCAGCCAGCTTGTCGGAAATCAGCACCTTTTTCATTGTCATGATTTAAGATTGTTAAACAAAAGAATATTTTAACAGCTTTACGATTCCATTGCCCTTTGTGGATAATGACGTTACCCCTGGGGATTCAATAGCAACCAACCTGACCACATGACTGGCAAAACCACAACAAGTCTTTTATTAATGACGACTGTGCTTATAGCATCGATCTGGTTTTGGCAATCCCCCCAAAAACAGCTCGATCACCCTGCCCCGAAAGTTGAGTTTAAAACCTTGCAAGGACGTTCAATTAAATTATTTGATCTAACTGGAAAGCCAGTGCTGGTGACATTCTGGGCTACGGATTGCAAAAGCTGTTTGGAAGAAATCCCCCACTTGGTCCAATTGCATCAGCAATTCAGCTCAAACGGCCTGACCATCATCGCAGTCGCAATGCCCTACGACCCGCCGAATCGGGTATTAAACATGACCCAAGCAAAGTCAATACCCTATGAGGTAGCCCTTGATCCCAGTGACTCGATTGCTCAGGCTTTTGGTAATGTCAAATTAACTCCCACCACCTTTTTGATTGATAGAACGGGAAAGATAGTGCTACATCATGTCGGCAAATTTGATTTGGCCGATATGACACAGCGGATAGATCGATTATGAAGCTATCCCAAACTCAAAAATCTGTTGTTACTCAGTTTCCACCAACCAAGCCCGAAACAACTCATAGCCTAAAGCCAAAACCACCGCGCCAACAAATAAACCGATCAATCCTGAAAATATCATCCCGCCGATGGCGCCCATGAAGATAATCACCATCGGAATGCGACTGCCTCTTCCCATCAGCAAAGGCTTAAGTACATTGTCAATCAGGCCAGCAAATAGGGACCAGACCAAAAACACCATGGAAAAGAACGTATCGTGTGAAGAAAACACATAAATAATCACCGGCAGAACCACCAATCCGGGGCCAATTTGGATCACGGCTAGAAAAAAACATAACAATGTCAACAAAGGGGCAGCGGGAATGTCGGCCACAGCAAAACCCAAGCCGATTAAGGTGGACTGAATCAGGGCCACCCCTAAAACGCCAATCGCTACATTTCTAATCGTGACCTCTGTCAATTGCTCAAATTCTTCCCCCCTGGCCCCTACAAAACGTCGACTGATAGCCAAAGCCAATCGGTGACCGCCTTCAGCATTCGCCATCAAGACACCACTCACGATAATAGCCAATACTAATTGCAAGATTGCAGCCGTCAGTGAAACACCGGTGCTGATTAGCCACTGACCTAATGCTTTGATCTGGGGGACAACAGGCTTTAATGCCTCCATGGGATTGGTAGCCACCAAATTCCAATATTTAAATAAACTCTCTCCAATCAATGGCCAAGATGCGACTTTTTCAGTCGGCAACGGAATACTGAATGTACCTCCGGCCAGTTGCTGAGCAAAGCCTTCACCACTATTCGCAATCGCTCCGGCCAATGTCACCACAGGAACAACGATAATGAGTAACAACACCAAAGTCACAATGGAAGCCGCCATTTTTTGGCGACCATTGAGTAAAATTAACAGGCGTTTATAAACCGGAAAAATACTCACCGTAATAATCAAGCTCCATACCAAAGGCACGATAAACGGTTGCACGATGTAAAAACACCAAAGACACAGTAGCAAGGTCATGCCAATTTTAATGGTGATTTCTACCGGTCTTTTGGCGAAATTATCCTGATCGATTTGTGGTTGAATAGCCATATAACTGCAGAGCCTCTAATGAACGTTGCGGGAATTGCTAATGTCGGCAAATAGACTCAATTTTTAATGCCTACGCCTTTATGAAGAAGTATCAGACTAAATACGCTTAAAAATACGATAAAACCTATCGTTATCTCGAATGCCAGCACAATATCGACGTCAGTCACCCCGATCAAACCAAAACGAAAAGCATTGATCATATATAAAATCGGATTTCCCTGGGCAATCGTCTGCCAAATCGATGGCAACATGGACAATGAATAGAACACGCCCCCCAGATAGGTCAGAGGTGTCAACACAAAATTGGGGATAATGGAAATATCATCAAAACTATCGGCAAATACGGCGTTGATAAATCCAGCCAGTGCAAACATGGTGGCCGTCAGCAGCAAAATGGCGATACTAATCCCCCAATGCATGACGCTGACCTGATTGAACAGCATGGAAATACCCGCCACCACCAAGCCAACCAGTACGCCACGCGCAATGCCTCCGCACACATAGCCGGTCAGAATCACCGCATTTGGCACTGGCGCTACCAATAATTCCTCGATGTGATGTTGAAACTTGGTGGAATAAAACGAAGACACCACATTGGAATAGGCGTGACTAATGACGGACATTAAAATCACGCCAGGTACGATGTAATCCATATACGTGACACCCTGCACAGTACCAATGCGTTCGCCAATCAACTTGCCGAAAATCAAAAAATACAGCGCTGTGGTAATCGCCGGTGGCAACAGGGTTTGCGGCCAGATTCGGGTGAAGCGCCGAATTTCTTTAAACAACAAGGTTTTAAAGGCAACAGAATAGTTCATAGCACCAGATCGATAAATAATTGCTCGAGACGGTTGGATTTATTTTTCAGACTCAACACTTCTATATTCAATGCCGACAGCTGTTGAAACAACTGATTGAGCCCGTGACTTTTAGGCACAGATACATTCAAAACCCGACTATCGGTCAATTCGATATCGCAGCCCGCTATCACGGGTGCCTGCTTCAGGCTTTGGGCAATATCCAGAACAAAATGGTCGATGTGAATCCGATTCAACAAACTGCTCATAGTGGATTTTTCAATGATTTGTCCATCATTGATGATGGCAATATTGCGACATAAACTCTCCGCTTCCTCCAGATAATGCGTGGTTAAAATGATGGTGGTCCCCTGCCGGTTGACCTCCTGCATCATTTGCCACATGGAACGGCGGATTTCGATATCCACACCTGCCGTTGGCTCATCCAGAATCAACAAACGTGGCTCATGCACCATGGCTCGGGCAATCATCAAGCGCCGTTTCATACCACCGGATAACCGCCGGGAAACCGAGTCGCGCTTATCCCATAAATCCATTTGCCTGAGGCATTTTTCGGCCTGCAACAACGCCCGCTTGCGCGGAATACCGTAATAACCTGCTTGGTTTAGCACCACATTCTTGACTGTTTCAAATTGATTGAAATTGACTTCCTGAGGCACCAGACCGATACAGCTTTTGGCTTGGGGATTTTCTTTGTTGAGATCGTGTCCAAATACTTGAACAGTTCCACTACTTTTAGTGACTAGCGAACTAATGATGCCGATTAATGTGGATTTACCGGCACCATTGGGCCCCAATAAGGCAAAAAAATCACCGCTTTCCACATCGAGATCCAGGCCTTTCAAGGCCTGGAAACCGTTGTTGTAGGTCTTTTTTAAATTTTGAATGGATAAAGCCTTCATGGGGTAGTTTATAATGCTATTCAACTAAACAGGCGCTAAACCTAAGGCACCGCCGAAAGCAGTGAATTCTAACAAACTTCCCCTCCCCGCCTCTGCCTAATACAGGAATATGACTGTGCCAAACCCAATTCCCAATAACGTTGCCGCTGTCGACCTTGGTTCCAATAGCTTTCATATGATTATTTGCAGTTTGCAAGACGGCAAATTACAAACGATCGATCGGTTGAAAGAGATGGTGCGACTGGCCGCAGGAATGGATCAAAACAAGGTACTGGACGAAGCAACCCAAAGAAAAGCTCTGGCCTGCCTGGAACGCTTTGGCCAACGTATCAGCAATTTTCCTAAAGGCAGCGTGAGGATTGTCGGCACCAACACCCTGCGTCAAGCCAGAAACTCGCAACAATTCATTCAAGCTGCAGAACAGGCGCTGGGGCATCCGATACACATCATCTCCGGTATCGAAGAAGCCAGGTTGATTTATCAGGGCGTGGCTCACAGCTTATCCAGCAACGCCAATCATCGCTTTGTGATGGACATTGGCGGCAGTAGCACCGAATACATCATCGGCCAAAATGATACTGCGCATACCAAAGAAAGTTTGAATATGGGTTGCGTGACGGTCAGTCAAGAGTTTTTCAAAGATGGTGTGCTTTCCAAAAAAGCTTTTAAAAAAGCCACGCTATTTGCCGAACAAAGGCTGGAGCCCTTTCAAAACACTTTTAACAGCAAGAATTTTGATGAAGCCATAGGTGCGTCCGGCAGTCTTAAAGCTGTCAGCAGTGTGCTGCAAAATCTGGGTTACAGTAGTCACGGCATCACACTGGGCGGCCTGGAACAATTAGTCACAAACTTATTAAAACTGAATCACTGCGATCAAATCAATTTTCCCGGACTCAGTGTTGAGCGCCGCCCGGTGTTTATCGGTGCGGTAGCCATTGTTTACGCCACCTTCAGAACCTTGAATATCCAGCAAATGACCGTATCCGACGGCGCACTACGGGAAGGTCTGATCTATGACTTGCTGGACCGTATTTATAATCACGATATCCGTTCACAAACCAGTCAGACCATCGCCGCGCGCTACCACACCGATCAACGTCATTCCTCGCAAATCAAGGAAACCATCCGTTACATGGTGGAACAATTGCAAAATCATCCTTGCTTCAACGATAATCCTGTGACCTTGCAATTCCTGGAATGGGCCGCCGATTTACATGAAATTGGCTTTGAAATTGCCCATAGTCAGTATCACAAACATAGCGCCTACATCATTGAAAACGGCGATTTAGCCGGTTTTTCAAAACAGGATCAAGTTGTGCTGGCGCTATTGGTGCGCAGTCATCGCAAAAAGCTCAGCTCCATTCGCTTTGATGATTTACCCAACCCTTGGAGCCGTGACTTACCCCTCTTGGCTATCATTTTCAGATTAGCGGCTTTGTTGCATCGTAATCGTCATAGTCCACGTCCGGATTTTGAAATTTTTATCCAGGATAGAAACATACACCTGCGTTTTGCTGAAAACTGGCTAGAGCAAGTACCACTAACCCAGGCTGACCTGAAACAAGAAGCTCAATATTTAAAAGAAGCTAAATTCAATCTGATTTTTTAAACGATGCTGAAATCGTTAAATTTGTCCAGACCGCTAAAGATTTTTCTCGCTATCAGCCTGGCTGGACTCCTGTTGGTCAACGTGATTCTTTTATTGGCGCTGGATAACACGCCATTAATCAGCATCGAACGTGCATTGAATCGAGAAGACATTCTGAGAGCCAAGGAAATTTTGCACGTCAAGCCGGATGAACAAAACGAAATCAAAACCGTAGTATTAAACCAAAAAGACATCAATATCGCCGTCAGTTACTTACTGAATCACTTCGTCGAAAATACCGTCAAAATCAAAATCCGCAATCATGAGGTTTTTTGTCAAATCGCCGTTTTCATGCCAGTCACTCTGTGGGGACGCTATCTGGATTTCAGCTTTAAACTGATCCAGCTGGAAGACAGTATTAAAATCAAGTCCTTTAAAATTGGTGAAATCGCCATACCTTATCGATTGGCCAATTATTTGCTGCCAGCAATTGCCGAACATACTTCGTTAAAAAAATACTGGGATTTGGGCAAATATTACATTCAAGACCTAAAGTTTGCCCCTGAAGAAATTCACATCAGTTATCTGGGTTCGATTGTCGATGCCGCCAAGCAACTGGTGATTCAAAAACACCGCGAATACCCCAATCTGCATGTATACCAACAGCAAATCAACGAGATCGCCAATCGACACGACCCTAATTGGCTTCTCTCCATCAATGAGCTGGCGCAACCGCTATTTCTATCGGCTTATCAACGTTCCACTGAAGCGACTGCGATACAGGAAAACCGCGCCGTACTGATTGCTTTGGGCAGTTATATCTACAAACAGGAATTACGCCGGTATCTACCGTTGGGCCTGGTTTATAGCAAAGAATATCAGGTGTATGCCTATAAACGCATCGATATTCCCCAGCACTTTATTGCTTCAGCACTTTTAGCTGCGATTGACGCCGCAGTGTTGGGTGAACAAATCGGAGTGAGTAAAGAACTTGCTGACGCCAAGCAAGGTAGCGGCTTCAGTTTTATAGACTTGTTATCCGACCATGCTGGCACACGTTTAGGAAAATTGGCGATTGCTTCCGGCCCAAAAGCACGAAGAGTGCAGGAAATCATGTCTCAAGCCAAGGATTATACGGCTTATTTGCCTGGCATCCAGGGTCTCCCGGAACACATGAATCAAGAAGAATTCAAGCTACGCTTTGGTGATACCAAAAGCCAAACTTACCAAGACATGGTTGCTGAAATCGACAAACGAATTAATAGCCTTGCGGTCTATCAAAATCCCTAATCACTCACAAAAAAGGGGCTAATAAGCCCCTTTTTATCCTGCAACAACTCAACAAGCAAAATTGCTTGGTTAATTCATCCGAGATTAATTGAATGTCGAGCCGGGAGTTCCTGGCAAAATTGGCATGGTTTGTTTAGGAAACTCACCGGTTAAAGCATTCAGAAAAGCCACAATATCGGCCGCATCAGCGTCAGAAATTTCCTTATCCAATTGCAGTTTACCCATAATTTTCACGGCCATATCTAGTGTAGAAACCGAACCGTTATGAAAATAAGGCGCGGTCAAAGCAATATTGCGCAAGGTTGGTACTTTAAATAAATGCTCGTCAGTCTCTTTTTTAGTGACTTCCGCTAAACCTTTATCTTTGCTGAAATGATGCTGCGCTTCAAAATAGCCGTTTTTGTGCACAGGAAATTTCTGGAATGCTCCAGGGCCATTGAAAGCAGGCCCACTATGGCAACTGGTGCAGCCCAGTTCAACAGCTTTTTGCATGCCGCGAACTTGTTGTTCGGTCATCGCAGTTTTTTCGCCGCTGACATATTTATCATAAGGGCTGTTTGGGGTGATCAAGGTTCTTTCGTAAGCAGCAATCGCTTTAGTAGCATTTTCTTTAGTGATGCTCTCGTTATCTTGACCGAAGGCTAAATCGAAAGCTTGGCGGTAACCCTTAATGGTTTTTAGACGAGCAACGACGTCATCCCAACTTTTCATGCCCATTTCAATCGGATTAGTCACCGGACCAGCGGCTTGCTCTTCAAGGCTGGCAGCGCGACCATCCCAAAATTGCACAGCATTAAATGCTGCATTCCATACGGTCGGAGCACTGCGCCCACCGGTTTGACCATTTATCCCCATGGAGTTTGGACGATTATCCTCACCACCTAGCATGGTGTTATGGCAAGACGCACAAGATACGGTGCCAGTAGATGATAAACGCGGATCGTGGTAAAGCATTTTACCCAATTCGACTTTTTCCGGTGTAGTCGGGTTGTTAGCCGGTTCAGGTGCTTTGTTAGGCAAGACATCTGCGGCCATTGCAGACATTGAAACGGTCAAGGCAATAGCAGAGACCAGCAAACGAATATTAAACATGTCATCCTCCGAAATTGTTATTTTTAGTAACGAAGCCCGAATTGTAAGGGAAAGCGCCCAGATAGGTAAATTTTATTGATTTTGGCTTGAAACAAGCATGAGAAACGGCTCAATCTTAACCAAGCTTGCTAAAAAGAGTTTCGGGCGTTTAAGCTGATTTTTTATCAGGAAAGAGAGACTCCCAAATGATTTGGGAATCTCTGGATTTTTTATAGCGAAAAACTATCCCGCTTGTTTGGCTTTTTCCAATGTTTCCTTGGCTTTATCCAATCCATCGAAATTTACCTTGGCATCTATGGCTTTTTGCAGATGCTCGGCAGCTTTCGGCAAATCCTGTTGTTTAAAATACAGCATGCCGATATGGTAGTGCGCAATAGGTGAATCCGCGGCTTCCAACGCTTTAGTCAACATCTCTTTGGCATAATCCAGTTTATCCTGCTTATAGGCAATCCAGCCTACCGTGTCCAAAAAGCTCGCGTTTTTGGACTTAGCCAGAGGTTCGGCTATTTTGGCTGCACGTTCCAGATTCTCAGGGGTATCTGCAAAATCAGACAAATAGCTGGCCAAATTATTCACTGCCAAAGCAGAGTCAGGATAACGCTTGTAAGCCGCCTCATATAGTGCCAGGACTTTGTCATGCTCACCAGCGCTATGATGCAATCTGGCCAAGTCTTCAACCAATTCCATTGCACCTTTGGTTTTTTCTATGCCTTTGGTATAGATTTTGATTGCTTCAGCCTGATTTTTCTGTACCAACTCAGCCAAGGCCAAGTTACGATAAGGGCTAAACCAATCCGGTTTGATATCCACTGCCTTATTCAAGGCCGTTTTGGCTTCTGCAAACTTTTGCTGACTCAGGTAAACCCCGCCCAATAAGTTGTAGGCAATAAAATGATCTGCTTGGTGCTTAATGACCTGCTGTAATTGCGCAATGGCTTTTTCAGGTTGCTTTTGCGCCATCAGAGTTTTGATCAGTTCAGTCAAAGGTTCAATAGCATCAGGCTTTTTCGCCAGCGCTTGTTCAAATGCAGTACTTGCAGCATCCAGCTTGCCTTCAGCCTGATAAGCCAAACCGGACATATAAAAACCTGCACCTTCTTCAGAGAAGGTTTGCTGAATTTGTTTGGCCACTTCTTGCGCTTTGTCCCATTGCTTTTTACTCACCTCCAACTTGAATAAGGTTTCCAGGCCTCTCTTACTTTTTGGGTCGGCTTTCAACAAGGTGGCAAGTTGTTGCCTAGCTTTATCCTCATTACCGGCTTGAAGATGTAATCCCACCAAATCCAATTGTGCCGTTTCATCAGCAGGCGCCATCGCCACAACTTTTTCCATGCTTTCACGTGCCAGCTCAGGCTCGTTATTACGCAAATGCGCCGTGGCCAATAGTTTTAATACGTTGACATTATTGGGTTGATCCACAGAAACTGAACGAAAATCACCGATGGCATCTGGAATTTTATTTTCTGCTAGGGCAAATTGACCACGCAAAGTCAAAGCTTCGGCATCGCGTGGATTGGCATCAAGCACTTCCTTGATCAAAGCCTTGGCCTCGTCTACGCGTTTACTGGCTGCATAATACCCGGCCAATTTATTGCGGGCTGTAATCCCGTTTGGCCCCAGTTTATCCTGCTCAATCACTTGCTTCATGGTAGCTTCAGCTTTATCAGCCTGTTTATTAGCCAGTTGCAAAGATGCCAATTTAAATTTCAAAGCATAAGCATCAGGCTTTTTCTCGATCATTGGCAGCAACTCGGCTATGGCCACCTCTACATTGCGTTTTTCAACCAGAAAGTCGATCAGATTGGTTTCAGCAGCATCATTCTCGGGATGTTTTTGTACGGCATCTCGCAAAGTGGCTTCAGCTTTGTCCAATTGATTGGTGCCCACCTGAAATAACGCCAGATTTTTATAATGATTGATATCATCAGGTTGAATTTTAATGATGGAAGCTAACATGGCTTCAGCTTCATCATTTTGTTTGTTTCTGGCATAAATCCCGGTCAACATACTGCGTACAGGAATACTGTCAGGATTTTTTTCTATAGTTTGTTTCAAAAGCGCAATAGCTTGTTCAACTTGATTATTTTTCAGGTGTATCGACGCCATCATCAAAGCGGCCGACACATCGTTCGGGCTTTTTTGCATGGCTTTCTGAACCGAGGCAATCGCCGCATCGCTGTTGTTTTTGGCCATTTGCAGGCCGGCCATCAAAACCAAGGCTTCGACATTTTCAGGTTCTTTTGCCAACGCCTCCGTCACCATTTTTTCCGAATCTTCCACAGCACGATTCAACAGTAACAACTGTCCTACCCTAACTCTGGCCATCACATGATTTTCATCATTAGCCACAATGGTGTTGTATTCCTTGAAGGCGCTTTCAATTTTGCCTTGCTTACTCAAGGTTTCTGCGCGTTGAAAGCGTGCTTCCCAGTTTTTTGGATCAATCTGTAGCACATTCTTAAATGCCAACTCAGCTTTTTCATAATTACCGGCCTGAAAGAGCTGTTTACCTTCGTCCATGTATTTAGCTTTACGCTCATCAGCACCATCACATGCAACTAATCCGACGCTCAACAAGGTAATGCCTAGGTTTTTCAGAATAGATTTTTTACGGGTCTTGTACATCTTGATTCCATTTGCTTTAGGTTATACGAACACTATTCGGGACAATTTTTTTTATCCTGAGGATTTTATCTTATTTACCTGAGTGAAAACTTCAGAATTGCTGATTAATGCGGGCGCTTAGTGCGGCATGTTGCCGCAGGGTGTTACAAGGTTCAAACCTCAATCCATTATTTGAACATTCATCTTTGACATTTCGATGACAGGACTCGCCACGTTGCTTCATAGAAAAACGTAAATAAGTATCAAAGTTATGGTCTCACGTTTAAAGCAACAAGGCGTGGAAATCACACTATGATCACCCCTCACGTTGATAATGGATTTATTTGATGTCTTTGGCGCTATCAAGCTGTTTTTGCTTGATTTAGGCCCGAGTTATTTGGAGGATCAGCCCAGCTAAAGGTTGCTAGGATTCAGCAAACGAATCGTTCAATTACCAGAATTTCATAATACTCATTGCGGAGAGTTGTATTTGCTGAGAGATTTTTTCTGGCTTCCAATTAGAAAAAATCGTCTTAAATCTTGCGTTCGCTGATGTCTTAAGTGCTCCGATTCCTAAGATTTTCAGTGAGCCCCATAAAACCTGTATTTCAGGGCAAAAAGCTAAAAATTAGATTTATTTCTTGTTGAAATAATACATATCGCCAAATTTGCCTTTCA
>CAZJYS010000017.1:0-21378 GCA_964550075.1 uncultured Methylomonas sp.
GCAGTACGATACTATTTAGATTATCCTGAATGGCGGATAGTATTAGCTGCAATCCGGGGTTATACCGGCTAGTACCAGCAATGACACTGCTGGTTTCTTCCGATCTATCCTGGTTAAGCCCTGATAGCAGCCATAATTTTAATTTTTGTTCGGAACTCATTTGCTTTGTAGCCAAAGTTCCCAAGGCATAAGCTCTGAATTGGCTTAAATCTTCCAGCATTTTCGGAAGATCTCGACTCAACAACATCAAAAGATAGTAAGAGTCCATGTCAGGGTCATTGGGCAATAATGCCGCTTTGCTGACTGCTTCTTGCAATAAGAAAAACTGTTTAACCAACTGGGTATGTTGGTTAAAACTGGTTTCAGTGTCCGAGAGAATGCCGTTTTGTTGAATCTGCGCCCACTGGTTTTTACTCTCAGAAAACAAACCAAGGATTGACGGATCAGCCGGTAAAAGCTTTTCGAGGGTGTTGATAGACTGATTTATGGCTTGTTCAAGGCTGTTGGCGTCATCACTAAAACTATCCAGGCCGCCTAACAGTGCTGAAGACACGCCGTTATGTTTTTGTATGATTTGAATCGTTTGAGTAACAACCTTAACCTGTGCAATACCCTTGAGCTGATGTTGTGTGTCGGCGATGACTTTATGCAGATTCTGATAAAGGTTGAATATCACGACCAGTAAGGCCAGCATGGATAGCAGTCCCAAGACGACAAACTTTTTGCTATAGCTCAAGCGATTCATCATGGCAATAGCTGGTGAGAACAGTGTTTGCATTGATATGCTCATGATCACCACCAGGTTAGTCAGGATTTAGGGAAAGACAGCTATCGAGCCTAGATTATATTTTGACGGCTAAAACTTAAGGAATTACTGTGTTTTCAATAATTGTTTTTGTTTATCAACAATCTGATTAAGGCGTAAGGCCAGGCGGGTATCATTTTCGAATAGTTGAGTAAGTTGAGTGGACAGTCTATCCACAATCTCATGCAGCAGTAACTCCTGGCTATCCGTGAGTCCCAGATGCACAAAAGCTTCCTCCATATCGCTGCGATGCTGTTCAGTCAAGTTTTCTAAAAGCATGTGATTGGCGTGCTGGAAGGTTTCAATTTCACTGAGTAAATTGGCTAGTTCCTTGACATCCTGAATACGAGCATTTGCATGTTGCAAGCGGAGTTGTTCTGCATTCATGCCCTCTATACGAACCCCTGTGCCTTCAGCAATAATGGCCAAATGATCGCGTAACCGCCCCACACAATCCGGATCTTCAACATCAAGCCCCATGGCCAGAATGGTGACATTTGGATAATTCAGAACTAACCTGTCACCGCTTTGACTGATACGCCCTAGTTTGGCTGCATAACTCAGAATGGAGTTTTCCAATTCCGTGCAGCGATTTTCGGCGCAAAAGTCGGCTTCACCGTAGGCGTCTTTTAATCTAACCAGGCCGTTGATACCAAATTGACACAAGGTATCGCTGAGTAATTTGCCCAGTTCATCCAGACTTAAACATTGAAACGCGGAACGTAAAAATTGTAATACCAAACCGGTTTCGCCTAGGCTGGACATGGCGGTGAAGGCGGTTTTTTGGGCGTAACTGAGTTGTTGTCGTAGTTGTTTTTTTTGCTGTTCGGCTTCGATAGCAATTGCTACTTTGCGTTGCAGTAAGTCTTTCTTGGCACTTTTGGAGATGAAATCATTGCCACCAGCATCAAAAGCCGCCAACAAGGTTTCCAGATCATCATGAGCCGAAACGAACATCACTTGTACATCGTCGTAGTCATTAGCACGAATTTCCCGACAAACATCCAGACCGTTTTGCCCCGGCATTTCGATATCCAGCAAGATCAAGTTCGGTTTTAAATCCATGGCCGCCAGGCAAGCTTGTCCGTTATCAAACTCGTGGAGATCATATCCGTGTCCATCCAATTGATCCATAATGACCATGCGCAACAAGGCATCGTCGTCTACAACAAAAATACAAAAAGCAGTTCCAGGCATTTGATTTCCGAGTTAGGCTGAGATGGGAAGGCTAAATTTTATGATGGAAAACGGCTGATCCAGCTAAATCATAACAGTTTATGGCATTTTACTACCAGAGTGCTGTTTGGCTGAACCAAGATGACCGGTTGATTAAACAAGATTATTTAAATCGCTTGAAACTAGCCGATTTAATGCGTAAATCTTGTAAATATGGACGCCGTTTATGAAAAGTTTGAACAGTGAGTTAATATTTTGAAGCGGTGCGGCCGGAGCAGCGTTGGAATATGCTGCTCCGGTTACTAGTCTGAAAGGTCTTAACGTTTACTTGGCAGCACCAGGCAACATACCTACGCTACCAGGTTTGATGCGTTTGCAAGTGACTACAACATCTTCTTGAAAGCATCTTTGTTGATTGGGTTTGTTTTCGCAAGGTGAACATACGGTTTTTCCGGTGGATTTCACCTCATCGACATGCCAGCCATAGCCTTGAGTTTGGCAAAATCGTTTGGTAAAACGATCGACAGTGTAGGGTTTTGCTGCTGCTTGTTGTGCTTTTGCTTCAACGTCACAATGCGCGGGAAGGGTATTGGCCATTAAATCTCGGTAGATGTATTCGGTCGCTCCGACAGGCGTGGCTAACGATAATGTCAATAAGAAACCGCTGATAAAATGTTTGATCATGATGTTATTCTCCGCGGTTGCCTATGACTCGAATGTTCATTTGCTGACTTTCTTGAATGAGTTGTTCTTTGATGGGTTCGAACTTTTCGTCTTCGCTGAATTTGGCGGCCATAATGGCGCCTACCAACACCACTGTGGCCAACACCAAATACAGTACAAAATGATCTTTTTCAGGTTGTTGATTTTCTTCGCTCATGCTTCCCCCTTCAGGATTTTAAATCGGCCAAAGCCGCGCCAAAGTTGATGTGAAATACTTGCCCGTCAACGAGTAGGGCAGGGACGGATTTGACCCCGGCAGCTTCTGCTTCGGCTATGCGGTTAGGTTGTTCTAATAGTTGTACGATTTCCAGGGGGTATTGATCTTGGTTAACAATATTCAGTACCAGTTGCTCTGCGCCCAGACAAACGGGGCAACCAGCGTGATAAAAAATTGCGTTTGACATGCTCGCCTCCTCTTATTATTGTAGCGAGTCGAAACATTAAGCCAAACAGCGCGGCTTGTCAAACAAATATCGTATCGATAATTTATTGTGTTACAAGTTTGATGACAAATATTGGTCTTTTAAGCGAATGTAGTGCCGGTAGGAGTATTCCAGAAAGTCTTTTTCTGAATCATTTAAGGCGCGAATTGGTTTGGCTGGCGAGCCAACATACAAAAAACCACTATTAAGTTTTTTACCAGGCGAGACTAAAGCCCCGGCTGCCAACATTACGTAATCTTCCAATACAGCCCCATCCATTACGATAGCGCCAATACCAATCAAACAATAATTACCGATGCTGCAACCATGAATCACGGCACGATGGCCTATGGTTACCCCTTGGCCAATGTTGAGTTTATGGCCAGTGGGCGAAAAATCACCGGCATGGGAAACATGCAGAATCGAACCGTCTTGCACATTGCTACCCGCGCCAATCACAATGGATTCCACATCGCCTCGGATTACACTGGTAGGCCAGATAGAAACATCGTCACCGATCTGCACATCGCCGATGACCACAGCTGTTGAATCGATATACACACCCTGACCGATGTGCGGTTGTTTCTGATTAAAGGGTCTGACTGACACAAAAACTCCGGATGTTTGCCATAATGGGATGGCGATATTACGCAATTGCGTTGGGTTACACCACCACTTATATGAGGTTTATATGGCTTTTATCGACGGTATTAAACGCCAGCTGCGCTCTGTCATTGAATGGCAAACGCCTGATGAGGATGTGTTGTTTACACAGTGGACAGAGAACGGTGATGAAATCAAAAACGCTTCCAAGCTGATTGTGGGGCCCGGTCAGGGCTGCATCTTTGTTTATGAAGGCCAGGTCAAGGCGATCATTGAAGAGCCCTGTTTGCTAAATTTGCAAACCGACAACATACCGTTCTGGACTACCATCAAAAAATTCATGCAGTTTTTTGAAAGTGAACATAAGGTCGCCATCTACTTTTATCGAACCACCAAAATACTCGATCAGAAATGGGGGACTACCTCGGTCATCAAATACCAAGATCCCAAATATCACTTTCCCATAGGTCTGAAAGCTTATGGTAACTACAGTTACAAACTAGACGATGCCAGTGGTTTTTTTCAAAAAATAGTGGGTAGCCATCAACAGGTCGGTATTGAAGAGTTTCGCAACATCATTTCTGCACGTATGATTCAACCAATCAGCGATTATCTGGCTGAATGCAGTTATAGCTATGCAGATATCGATGCCAATCGAGAGGAAATTGCTAGAGGAATCGCCATCAAATTAGCGATTACTTTTCGTAAATTGGGATTTAGCATCAGCGACTTCAGAATTGAAGGGACGGATTTTGATGATGATACCTTGCGCCGGATCAATCGAATTGCCGATTTAACCGCGGAAGCACAGGCTGCACAAGCAGTGGGTCTGGATTATGCCAAGATACAACAGCTGGATGCCATGCGTGAAGCCGCTCGAAACGAGGGAGGAGCGGCTGGCGCTGGCATGGGGTTGGGTGCAGGTGTGGCTTTGGGGCAAAACATGGCTCAAGCTTTGAAAGATACCCCACAAAATCTCAATACTACAGAGGATATCGTTGGCAAACTGACGCAACTAAAACAATTGTTCGATAGCCAACTGATATCCGAAGCCGAATACAAGACTAAAAAACAAGATATTCTGGCCAAAATGTAACGATGGCAAAATGCACCAGTTGTTCGGCGCCTTTACCGGCGAATAGTCAAATCTGCAGTTATTGCGGTGTACGCAATGATATCGATATACGTGGCAAACATGCCTACCGATTGCTCAATCGAGACTCGCTCCGGATTTGCCCGGAATGCCAGACTCATTTGCAGACTATTCGTCTGGATTTGGAGCCGCCTTTAGAAATCGAGCGTTGTGAAACTTGTTATGGCTTGTTTTTTGACCCTGGCGATGTTGAGGCTTTGTTGAATAGTGCGGTTTCACCGGTGTCTTTCGCCAATTTGCAATTACTCGACAACATCAATAAAGACCGCTATCAAAGTGATAGACCGATCAAATATCAAAAATGTCCGGTCTGTCAGCTGCTGATGAATCGGGTGGCGTTTGGACATCGCAGTGGTGTGGTGATTGATCAATGTAAAAGTCATGGTGTTTGGCTGGATGGGGGCGAAATTAGTCATTTGCTGGAATGGAAAAAAGCCGGCGGTCAGCTGTTAGATCAAAAAAAACAGGCAGAATTGCAGCAAAAAAAGCGTCGATCCAAGGTTCCAAACACGGAAATTGAAAACTTGATGAAACCTTATAACGCCAGAAATGGCGAGATTGATTTGCTGGAAAGTGTAGCCAGTGTGATTTTTAAAGTGTTTGAGTAGACTGATTTTGCAGCATTGCCGGTAGGAATAATTCGCTGACTAGCAAAGGCTGGTTATGGATGGCATACAAGGTGCGTCTGCCCCAAATCGGTTGTTGTACAGGGTAGTTGCAATGCACTTTGCTCGACCAGATTTCAGGCAAGCTCAGGCAGAAATGCCTCTGACGCAATTCCAGGTCAGGATATGCGAAAATCACTTCACCCAAGGGACGCGTACCTAAATGGGATAAATTTCGGTGTGCGATGCGGATGGTCTGTTCTGGCAGGATGGTGCGCGCCAGAACTAGTGGCGTTTGGTCGATGTGTAATAATACCTCACGGATTAAGTGATAACGGTGGTGCGGCACTTTGAGTTGTTCGCATTCTTCGGCAAATGCAGGTTTCCAGTGATGAAACAACAGCTGCACAGCCAAATGCTTGCCATAAACTTGGCGTAACCGCTTGGTCAATGATCCGCGTTCCTTCAGCCAAGCATCTAATTCAAGCGGGGGGGTTGAGTCAGTGCCGCGAAAGTGCGTTTTCCACTGTGGTGGGCGTAGAAATAAATAACTGTTTTGAGACAAGGGTTAGACTTAGGTTGAGTGAGCGTAATAGATAGAGCAAAGGTATTTATAACTTTCAGCCTTAAAAAGGCTTCAAGACTGCCAACCAGACGATGGCAAATAAAAAAATTACCGGGACTTCATTCATCCAGCGAAAGTAAACATGGCTATGCCGGTTTTTGTCATGCTTGAAATCCAGAAGCCATTTGCCACAAAAGGCATGATAAACCGCCAGCAAGAGCAATAATGTCAATTTGACATGCAACCATCCAGCGCTTGCGTACATGGCCCATGCATAATCCCCTAACATCCAGAGGCCAAAAATAAAGGTACAAATCATGCCTGGAGTCATGATGCCGAAATACAGCTTTCGTTCCATCACTTTAAAGCGCTCATTACTAATCGCATCATCGCTCATGGCGTGATAGACAAATAACCTAGGCAAATAAAACAAACCGGCAAACCAGGTCACCATAAAAATCAAATGTAGTGCTTTTAACCAAAGCATCAACGCTTCTCCGTTAAAGTATCAAGTTGTTTCACCAATCTTGGGTATTGGCTTAGCATTACGCCTATTCCCTCACAAAATTTGGTAGTGTTATCTTCATTTGCGACTATTCTTTCATATATTAATTTGGAGTGGAGGGTTTTGATGGTTGAATTTTATGCAAAGCTATTGGTTGACGATTTGGCTGCGAATGCAAAACCGTCTACTTTTTGGGATTATGAAGTGTTGTTATTCAATCCTCACCGCCAAGAAGCCGAGGCCGTACTTTCTGCTCTAAGTTTTAAGGTCATTAGAAAACCCAGAGATTTGCTTGCGCATTGGCAGCGAATTTATTTTTGTTATCAACAAGCTTTGTCAGAACCACTCTATGCTGCCTTGTTGGATTTATTGATAATTCTCAACAACAAGGGCAAGTTATTTAGTCAGCGTATGATTCATGGTAGTCGTTCCCAGCTCGATTCTGCGCAATTGTCGAAGCTTAGTCAGACGTCTTTGAATTTGCTAACGGTTATAGGGAATCGTTATTCATTGTTTACCACTGGATTAATCGGTAAATCCGAGTTGCTTGTGACGACACAATTTGAACAAGAGCAGCATGATTACTTGGCATTGGCTGAAGATTTTATTGAATACAGTCAGATTGAAGAAGCTATGAAAATACTGGAATTGGGGCTTACTAGAAATCCTGCCAGACAAGACCTGCAAGCATTATTGTTGGAAATTTATCAGATGACCCGCGACAGCGAACGCTTTAAACTCCAATACCAAAGCATCAGAGCCACCGGTGTCCCGTTGATAGATGAGTGGCAATTATTGGCAGATTCTTTTGAAGGTAAAACTTCATGAAAAAATCCGGCTCAGTTCCCATTAAGGTGGCTCTCTATGGAATGGATCCAAGCAGTTATAAAGCCATGAAGTTTTACTTAAAAGGCCCCTGTCGTGGCATTGCCGAAGTTGTCGAAGAAGCGGAAGCAGAGATAGATATCATTGATGCCGATTTCCCCCGCGCGGGTGATATTTTAGAAAGCAGGCGCCAGAAAACTCCTCAAAGACCGATTGTTTTGTTGTCTTTGCAAGCCTTAAAAATCGAAAACACCTATTTTGTTGCCAAACCAGTCAATGCTAAGGAATTGATCGCAACTTTGACTCAGTTAGAGAAAATTAAAAATCAACAGGCTGCACTGATAACCGAGACACTTAGTAAAGATGAGTTGGTTGTTTTAGAGCCGGATATTAAGCCTGTTGACCAAACCCAAGAGCCACAAACGCAGCCCTCCCGGCAGAAGCGTTCGGCATTCCAGGATAATGAAGGTGGCTACACAACTTTTTTAGGGATTCTATCGGATATTGATTTCAATGATATTGCTCAGTTACGTAATGCGAGTTTTAATCCCAAAAATTATTTACTCGGTTATGTGCTTTCAGCTATTAAAGTATCCGTTCACCAAGGTTCCGCCTATCAATTGAATTCAATTTGGAAACCATTGCTGATTTTTCCTGATACACGACAAATATGGCTGGATGCGGACGACAAGCAATTAAGAGCTTTTGCGGGTATAGAGCAGAACAAAATACATACTGGCAATATTGGCTTGATGCCTATAGACGCATTGGCAACTGCCGTTGCAAAAGATCCAGATAAATTTCAGGATATGGATTCATTTATATGGAAATTGGCTCTGTGGACATCAAAAGGGCGGTTCCCGAGTGACATCGATCCCAGTCATCCTGTTTATCTGAAGCATTGGCCTAATTTCACCCGGTTGTTATTGATTCCAGATGCCATGCGTATGGCCGCCTTATTAGTCGAGGGTGCCCGGTCGCCTCTGGAGATGGTCAAGGTTTTACGGGTTAACCCCCAGTATGCGTTTGCATTTATTAGCGCCTGTCGGAGCCTGGGAATACTGGTGCCAGCCAAGTGTAAAACGGATGAAATTGTTATATCTGAACCACCAAAACCCAACAAAAAACAGAGTTTGTTTAGCAAAATTCTACACAAACTTCGCGGAGAATAGACGACATGAAAGTTGTTAATCAATACAAAATCATTTTCACCGGGCCGGTTGGCGCAGGCAAAACTACGGCTATTAGCAGTATTAGTGATTTGGCGCCCGTGAAAACCGATGCCGCAGCCAGTGACATGACCAAAGATCGCAAGAAATCTACTACGGTAGCCATGGATTACGGGGTGATGAATCTTGAGGGGGGAGAAAAAGTTCATCTTTACGGAACTCCTGGTCAGGAACGATTTGATTTTATGTGGGATATTTTGACCACTGGTGGTATCGGTTTGATTCTATTACTGGATAATACTCGGTCGGACCCTTTTCAGGATTTACGCTTTTTTGTGGAAGCCTTTGATAAATTCATCAAAGATACGGCTGTGGCTATTGGTGTTACACAGATGGATATCAGTAGTAAACCTAGCATCGCTGATTATCATCAACAGCTACAAAGCATGGGCTTGAATCCTCCGCTATTTGCGGTAGACGCCCGAGAGCACAATGATGTGTCTTTGTTGGTTCAGGCTTTGCTGTATACCCTGGATCCCGGATTGGAAGCGGAGTGATATGAGTGAATTTAAATTAATTGATGGCTTGTATTTGTATCCTACGCCAGCTGGAGCTTATCAAGCTATTTCGGCACCCGAATCAGACAAACCCAGGCGGTTTTTACAACGTTTGCTGCAGCAACCACGAACTCCTGCCTTAAATTTAGAACAGCTATGTTTTTTAGCGGAAAGCACTGATGAAGCCAAAGTGTTGGAATTGTTGCACCACTGTCAAATACTGGGTTGGGTGCAAGGTGTGGATGGTGAAATTTCGGTTCCCCAAGGCGCGCTTGAAGATGTTTTTCCTAAGATTTTGGGGGGTATTTCCGAGGATGGTAAGGTTTTGCTGGCCGATGAGCAGGGATTTTATCTGGCCTGTAGCGGTTTTTTACATGAGGTGGCGGAAGAATTATCAGCTCTGAGCGCCGATTTGCTGACAGTGCACAAACGCCGCTCCGGGTTGTTGATTAATAATCTGGGTATTAATAGCCATGCTTGGGCTATTGTCAATGCATTCGGTTGTAGCCAAATTGGTTTTTGGCCTTTATTCATTGGTAAGCATACCTTTGTGATTGCTATTGCCGGTATTCCACATTTCAATCAAGCCGAATTTGTTAGTTTGATCTGGATGTTAAGCGTGCGTTATACCAAAAAGGACGACTCTAATCAGGGTCAATGATTGATGATTAAATGAAGAGGATATGAAATATGAGAGCTGATTTATTGACATCAGTTTTAACAGAACTAAACGGGACATCTGCAGATATCGAAGCTTCGGGGATTATTTCTACCGATGGTTTGATGATAGCTTCAGTATTGCCTGCGGGAATGGATGAAGATCGAGTGGGGGCTATGAGTGCAGCCATGCTGTCTCTTGGGGATAGAACCGCGCAGGAATTAAATCGGGGTAATCTTGAGCAAGTGTTGATCAAGGGACAAAAAGGCTATGTTTTGATGACCTATGCTGGTGGGGATGCCGTATTAACAGTATTGGCCAAGCCAAATGCCAAACTAGGTTTGATTTTTCTGGATGTGAAGCGCGCAGCGGAAAGTGTTGCTGACATGTTGTAAACCCATTCACGAGGAGTGAATAATGATTGCTGATATGAAAGCAGAGGACATCGTGGGCGATTATCAGGAGGTATCCCTACAATTGTATGGCTCTATAAAGCGTAAGGTCTTTTACACCGCTATTGAAACACCGTTTCCAGATGGCAAGTTGATTGTGTCCACGACCGATCTGGCTGGCAATATCACTCATTTGAATCGCTCGTTTGTAGAAATGTCCGGTTACCTTGAGGAGGAATTGATTGGTGCTCCGCATTCGATACTACGACATCCGGATATGCCATCGGTTGCTTTCAAGGAATTATGGGATACGGTTCAACGAGGCGAAAAATGGCAAGGGTATGTCAAAAACTTACGTAAGGATGGCGGGTTTTATTGGGTAAAAGCCACTGTTATTCCCAATGTCAGAGGCGGTAAGGTTGTAGGTTATACCTCAGTCAGACGCAAGCCATCACGCACCAAGATTGAAGAGTGCAGCAAACTTTATCCGACGCTTTTTTAACGGGAGCTACCAATGTCGTATCAATTTACTGTCAGCCCAGATTTCACACCTGATCATCTTTCCGGTTGGTATATTTTTAATACCTGGTTACAAAAACACACTGATTTGGCTATTCATCTGGAAATGTACAACGATTTTCATAGCCAACGTGCGGCTATCAAAACCGATCATGTAGATCTGATTTATGCCAATCCGTTTGATGCTGCGATGTTGGTCAGGGAAAAAGGTTTTCTACCGCTGGTCAAAGCGGAAGACGCTGCGGATGAAGCGCTGATCGTTGTTACTGCAAATAGTCCTTATAACGACGTAGTAGATTTAAGTCCTGGTACCCGAGTCGCATATACCGATGATCCTGACGTTAAGTTGATGGGTATGATCATGCTGGAGCCAGGGGATCTTGATGTGAACAATATAGAAGCCGTCAAGGTAGACAATTATGTTTTGGTGGCAAAACACCTGCTGAAAGGTGATGCGGATGTTGGTATATTTTTGGCAGAGGCCTATGATGATTTGTCTGCAATGATCAAAAATCAATTAAAAGTACTAGTCAGAAGTCAAATTAGCGTAATTCACCATGCATTGATGATTGGTCCAAAGTTATTGGATAGACGCGAAGCCATTCAGAAATTGCTGATTAATATGCATGAAGATGAAAAAGGTTCGGGCGTGTTAAAAAGTTTGGGCTTTAATGCCTGGAACATTGTGGATGATGAAGAAATGGAATTCATGATCGATTTGATGGATACCTTGAATACCTGATCCGGTCTTTAACTGTAATGCGTGAGAGCTCTTTAGTTGCGCTTTCATATGATGGATTGATTCCCTATACTGCAGCCAGTTTTAATATTCTGGATAGAAATTGACTTCTCGTTTTCCTCCGATTCAACTAGGTGCCCCCGGCGAAGAAATCAGTAAAAAAGATTTACACGGAGTAGCCGAACGTTTCAAATACTTTAATCAATGCCGATTGCATCAGGTTCGAGATTTTCTGCAGCCCAGACAGCATGATTTTTTATATTTATTACCATTACTTTTTCATCAAAATCACCCCTTACTTCCGGGCTTTGTATCTTTAGATACACCCGCTGGCGTGCCTGATTATCTTCCAGGTAAGCAAACGATTGATACTGCCCGGCAATTCTCAAAAGGTTTTGTCTATAAACGTAAGGCGCTCAGAAACTATCCAATCCACGCGATCTTTCTGATGGGTAGTGTCGGTAGCATGGCGTTTTCCAGGGAAAGCGATATTGATATTTGGTTGTGCCATCAACCTAGTTTGTCACCAAACGAATTAGCCGAATTGAAGCAGAAAACTCAATTAATTGAAGAATGGGCTGCCAGCTTAAAGTTGGAAGTACATTTTTTTCTGGTCAATAGTGAGTGCTTTAAAAATGGCGAAAATACGCCGATTTCTGCTGAAAGCAGCGGTGAAACTCAGCACTATTTACTTTTAGAAGAGTTCTATCGCACCTCTATTCATATTGCTGGCCGTGTCCCGGTTTGGTGGTTGGTGCCGCCACAACAAGAAAAAAATTATCATCAATATGTAGCCCATTTGTTGGAAAATCGATTCATCTCCGAAACCGAGGTATTGGATTTTGGTGATTTACAAGATATGCCCTTGACTGAATTTGTCAGTGCGACGCTCTGGCATATTTTTAAATCATTAAGTTCGCCACATAAAGCTCTGTTGAAATTGTTTCTTATGGAAAGCTACGCCACTGAGTACCCAAATCCACGCTGGTTATGTTCAAGTTTAAAACAGGCGATTTATTCGGGTGATTTTAGTGTGGATATGCTCGACCCTTATTTGATGATTTATGACAAAGTCGATGAATATCTATGCAAGGCCAGTTCTAAACAAAGACTGAATCTGGCCCGTGAATGTT
Organism: uncultured Methylomonas sp.; assembly: GCA_964550075.1. GTDB lineage: Bacteria > Pseudomonadota > Gammaproteobacteria > Methylococcales > Methylomonadaceae > Methylomonas. The sequence continues at coordinate 12,550 of CAZJYS010000017.1, forward strand.
TTCATATCAAAATCATGGGTTCGAATTACGGTTCTTTAGACAATAAGACTCGTCAGTTACATACCGAGTTTATGAACTTGATTGCATTACGCTGGCATTGGCCAGAAGATCTAATAGAAAAGTTGGGGAATCAAAAGTTCTGGGATATCAAAAAGGCTAACCTAGAACACTCGGTTATTCGTGATCAACTTCAGCAATGTCTCAGGATTATTTTAAAAATCACTGGAAATCCAGTTGATCATCCAGATCAAAGCCTGGATTTGAAACTATTAAGCCGAAAATTAAGGGCTGCTTTGGATTTACGTCCAGGCAAAATCGAGGTACTCACTACTCGAAATATGGTGTTTAGCAAACCCTCTTTGTGGGTGATTGCTTATGTTGCTTTAACCGATACTGAATCGGTGTGGTGTCTTTTTGATAAGGTGATGCCGACAGGACTTTTGCCGCCTGAGCAGGCCATCAAACATAGTTCTTCATTATTTGAATTATTGTGTTGGGCTGTGATTAATGGTTTGTACCGACGCGATATTAATCTGAATTTTTACGCCAAACATCTAAAAATCTCAGTAGCAGAGCTGAATAGACTCCTGATTGAGTTGAATGATTTTTTACAGACTTACTTGAGCCATAAAGAAACAGGATTGAGTGTTTATGCGCGATCGAATCGGTTTTTGTCGTCTTTGCTTTTAGTGAATTTTGGAGAGGAGCTCACTATTGATTTGAATCAGCAACAATTCATAATGAGCGAACGCTCTGATCCCATCAGTTATGGCGAAAATCGCTATTGTTTTGTACAGGGTATTCAAAAATTGTCAGTTTCGAATTGGGGGGAAGTGACAATACAACATTACGAGGGGCTAGACGGCATTTTTGTGTGTTTAACGGAACTGTTTAATCAGACGGCCAAACCGCTGACCTCCAAAAGTCTACAGGTGATTTGCAATACCCAAGGTCGAGGGCGAAGCATTGCATTAAGAATTACCAATATATTTAACAACTTAAGCACAATCTTTGCCGCTTCTTCGCAGCCTAATTTCAACCGCTATGTTTTAGCCGCTACAAGTGGATTTTGCTGTTTTAAATGGCGAAATAACGGATTAGGTTTTTATTTTTTGGAAAATCAAAACCAACTTTTACAAGAATTATCCAGTCCACAAAATCATTTCTCACCGATTATTTTTGATGATTTTGTGTTAGATCAAACCTATATTCCGTTTTTGTATCAACAGAATCAAGCCAATATTTTGCAAATTTTTTACCACCACACCAGTAAGCAGGTAACGGTTTACATTATTGATGAAATGGGATCGCTATTTGTTTGTCAACATGCTGGTGGAAGTCCCCAGCATACTTTAGTTCATTATTGTGTATTCATTAAAACGCTACAGATACAGGCCAAACTGCCTGAAAATATTTCGATAAAATGTTACGAGATCCAGAAAAATTCTACAGGTGTCGTGTCTTGTCAGCCAATACAAATCAAACTGGAAAGTTCTGTATTGGATTTGAGGGTGCGTATCGTTTTGGATCGAGCGGAAGGGCAGATCATTTATTGTAATCAACACAAGTTTGTCATACAGGATATACAAGCCTATCGGGAAGTTAAAAATTGCATATTAAGTTATAGAAAAAGTCATGAAACCTATCCGTTTCATGTAACAGAGATTGACATACCAAACGAGCTATTGGGGATTGGTCATCATGATCAAGTCCAAAGTTTGCATTATTTGAATTACAAACAGAAAATTGAGGAAAAATTAAATATTTAAATTTCAAGTTCACTTGCCGATAACTTATCTAGTTGACAAATCGAGGCTAGTGTGATGATTATTGAAAGTGCCGCCATTAAAATGCATGCCCACCACCAGCAATCGCAAAATACCGCTCGTTCCGAATCGCTGAGAGTTTGGCATACCCCCCCGCAACCCCAATCAAGACAAATTGCTGAAGATACTCTCATATTGACCGATCAGGCTAGATCGGTAGAATCAAAAAAATCTCAACTGGACTTGGATCAACCGATAGACGCCATACATTATTTATCAATGCAAATCATTCGGCGGATGGTCAAGGAAATTACCGGACAGGAAATGCAAATATTTTCTCCTGAGGAATTACAGGGACAGATGGCTGAAATCAGTTATCAACCCCAGCAGCCAGCCAGATCTAATCAAGCAAGTAGTGGTATGGGTTTAATTTATCAACAACAAACCACTTATTTAGAAGCAGAAACTACTACTTTTAATGCTGAAGGGAATATTTCCACTAAAGATGGACAAGCCATTGCATTTTCTGTTTCATTGTCTATGAGCCGTGAGTTTTATGCAGAATCGAGCTTTAGCTTTCGTGCGGGTGATGCAGCTAAAATCGATCCGTTGGTGATCAATTTTGACGGTAACGCGGCTGAATTATCAGATACCAAATTTCAATTTGATATTGATGCCAATGGCACTCTGGATCAGATAGCCTCATTGAAATCCAATACTGGTATGCTGGCACTGGATAGGAACCAAGATGGTGTAATAAATGATGGTTCCGAGTTATTCGGACCAAATTCAGGAAATGGTTTTATCGAATTGGTTGCTTATGATGAAGATAAAAATCAATTCATAGATGAAGCCGACTCGATTTACCAGCAATTACGCATTTGGCAGCGCCATGCAGATGGTTCGCAGCAATTGTTGGCTTTAGGAGATAAAAATATCGGTGCCATTTACCTAGGGCATGTTATTAGCCCATTCCAAATTAAAAATCAGGAAAATAACTCATTAGGCGAAGTTGCCAGCAGCAGTATTTATCTAACTGAACAAGGCGCTGTCGGTACAATACAACAGATAAATTTTACCGTCTGAATGATTCTGCCTATACTTCTTGTCATTAATTGATATGGAGATTCATGGTGGAAATCGATAAACGTGTTTACAAACGTTTTAGTCCTGAAGGTTTGATTGCACATATTACTATCGCCCCCCCTGCACCTTATGACGCCATTATCATGGATGGTGTAGTGGTAGATATGAGTTATAGCGGTATCAAAATCAAGTTAGACCAACCTTTGGAATATGACGTTACGGAAGGAGAATTAAGGATTTCCATTAAATTACCAGAATCTGGAGTAATTGTTTCAATCCATGGCATGATCCGACATGTTCAAGAACAACGCCAATGTGGATTGCAATATTCAGATCAACATACAGAAGATGAACTTGATAGCTTGATGTTTGAATGCATCAAGTATGCTGAAGTTGTAGCTGAAGCGCCGTGATTAAACGATTTTTTTCTCCAAGAGTGCTTGCTGAAAATTTGTTAAAGGTTTGGCACAGACTCAATGGCGATACCGCATATCAAACTTATCTTAAACACTGGCAAATCTATCATGCTGATAAGGAGGCTTCGCCAATGACACGTAAAGCCTATTTTTCAGCAGAAACCAAACGCAAATGGAACGGAATTAAGCGTTGTTGTTAATCTGGTTAGGGTGTACAAATCCCCCCCCCATTTCTAACCAAGACCAACACAATTTGGTAAAGCTTTAGTTGATAGCGTTTGTCCTTGGATTTTGGGTATCACTTCACATTCAAAGACTCCAGCCTATACTAGCATCAGCTCACGGTACGCCTTTTTGAAGGTATAAGCCAAGTTGCTTAAGCAGTCTCTTGAAGAATTTTAGTATATTCCCTTAACTTTAATGAACATTGATTATTTGTCATGAAAAGCCAAATTGGCGTTACTTTGATCGAATTGATTATTACTTTGGCCGTAGCTGCTATTTTAACCAGCTTAGCCTTACCCAGCTTTCGACAAGCGATGGTTAGCAATCGATTAACTTCAATCAACAATGAATTTATGGGAGCAATTAACTTTGTTCGTGCCGAAGCTATAAAACGGGGGCAAAGTATTACTTTATGCAAGAGCACTACTGGAGATGCATGTTCGACTGTGAATACCACATTTTGGGAGAATGGCTGGATCGCGTTTGCTGATAACAATGCTAACGGTGATTTAGATGTTGGGGAAGCCGTTTTACAAGTTTGGCCCTCTTTGCCGCAACTTTATACTCTAAGATCAACTACGTTCTCGGACTTCATTCGTTACACCCCTCAAGGTGCCACTACAACAACCGGTAGTTTTGCAGTATGCCATAACAGTGAAGAGGAAGGCGCAAAAGCAGTAATTATTACTCGATTAAGGCCCCGAATAGCCGAGGATAGTAACAACGACTCAATACCTGAAACCGATGCCGCTAACATTAATTCTTGTGAAAGCCCATGAAGTTGATATTGAGAAAAAAATGTTCTGGTTTTTCATTGATAGAAGTTCTAGTGGCTGTTTTATTATTATCCTTTGGTCTTTTGGGTGTGGCCGCATTACAAACCAACGCGCTAAGAAGTAACTTAAGTGCCTTTCAACGTAGCCAGGCTAATATGTTGAGCTATTACATGATGGATGCTATGCGCGCCAATCGAGCCGCAGCTTTAATAGGATCATACGATCTTGGTAAAACCTGTACGGCACCTTCGGCTGGAACGCTGATTACTAACGATCAAATCGTTTGGATCAATGCTTTAAAAACCAATTTAGGTAACCACTCTACGACTTGTGGAGAAATTACATGTAATACCAATAACTGTACTGTAAAAGTTTACTGGGACGATAGTCGTAGTTTAGGTGGCATTAGCACGCAGTTTGTCGAAATTAAGAGTCGTTTATGAACGAACCTATATCTATTTATCAGAGAAATGATGGCTTTAGCTTGGTAGAACTTATGATTGCCATGCTATTAGGTTTGTTCATTATTGGTGGAGTCATTAGCGTTTTTTTATCAAATCGAGTTGCTTACCGACAAAACGAAAACTTAGCGAGAATGCAAGAGAACGCGCGCTATGCATTCGAAGTAGTTGGACGAGATATTCGAGAGGTCGGTGGCATTGCTTGTGGAGCAAATCTTGCGCCTTTAAATACCCTAACCACCCCCAGTGCAAATTGGTGGTCAAGCTGGAATGATGGCACCAATAATTACAATGGAATGCGAGGTTTTGAAGGTAAGCAGGGTAATGCCAACTTTCCTAAAGCTTTTGGTACTGCAGTTGCTTCAAGGGTTGAAGGTGCTGATGATGATACAACCCCAGATGCTTTAATTGTGCAATCAGCTACTAGTCATACCTTTGTGATAACGGCGCACGATCCAGTCGGAACACAAGAGTTTTCGCTCAACACTGATGAACATGAAATTGGCGTTGGTGATGTAGTTATGGCTTGTGACTATAGTAAAGCTGCGCTTTTCTCGGTTACTGCAGTTGTTGATGAGCAAATTTCGCATTCTGATACTGTTTTACAAACATCGCAGTTCCTATCTGGTGGTCAGTTGTCTCAACTTTCAGCAAATGCTTGGTACATAGGTTTCAACGGTCGAGGTGGTCGTTCGCTTTATCGTATTCCTTTAGCGGGGGCTGCTGAGGAAATCGCGGAAGGAGTCATTGACCTGCAGATCCAATATCTTGCCAAAGATGCTAGCGGCAATTTACCAGTTTCTTATGTTGATGCTGACAGTGTGACGAATTGGAGCAGGGTTATTGCTGTTCGTTTAATTTTTACCTTGGAATCTTTAGAAAGTCTTGGTACCGACTCCGCTCCGCTCCAGCACACATGGAACACGGTTATAAGCTTACGGAATCGGCAGCTATGAAAACCTTATATTTTCAACAAGGCGTAGCGTTATTTGTATCGCTAATGATGCTTCTGCTTGTCACAATAATAGGCTTGGCAGGCGTTCGTATGGTGAGTCTGGAAGAAAAAATGTCTGCAAATAGCTATGATCGAAATTTGGCATTTCAGGCTGCAGAAGCTGCTTTACGGGAAGCTGAACATTATGTTGAAGATAACAAGCCTATACCATCTTATACCGATGATGACAATACTTGCCCAACTAGTAGCCCAGGACCAATAAATAATTGCGCATTAGGAGTTTGTCCAAAACCAGACAAGGATTGTGAATCACGATGGGAATTAGCAAGCTTTACTGGATGGGTAAATGCTACGACTACTTTGAGCACTTTGGCCGGAAACGCTCCGCAATATTTTGTCGAATATTTAGGTAGCTCATTTAACTGTACAGATGGTGGCGGATCGGATCCTAAGACTTGCAAGCGCTATCGGGTTACTGCTCGAAGTAATCCTGGTGCGGGACGGGCGTCAGTTATTTTGCAGTCGATTTATGCCACTAATTAATTTATGAGGGTATTAACATGAAACTTCAGTCCTCATCAAAAACCATGAATTTTCCTTTACTCGTATTGTTAGGATGCTTGTTCAGCTGTTTGAGTCTAGAGGCTTACGGTACGTTAAATTTACCCAATATTCCTCTTGCAGTCAGTGTTACTGCTACACCTATTACTTTGCTTACCGCTTCACGAGATCACAAACTGTATTATGAGGCGTATAACGATGCTTCGGATTTGAATGGTGATGGCTTTTTGGATATTGGTTATAACCCGAACATTACTTACTACGGTTATTTCGATTCATATAAATGTTACAACTATGTTTCTGGTGTTTTCGAGCCTGTATATTTGACGGTGACTAAAACTTGCAGTTCGAACAGTGCCGAATGGAGTGGGGATTTTTTGAATTATTTGACCATGTCGCGTATGGATGCCTTGCGTCGGGTTTTATATGGAGGCTTTCGTAGCACGGATGGGACTGATACCACGGTACTCGAACGCTCATTCATACCACAAGATGCGCATAGCTGGGGAAAGGAGTATACCAGTACCAGTGTTGATGGCTATAACATTAGTGATTACACGCCTTTATCACAACCAGGAACAGGAACTCGACATATTTTTGCAAATACTACTTTGCTGAATACAAGCAACCCTCTGCTCCGAGTATTGACCAACACTTCCTTTAGAGTTTGGGAATGGCTATCCATTGAAAGGCCAGTGGCAGGCACAGATTGTGCCGTAGGGAATAATTCTCGTTCAGCTTGTGCTGGGAGTGGGGGAAAGGATGGCTCACATCCAACAGACCATAGCTCGTTTTTAACCTTGCTATCAAAATTTGCTAACAACAGTCATTTGCAAGGTTCAGGGGCGGCCAGCAAAATTGATGGAAGCGGAAACCCATTTGGAGATGACGATTACTACATTACTGTTTTTCAAGGCACATTGACGATTAAAAATAACGAAAATGGAGATTATCGATTCGCTGTGGATGGAGATGATGCAATTGAGGTGATAGTTGACGGTGTGGTAGTTGCTGGATATTACGGCGGACATGGTACTTGTGGATGTAATGATTACAGAGGAACTATTAATCTTAGTGTTGGCCAGCATACCATTGTATTCAATCATGAAGAAGTCACTGGAGGTGACAGTTATAAACTGAAATGGAAAAGACCTGGTGTAGATAATTATGAAACCGTTCCAGCACTAGACAATGGGCGTGGTTTGTCAAATCTAACCCAAACTGTATATGACAGAATAAATCCATCTTCTTCATTAATGACTGATTATTCTGTTCGTGTCAAAGCCTGTGTTTCAGGGTTATTAGAACCAGAATGTCGAGGTTATCCAATCAGCTCTCCTACGTATTACAAGCCTATTGGTATTCTTCAACAATATGGTGAAGATAATAGTATGGCTTTTGGATTGATGACAGGTTCTTATGCCAAGAACACCTCGGGTGGGGTATTACGCAAAGATATTTCATCTTTGACGGATGAAATCAATCTGGCAACAGGACAATTAAATGATTCTGTCGGCGTAATCAAGACTTTAGATAAACTCAAGGTCATGGGGTTTGGTGGTAATTATGAATACAACCAAAACTGTGGAGTACCTGAAGTCAATGCGGCACTGAGTGAAGGTCGCTGTAGAATGTGGGGTAACCCAATTGCCGAAGTTATGTATGAAGGGTTGAGATATTTGGGAGGTGAGACTTCTGCAAGTTCTGCATTCAACATTTCAAATACAGGTAATGACGATGCAACCCTTGGCTTGCCTTTGCCTAGTTGGCACAACCCATATCGGAATTCGGCTGATGGGGGGTATCCCAGCTGCTCCAAGCCTTCCCATATCGTCATAAGCGACATTAGCCCTAATTTTGATACCGACCAATTTCCCGGGCGCTATGAGTACACAGAGCCTTCTGCGATGGTAAGTTTTACAGGCACTAGTAGTTTAAATTCAAATTCACTAAGTGTTAATGCTTTGGGGAATACTATTTGGACTGGGGAGTTCGGTAGTGGTGCTACAAAGAGCTTTTTTATTGGTCAATCAGAAAATACTTTCGATGGAGCACCAACAGCTAAAACTGTAAAAAGCTTTGCTAGCATGCGTGGCCTAACACCTGAAGAACCCTCACAGCAAGGGGGTTACTATGCCGCCAGTATCGCTCATTTCGGCAAAACAAAGGATATAAACGCTGCTAGTGGTGATCAAAAGATTGACACATATAGCGTTGCGCTCGCATCCCCCAAGCCGCGTATTGAATTCCCTATAAAAATTAATGCGACCGATACCAAAACCATTACCTTAGTACCATTTGGCAAAACAGTAGGTGGATGTGGCAGTATCAATGCTTCCCAAGGCTATTATCAGCCAACCAATACTATTGTTGATTTTTACATTGTATCCTTTAAAAATACCAACACAGGTAATCTTGACGTTAGTGTCAACAGTGGAAGGCCTTATGCCAAGTTCAGGATCAATTATGAGGACTCTGAATATGGTTCTGACCATGATATGGATGCCATTGTGGAGTATGAGTTGACAGCTACGGCAAGCAATACATTGCAAGTCAAATTGACCTCCGATTATGCTGCGGGTG
>CAZJYS010000018.1:0-18653 GCA_964550075.1 uncultured Methylomonas sp.
GTCAACATACCCAATTGCATCAGGTTTGGGTTTTAACGTTGGGATTTTTCCTGTTGACCATGACGATTGCCATTTTGCTGGCATTATTCGCCGCCAACTGGCTGGAACCTGGTAAAGGTCTTAATCTGAATTTGTTTGATCAGACTCATATAAATATAGCCGCCCAGCAGATGAGCTTTGCAGACTTTTTCGCCCAATTTTTGCATGGCTTGTTCATCAATCCCTTTACTGCATTGGCTGAGGGTAATGTATTGGCGATTGTGATTTTCGCTTTAATGTTAGGGATTGCTTTAGTTCTGGGCAATGAGCGGTATCAAATCACGCTAAGCTTGATGCAGGAAGCTCTGGAACTGATGTTGTGTATGGTAGGTTGGGTAATGCGTCTGGCTCCTTTGGGGATTTTTGCGTTATTAGCAAAATTACTGGCTACGCAGAATATGCTTATTTTGGCCAGTCTGGGGCATTTTGTCGGCGTGGTTTTGGGTGTGACCTTGTTGCACGGGTTTGTGATATTGCCATTGTTGTTATGGGTGATTGGAAAGGTGTCACCGTGGCGATTTTTTATTGGTGCTCGCGAAGCCCTCATCACGGCATTTGCAACCAGTTCAAGTTCAGCTACCATGCCGGTTACTTTGCGATGCGCAGAACAAAACTTAGGGATTAAACCCAGTATTGCTGGTTTTGTGATTCCATTGGGTACCACTGCCAATATGGATGGCACGGCACTTTACGAGGCGATGGCAGCCTTGTTTATAGCCAATTTAACCGGGGTCGAGCTGGATCTGACGCAGCAACTCATCGTGTTTTTTACCAGCATGCTGGCGGCTATAGGTGCACCGGGCATTCCCAGTGCAGGGATGGTGACTATGGTGATGGTGCTGCAATCGGTGGGTCTACCAGCTGAAGCCATAGCGATTCTGTTGCCCATTGATCGAGTATTGGATACGTTTCGTACCATGGTCAATGTCGAAGGCGATATGATCATTAGCCTGATGGTGCAGCGATTGGTTAAAGATCAGTAGGTAAAACCATGGAAAATTCAAAACGATTTTCCATGGTTTAGTTTTGGGTTAAGCGCTCAGGCCTTTGATCAGTTCCAATACCGCTTGCGCATGCCCTTCATGGTTGACAGCGTATAGTGCTTCAATCAGCACGCCATTTTTATCGATAATAAAAGTGGAGCGGACAATCTTCCATTTTTTGACTCCGTCTTTTTCAACCTCCTGCCAGACCCCATAGCTTTCGCACAGTTCGCCTGAAGTGTCGGCTAACAATTGTACATTGAGTCCGTATTTGCCGATAAAGGCGCGATGACTTTCGCAATCATCTTTACTGACTCCGATGATAACGGTGTCCAGGGCAGCAAATTCATCTGCCATGGCAGTAAAGTCATTAGCTTCGATCGTGCAACCTGGGGTGTCATCTTTCGGATAAAAGTACAGCACGACATTTTTATCGCCTTTGTAATCAGATAAATACACTAATTGATTGTTTTGATTCACAGCGCGAAAAAATGGCGCTTCCTGGTTTTTTTCTAATAATTTTGACATGGGGTATTCCTTTTGAAAGTGTTGTTTATTTTATGTGGCAAGAGTCGATTAAAACTCATGCTGGGGTGATGCTGAACATCACTCGGCTTTAGCATAAACGCTGTCAATGTTCAAAGCCAGCATTCCTAATCTCAATATGACATTGAGACCAAACCCATGGATGAATTTTCAGTTGTTGAGTGTTGATAGCATTGCTGTGTAAGTGCCTTTGTCTGACATTCCAACGTGCTTTAAACCCGGTCGATCCTTAAAGTGAATTGGCAATCCCAAACGGAATATGCACCATGGGTATGTTTCCCGCGGCCGATTGCAGATGGGTTTTCTGGTCATCGAAATACATGTGCGGTTTCAAAGTGGAGAGAATCCGTTCTTTTTGCATACCGCCCAGAAAAAAAGTTTCATTGGCGCTGACGCCCCAATCTTCAAGCGTCGTGATAACTCTTTCATGAGCTGGTGCATTACGAGCTGTAATGACTGCCGTGCGTATAATGCGTTTGTAGTCCCGATTTTTTTCCTGCTCAGCATCTTCCAAAGTCTGTAAGTAATTCAGGCTCTTGAATAATGCTGCCAATGGCCCAGGTCTGTGCGGAATATGGGCATTTGACGTTTCATATTCATGAAATTTTGGCAAATCCGCATTTTTATAAACGGTTTCTGATTCGTCGTCGGCAATGACGCCATCAAAATCAAACGCGATGATTAATTCCTCCTGATCATTATCCACTACGATGCTGGGCAGCACCGTGCCGGCGGGATAGCCGCATTTAATCGCTTGTTTAACATCCTCTTCGTTGGCGGAAAGAAAAAGCGCCGCGTTGAAAGCCGGTATATAGGCGTAAGGTGATTTTCCATCCATGAATGCAGCTCTGGAAATGGCAAGTTCATAATGTGCAATCGACCTGAATACTCGTTTACCGGTAGCTGCTGAATTTCTGGAAAGCAATACCACTTCAACCGGGGTCTGCACAGGAAAATGTTTGTTGATATTCAGCAAGCGCTTGATAAACGGAAAAGCAACGCCTTTTTCCAAAACTTTATTGAGATTGGCGGTTTGAAAAGTTTTATAGGCCGCTGGGCCGTATTCCATAAAAACAGCTTGAGATTCGGATAAATCAAACAAGGCGCTAGAAGAAACAGCAATGACTAATTTTTGTTCAATTGGGTAAGACATGAATATGCCCTTATTTAGTGTTGTTCAAGCATGAGTATAGCCAGACTGATCCAATATCACGAAAATGGCTAGATCGGACTCCGAGGATAGAGTTTGTTAAACTATTGCTAATTTATTAATTGTTTAGCTCAAATGAAAAATATCGAACTGCTTTCTCCCGCTGGAACCCTTAGAAACATGCGTTACGCTTTTGCCTTTGGCGCCGATGCAGTCTATGCCGGTCAACCGCGCTATAGCTTGAGGGTGCGTAATAATGATTTTATGGCCGATAATCTAGCCAAGGGTATTGCAGAAGCTCATCAGCTGGGGAAAAAATTTTTTCTGGCTACCAATGTCATTCCCCATAACAGCAAAGTCAAAACCTTTGTTAAAGATTTAAAACCCATTATCGCCATGCAGCCTGATGCTTTGATCATGGCCGATCCGGGATTGATCATGTTGACTCGGGAACAGTGGCCCGATATGCCCATCCATTTATCCGTTCAAGCCAATACGGTCAATTTTGCCAGCGTCAAATTCTGGCAAAGCATGGGTGTCGAGCGGATTATTTTGTCGCGCGAATTGTCGCTGGATGAGATTGCCGAAATTCGTCAGGAATGCCCGGATATGGAATTGGAAGTATTTGTGCATGGCGCATTGTGTATTGCTTATTCCGGACGTTGCTTGTTATCCGGCTATTTCAATCATCGTGACCCCAATCAAGGCACCTGCACCAATTCCTGCCGTTGGAAATACGATACAGTGCCTGCGCAGGAAAATGCCGAAGGTGATTATGTGTTGGGTGACAGCGCGGTCATATCGATGAATGATCTCAATCAAGGGTTGAACACGGCCAGTTGTGGTGGGGCTGACCGGCATCCATTGGCTGACAATATTTATTTTCTGGAAGAGGAAGGCCGCAAAGGTGAGTTACTACCTGTCATGGAAGACGAAAACGGTACTTATATCATGAACTCCAAGGACCTTCGTGCCATTGAGCATGTACAGCGTCTAGTGGAAATCGGTGTAGACAGCTTGAAAATCGAAGGCCGCACCAAATCGCATTACTACGTCGCTAGAACAGCGCAAGCTTATCGACAAGCGATTGATGATGCGATGGCGGGTCGTCCATTCCAGCCGGAATTGATTGGGGTGCTGGATAACTTGGCCAACCGAGGCTATACCGATGGCTTTTATCAGCGCCATCACACCCATGAGCATCAAAACTATATTTCCGGATATTCCAAAAGCCATCAGCAACAGTTTTGCGGCGAAATTACTGCCTACGATACAGCCACCGGTATGGCAGAGGTCAATGTCAAAAACAAGTTTACCGTAGGCGATCGACTGGAATTGATTCTTCCTAAGGGTAATCAGGATATTACTGTGGAAAGCATGCAGGACAAATACGGCAATGCCATGCAGGAAGCTTCCGGCGGTGGTTATGAGGTGAAGATTCCTTTACCGAATGCTGATTGTCAGTATGGTTTGTTATCAAGGTATTACTAACAGGTATAAAGAAAAGGAGGGACCATGAGTTTTTTTACGGCTGATTTATGCGACCGTTTTTCCGATCAGGACAATTTTCAGGTGGCCGAACCCTTGTTACAGCATTACGGTAAAAAACGCCAGTTTTGCGGACAAATAACCACGCTGAAAGTATTTGAAGACAACTCACTGGTTTGTAATACATTGGCAGAACCCGGACAAAATCGGGTGTTGGTCATTGATGGTGGTGGTTCACGACGCTGTGCATTATTGGGCGACACACTGGTTGATCAAGCGGTTACTAGCGGTTGGCAAGGTATCATTGTCTATGGATGTATTCGTGGAGTCGAATTGATCGACCAAATGCCGATAGGCGTGATGGCCTTGCACACGCACCCTTTGCGCAGCCGTAAACATGGCCAGGGGGATAGGGATAAAATGATTACCTTTGCCGGTGTGAATTTCAAAAAAGATCATTATTTATACGCCGACGCGGATGGAATTATCGTATCGGAAACAAAATTGGATTAAAATCGTTTTGTCCTAACCAAGTAAAATACTCAAGAATATGCAAATCGTACTCGCAAACCCACGTGGATTCTGTGCCGGTGTTGACCGGGCCATTGAAATTGTCGACCAAGCCATTGATACTTTTGGCGCTCCTATTTACGTGCGTCATGAAGTGGTGCATAACCGCACGGTTGTCGATGGTTTGAAAGAAAAAGGTGCCATTTTTATTGAGGACTTGAGCGATGTGCCGGTAGGTTCCTATCTGATTTTTAGTGCCCACGGTGTTTCCAAGCAGGTACAAAAAGAAGCTGAAGAACGCCAATTAACGGTTTTTGATGCGACTTGTCCGTTGGTGACTAAAGTGCACATGCAGGTAGCCAAACACGCCAAACAAGACCGGGAAGTCATCTTGATCGGCCATGCCGGTCACCCGGAAGTGGAAGGCACCATGGGCCAATACGATAAATGCACCGAACATGGCGACATTTACCTTGTTGAAACGCCTGAGGATGTGAAAAACCTAAAGGTCAACAATCCTGATAATCTGGCCTATGTCACCCAAACCACTTTATCGATGACCGATACCAAAGTGATGGTGGATGCTTTACGCGAACGTTTTTCATCGATCAAGGAACAGAAAAAAGACGATATCTGTTATGCCACGCAAAATCGTCAGGATGCCGTACATGATTTGGCAAAAATCTCGGATTTGATTTTGGTGGTCGGGTCGCCGAATAGTTCCAATTCCAACCGGCTACGCGAAATTGCTGAACAATTGGGTAAATCGGCTTATTTGATCGATACCCACAGTGATATGAAAAAAGAATGGCTGGAAGGTGTCGATGTGGTCGGTGTAACAGCAGGCGCATCAGCCCCGGAAGTACTGGTGCAGAAAGTCATCGATCAGCTGAAAGAATGGGGTGGAGAAAGTACTGTTGTAAAGGAAAATAAAGGTATTGAAGAAAAAGTGGTATTTTCGATTCCTAAAGAACTTAAAAAACATATGCAAGCCTGAAAATTTCGGGCTGTATGCTTATTCAAAGGAGAATATATGTCCCTCACTGCTCAGGATTTAGTGGCTGCGGCCAAACAGCAAATTAAAGAAGTGGATGTCAACACCGCTCAAAGTCAGATGAACCAACATCTGATTCTGGATGTAAGAGAACCGGCGGAATTTGCTGCCGGTCATTTAAAAGGTGCTATCAACATACCGCGTGGTTTGCTGGAATTTAAAATTGGTGCACATCCCGATTTTCAGCAGCAACAACAGGCAAGCATTTTGGTTTATTGTCAGACCGGTGGTCGTTCGGCATTAGCGACGCAGGTATTGAATCAACTGGGCTATGCTCAGGCCGTGAGCATGGCGGGTGGTTTTAATGCCTGGACGGAGGCTGGATTGCCAGTTGGCTGAAATTTCCGAAATTCGCATCGATAAGTGGCTTTGGACTGCGCGATTTTTTAAGACGCGCAGTCTGGCTGCCGAAGCCGTCAGTGGCGGCAAAGTGCATGTCAACGGTCAACGCTGTAAGCCGGGTAAAGACATTAAAGTAGGCGATATCATCACTATCAGCAAAGACCAATATACTTGGGAAGTGGCTGTGACTGATCTGAACAAGCAACGCCGTCCTGCCAATGAGGCCGCAATGCTTTATGCAGAAGAACAAGCCAGTCTGGTAAAGCGCCAGCAACAAATCGAACAACGCAAACAGCAGCAAGCTCTGCAACACCCATCAGAACGCGAGCGTAGGCCTAACAAGAAACAACGGCGGCAGATTCATCGTTTTAAACAAGACAGTCAATAATGTTCTCCAGGCTATAAAAACATAGCCACAAAGCCCACTTCAATTTATTATTCTTTCTAGAAAGCAAGCAATAAACATGCAATTATTGATTGCATGCTATGAAACATTTGCCAGGATATGCAATGACGAGAAGCCCGATTTTATCAATTCAATTTGCCCTGCTGGTCAGCGGATTATTAACCGCCTGCGCTACTAGTCGACAAATTGTGGTCGATTATCCCAAAACCGAAACATCGGCTTTACCAGTGCTAAAAGGTCAATCAACTGTTACCCCTGATGATTATTATGTGCAACTGGTTTCAGAGTTCGAATTCAAAGGTGATAACGCTTTAAAAGGCGGCTGTGGCGATGTGGGGTCATCCTATGAGTCTGGGGATTTATCAGCTGCACTGCTGTTTAATATCCATAATGAACCGCTTAAATTCAAACGTGAAGCCAGTGGCTTTTTATATCAGGCGACGACCGGAAAGTGCAATTTTAAACTCGAAACCAAAAAGTCCTATTTAACGCCCTGGTTGAGACTGGATGCGGCCAAAGACACCTTGCTGGAATACAATTTTTTAACTAGCGACAATCATGGCGCCAATCTGTCACAGTTAGTCAATGATATTAATGCCGCCAGTAATTTGATGGTGTTGACTGGCGTTGGCACCGGGGTCGCTGTGATGGGTAAACTGGCTGGCAGCTGGATGGAGGCCTCGGCACAAACGGCGGCAAACAAACCAGTGCCCAGTGGAAAATTCAGCTCAGAAACTCACAATCTCCCAACCAGTGTGGTGCTAGGCAATGATAGCGCCGGTTTGAATCAAAGCCGTCTGGCGGTTTACGAAGTCATGGATGGCGGAGTGAAAGCCTGGGCTTCTGAAACTCGTTTGCTGGGTGAAATGCGGATTTATCCTGAGCTTACGCCATCTCTATTAGTTAAAACCAAGGTTGAGGGTGTGCCTGATGCGCATGATTTAAGCCTGGAAGAACTTTGGAAAAGTCCGATACAAACCACGACAGGTGAGATAACCCTGCAACAGCTGATCAACAAAGTGGAAGAAGCTGATAGACCTAATCTAAAGCCTGACTGGCAAAATTATGAAGAGGTATCCAATCAATGCCAGCGCTTGAAAGTCGTCATGAAAGGTTTGGGTTTTAACAAATTTGACCGAAATGCGGTTTTGTTTTACTTCCTGAATCAATCGACAGACTGGAAAAACTTCAATATTACCTCGCAGCGAGCCATGGCAGACGCCGTGCGACCTGCTTTACTGGAACAATATCGTAGTAAAAATTTTTCTGCTTGCTTGGCCAGTGAAAACTATGAAGTCATGAAAAGTATGCGCTTACCGGTCAATACTGAACAAGACTGGGAGAGCCTGAGCTCTAATCGGCAAAAGAAAGAAGGTGTGATTAATTCCGTGCAATCGGTGGGGCGGCAATTATTGTCTGCGTTGAGCAATCCCAATAAAGATGAAATGACCAAACAAATGTATCCATTGCTGCTCAACGATAAGGCCGGGAATGGTTCTGTGCTGTTGCAAAACCATTTGGGTAATTTTGGTTTGGAAACTGTACTGCAATTGCCTAGCGTTGCTGATGAAGGGGTCGTGATTAATGCGGCGCAACTGGCTGAAGTGATCAGTAGTTTACGGGTTGAAAAATACAGTTGTGTGCGTCCGGCCCAAGAGCAGGGACAACCCATGGCCAATATCGGTATCTTGTTGTTTGTCACCCAACCCGGCAGTCCGCGTGAAAAAGGTGGTGCGCTTGAATTCGAACTGGTGCAGGGCAAGATCAGCCGCTTAGCTTTTCAGCACCAGACTTTTCGTGACTTTGAACAAAATCTTGCGGATTACCCTGATTTGGGTGGTTGCCGTATCGAAGCCGAATTTTTAAATAAGCTGCATTAAGGCAGGTCAAGGTGCTTAAAAAACTTTTGATTTCCTGTTTAACCCTGTTTGCCCTGGTTGGTATCTATGCAGCTGCCGGTTTTTATCTGCTACCCAAACTGGTTGTAGACAAATTGCCGGAATTTCTGACTGAAATGACCGGACAACCGGTCAAGCTAAGTCATGCTCAATTTGATCCCTTTCAGTTAACAGCAGCTATACAAAATTTTGAATTATCGACAAATGATACCAAGCCTTTGTTGAGTTTTGCCGAGCTATATGTCGACGTGGCCGTGATCGAGTCGGTGAAACAACGCAGTGTGATTCTAGAATCAGTCGCGTTAAGAAAGCCTTTGGCCGATATCAAACGTCATCAGGATGGTCGGTTTAATTTTAGCGATTTACTGGACAAAATGTCACAGCCCAAAGCTGAATCGACAGCTTCTGAGAGCCAAGAAAGCTCTGGCGCACCAGCGGTGTTGATTCACCGGTTGAGTCTGGAAGAAGGTCACATCGCTTGGAGTGATTTGTCAACCGGGCAGGCAATCCAGGAGGCTATATTACCCCTTGATTTTTCGATTGCCGAACTGTCTACCCAACCGGACGCCAGTTCGAAATTTAATTTGCGGTTTGCTTTGGCTTCGGGCGGTAATCTGGACTGGCAGGGTGATATCGATTTGACGGCGTTGAAATCTCAAGGCCAGATCAATCTAAAAGGCCTCACACTCAACAAAATCTGGCAAATGTTTCTTTACGACACTATGCCTTTGGAAATTACCGATGGGCTTTTGGCTCTGCAAGCTAATTACAGCTTCAGCTCCAACGAAAAATCGGGCTTGGCTGTCGTGGTCAATAATGCCAATGTGGATATCAGCAAGCTGGCTTTAAAAGCCCAAAATCAACCTGATACGCTAATTCTATTGCCAGAACTGAGCGCCCATAAAGTTGATTTTGATCTGCAAAAACAAAAGCTCGCCGTTGGCGTGGTTTCCGGTAAAGATGCCCAAATCAAAGCCTGGTTACAAACCGATGGACAGGTGAACTACCAAGCCTTATTTGCTTCAAATGCGGGGACTTCGGCAACACCGGCTCATGATAATCAAACCGAGCAGCCGGAAAAACCCTGGCAAGTTGAAGTGCATGAGCTGGCATTGAACAACTATCAGATTAACTTTACCGATAAAAGCCAATCCAAGCCGGTCGACTTGGTATTGAGCGAGCTCCATATTGGACTGCGCGATTACAGTAATACGGATAACCTGCGTCTGCCTTTGGAGTTGACTGGCCGTTTGAATAACGCCGGTCGATTAAGTCTTAAAGGTGAAACCGGATTGGAACCTTTTTCTGCGAATTGGGCTGTTGAATTAAAAGACATCAAACTAAAGACTTTCCAAACCTATGTCGATCCTTTTATCAATCTGGAATTGGCTGATGGCGATTTAAATACCCAAGGCCATCTGCAATTAAAAGTCGCTGATGAACTGGGGCTTATTTATCAAGGCGATGCCAATATCGAGAGCTTGGTTACCCGAGATAAAGTTAAAAACCTGGATTTTGTCAAATGGGCCAATCTTGAATTCAAGCAAATGGTGCTTGATGTTCCCAAGCAGGACTATAAATTAGCCAAAGTCGTATTTGATCAGCCTTATTTTCGTTTCATGATCAAAAAAGATGGCAGCAATAACGTGAGTGATCTTTTGGTTGCACAAGCGGACAACAAGCCTAAGCCAGTTGCCAAGAAACAGCCTGAAAAAACTAAAAAAACCTCGCAAACAGACCAGAGCTCTGATCCCAAGATTACTATCGGTAAAATCGAGTTTCAAAAAGGTGGCTCAGACTTTGCCGATTATTCATTGTTTTTACCCTTTGTGGTCAAAATCAACAGCTTGTCAGGCGCCGTGGATGGATTCAGTAGCTATAGCGATGAAGCACTCAAGCTAAAGCTACAAGGAAAAGTCTATGACATGGCAACCGTCGATATCAAAGGTCAATATCAGATTAAAAATGGTGACTCTGACATTGTATTGAAATTTAATAATATGCCATTGCCGCTGATCACACCGTATATGGCTGATTTTGCTGGATACAAGATCGAGAAAGGCAAAATGGCTCTGGATCTGAATTACAACGTAAAACAAGCACAATTGACAGCGCAAAACAAAATTGTGATCGAACAGCTTAAATTGGGTGAAAAAGTAGATAATCCCAAAGCTGTTTCACTGCCGCTTGAATTAGGGATTGCATTATTAAAAGACGCGGATGGCAAAATCGACTTGGATTTTCCTATCAGTGGCAGTCTGGAAGATCCCCAATTCAGCGTAGGTTCGTTGGTGGCGGATATATTTGTCAATTTGATTACCAAGGCTGTTACTTCGCCGTTTAAATTACTGGGTTCCGTATTTGATGGTGACGCCGATTTAAGTACGGTGAGTTTTAATGCCGGTAGTGGTGAATTAACACCTGAAGAATCCAGCAAACTGGATCATCTTGCTAAAGCGCTAGAGAGCAAGCCTGACTTGGTTTTGGAAGTGAAAGGCATAGCCTATCAATCGCAAGATTGGCCGGTCATGCGCTTCGATGCTTTGAAAGATATTCTTAAAAAAATGAAGTCCGGGGAATTACGGGATAAAGGCGAAAAAATTCGCCATGAATACCTGCAACTTTCTGATGATGACTACAAACGTTTGTTGGCAAAATTTTATGCTGAGGTGTTTCCAGAAAAAATCGATCGTTCGCTGTTGGGTAAACCTCGAATCAAGGATAAGCCCGATGGGGATTTTTATGAACTGGCCCGCGTGGAGCTGGAATCCAAAATGGAGCCGGATCCAGAGCGGTTAAATGATTTAGCAGTCAATAGGGCCAACCATATTGCCAAATATTTGGCGGAAAAATCCGGTGTGGATAGAGCGAGGATATATATATTAGCAACCGAATTAGACACTAAAAACGAGCAAAAAGGTATCAATGCCCTATTGTCGTTGAATGTGGCCTCATGACCGATGGTTGCACGTTTGTACTATAATTATGCATTGTTACATTTAAGCCCGCTAAGTTCTCGCGGGGCTATGCGGAGATATGATGATTAAAAAATTCAATAAGATCAGGATGATACTGGCAATGGTTTTCTGTGTTGGCATTGCAACAACAGTTGATGCTGCGCCAAGTATGACTTCCTGCACCATGACCTATAAACTGAGTGGTTGGTCTTTTGTTTATAAACAATATGACGGTGTGGGACATATCAGTTGCAGCAACGGGCAACGGGCTCAAGTCGGGTTATCTACAAAAAGCATAGGCTTTACTATCGGCAAGTCTGAAATTGAAGGCACCGGGGTGTTTTCTGATGTCATTAATATCAATGAAATTTATGGACATTATGTGGCATTGGAAGGCCATGCTGGTGTGACAAAATCAGTGGATGGCCAGGTATTGACTTCTGGTGAAATATCTTTGGTGTTGTCTGGCAAGGGGCGTGGTGTGGACATAGGTGTGACCATAGGTGCTCTGACAGTATCACCTCGATAATTGCGATAATTCTAT
The DNA here is from genome assembly GCA_964550075.1 of uncultured Methylomonas sp. GTDB lineage: Bacteria > Pseudomonadota > Gammaproteobacteria > Methylococcales > Methylomonadaceae > Methylomonas. The sequence goes on from CAZJYS010000018.1 coordinate 11,918, forward strand.
TTGTTCACGCCACATAGAGACTTATATTTCCGAATACGCTTTGTATAGCGGGTATTGGTTTATTGCTGATCGATCTTAACGTTCTGCGAATGATTTTATTATTGATCCCACAACAATGCTTAAAGCTAGAGTTGGCAAATAGTCAACTCAGTTGGTTATATTTTTTGGGCAGTGTGTGAAAAACTCTTTTTATCTGGTTATTCCAGAGCAAAAAACCGATCCACAACTCGCTGCTACTTTTGCAGAGCCTGCTTTACGTCAATGGGTATCGGAACTACCCACCGCTAATCCTGGATTGGCCACGCGGTTGTTCCAAGACTTACTCCAGGATTTAATTTCATTGGACATGAGTGCCTCCAATCGGTTGAATGCATTGGAGGTGCTCAGACCTCAATTTTTAATGATCGAAGAATATCTGCGTTCTCGATTAATTAAATTCGGATTTCCCAAAGGTGATATCGAGAAAAACGTTTTCTCATTGGTCATGCTGGTTGAAAAGCAGTTCACCATCGGATTCTGGAGTGTGGTTAAAGATCTAACTCGGCGGGAAGTGGGGTGGTTACAAGGCAAAAGTACCGCATTGGCGATACAACGCGCTATCAAAGGTTTGAATAGCATCGTAATAACTCATTATATGATGAGCTATCCGGTACCCGACTGGATATGGTATGACTTACATTCACTTTATAAATTGGCTGTCAAACTAGGCAAGCACGGCAGCCGGGTTAGCGATCAGGCTGGCTTGTTCAGCAAATCCAGTAGCGTAGAAGATAGTTATAAACAAATTTTGTTATTAAGCTTGGCTTTCCCTTCCGGTTTAATGCAAAAAGAATTTCAATTAGTTTATGAATTCATTGGCAAAATCAGTGAATTAGTTTTGATCGAAACCAAACCGGTTGCGGAGCAAAATTTCCAATGCGTTATTTTAATGGATGAAGATTTGCCGCCAAGTTTCGTAACATCCAGTATGCCTGAAAAAGATAGCCGCACTGAATCAGCGAAACTTTATCTGAACTTGAGCAAGCTACACAAGTTGTCCAAGCAGGCGGATAAATACTGCAGCAAAGAGATCGCTAGGTTCAGTGCGTTGGACTCAAAAAATACGGAAAATCAAAAATTATCAGCTGAATTATTTGCCTATTTGTTGCAACGCTGGCAAGGCAAGGAACCGCAAGGCACAGCATCGTTTACCGATCGTTTGAATCGGTTGTTAGCCATTGGCCTGGATGCCACACATGCACTACAAGATGGTCAACATACGCATGTCTCTGACTTAGAGGTGTTGACCGAAACGTATTCGGATCGGGCGCTTTTTTGTAATTTCGCCAAGGAAGGGGTGTTGTCCATCGGCAGCCTGGTGAGTTTTCGGCGGACAGATGCATTACCTCACCAGCGTTTTTTGGGGGTGGTATGTAAAATTTTACTGTCTAGACAAGACAATAAGTTGATCTTCGAAGTCAGTCTGATTACTCAACAATCTTTTGCGGTCAGTTATCAAGAGCCTGGAGCTAGTGCAGGTTCTGAACACAGAAAAGCCCTGTTATACGGCGTTAAACAGCAGGATGAAGAAAGAAGTTATATCATCCTGGATTCTTTCATGATAAAAGACGGCGATATATTAAGAATGTATATGGGCCATGAGAATTTTCCCATCATTCTAATAGGTCGGAAAAATATAGGTTTAGGTTATTGGCAATTTGAATGCCGACGTATTTTAGAACCAGAAGTTCAGCAGAAGGAAACCAAAAAGGGATATGATTTTATCTAAACAAATCCGGAGCACCTTCTCCGACAAATATCGATTTACCCAGTCCTCAATCCCCGCTCAACTTGTAGCTGTCGAGAATCTTGGTCCATCAAAACTCACCAAGTTCATACCGAATAGCAACCTCAGTGTCATCAGCAGGTTTGGGTTAAAAATTAACTTAGCTTTGCCATCCCAACTTAAGTTCGGCCTTGGCAGGCGTTTAAAGCAATGAATATCAATGACAGACATCAATGATCAGGTAACTGATTTTAAAATTCTCGAAGATCCTTACGCAGAACGTGAGGCCGAGAAATACGAAAACCCCATCCCCAGTCGCGAGTTGATTCTGCAATTGATTCAACAAACCGGCAAACCACTGCGTAGACAACAAATAGCTCAACAATTTGGCCTTGAAAGTGCGGATGCGCTAGAAGCCTTGCGAAGACGGTTGCGGGCTATGGAAAGAGATGGTCAGCTGGGCTTTAACAATCGCCAAAAATATACCCTAGGCGACGGCCAAACCACTATCGCCGGTCGAGTTTTAGGTCATCCGGATGGCTTTGGCTTCCTGAAGCCTGATGATGGTAGCGATGATTTGTTTTTATCGCCGCGGGAAATGAAACCGCTGTTTCATAACGACAGAGTGATAGCTCGAGTCGCCGGTTTTGATCGTAAAGGCCGTCGAGAAGGTGCCATCATCGATATTACCGAACGGAATACCCATCAGGTGGTAGGCCGGTTTTTTATTGAAGGTCGCGTCGCCTACGTGGTACCGGATAATAAAAAAATTACCCATGAGGTCATGATCGCCAAGGAAGATACCGGTAATGCCAAAAAAGGCCAGATTGTGGTGGCCGAAATCATTCAACAACCCTCTGCACACTGTCAACCAATTGGACGCGTGACCGAAGTACTGGGTTTGCATATGGCGCCTGGGATGGAAATCGAAATGGCGATCCGTTCCTACGATTTACCCAATCAGTGGCCGGATGCTTTGTTGGAAGAAATTAAATCTTTAACACCCGAGGTGCCTGAGCAAGCCAAGCAGGGCAGGGAAGACATTCGTAAGTTGCCACTGGTTACCATAGACGGTGAAGACGCGCGCGATTTTGATGATGCTGTTTATGTGCAAAAAACTGCCAAGGGCTGGAAATTATTGGTGGCGATTGCTGATGTGTCTCACTATGTACACGTCAATACCGCGCTGGATGCCGAGGCCAAAAATCGCAGCACTTCAGTGTATTTTCCGGAAAAAGTCATCCCCATGCTGCCGGAAATTTTATCGAACGGCTTGTGTTCATTAAATCCGCAAGTCGATCGTTTGTGTATGGTGTGCGAAATGCTGATCAACGAAGACGGTATTGTATTGCGTTCGCGGTTTTTTGAAGCCGTGATGCGTTCGCATGCCCGATTGACCTATACGCAAGTGGCACAAATGCTGGTGGAGGGCAACCAAAAACTGATCCAGAAGTTTGCCCATCTGATGCCGCATTTGCAGAACTTGTATGGTTTGTACAAAGTCATGCGTCAGCAGCGGGAGTCACGCGGTGCGATGGATTTTGATACCCAGGAAACCCGTATCGTTTTTGGTGCCGAACGTAAAATTGCCGAAATCGTACCGGTGGTGCGCAATGACGCGCATAAGTTGATTGAAGAATTCATGATTACCGCCAATACGGCAGCAGCCAGATTCTTGAACCGCAAGAAAATGCCGCGTTTATTGCGGATACACGATGGTCCTGGTACTGAAAAACTACTGGCGTTAAAAACATTTCTTGGTGAACTGGGTTTGCATTTAGGCGGTGGTGCTCAACCCACACCATTGGATTACATGCATCTGTTGGAGTCGGTCAAAGATCGCAAAGATGCGCATCTGATTCAAACCATTTTATTACGCTCCATGTCGCAAGCAGTCTACAGCCCTGAAACCAAAGGTCATTTTGGTCTGGCGCTGGATGCTTATGCCCACTTTACTTCACCGATTCGTCGTTATCCTGATTTGTTAGTGCACAGAGCGATTCGGCATTGTTTAACCGGAAAAAAACCTGCCGAGTTTCACTATACCCACCCTGATATGGTATTGCTGGGTGAACACTGCTCGGCCAACGAGCGGCGCGCCGACGAGGCTACTCGTGATGTGGTGAGCTGGTTGAAGTGCGAATACATGATGGACAAAATTGGCGAAGAATTTGCCGGCATCATTTCCGCGGTAACAGGGTTCGGATTTTTCGTGGAACTGCAATCAATTTATGTCGAAGGCTTGGTGCATATCGCCTCGTTGCATAACGATTATTTTGCCTTCGACGCCAGCAAGCATCAGTTATACGGTGAAAGAACCGGAGTCAGATACCGCTTAGGCGATTTGGTCAGAATCAAAGTGGTGCGAGTCAATCTAGACGATAAAAAAATCGATTTTGAACTAGTTTTGCCGGGTAAGGGCGGTAAAAAAACGACTAACAAAACTGGCAACAAACCCGGTGAGAAAAAAACTGCGACGGCAAAATCAAAAGCCAAGCCAGAAAAACCAGCTGCAAAATCCAGAAGACGCCGTAAATCATGAGTACAACCCAATTATTCGGGATTCACGCGGTACAGGCCGCGTTAGATTATTCCCCGCAAAACATCCGCCGCGCCTGGGTCGATAGTCAAAGACTGGACGCAAGACTGAAACAGGTGATAGATGATTTGCTGGCACTCGGGATTACCCCGGAAAAAACCGAGCGCAAAAAACTGGAGCGCATGGCGGAAGGTAAAAATCACCAGGGTATCGTGGTGGCAGTGGAACTGCCAGCTATGTTGAGCGAAGACAGACTTAAACAAGAAGTGGAAGCCTTGAACGAAACCGCCTTTTACCTGGTTTTGGATCAGGTGCAAGACCCACACAATCTTGGTGCCTGCCTACGCACTGCCGATGCCGTCGGTGCACATGGAATTATCGTTACAAAAGACAATGCCGCAGGCATTACACCTACAGTATGCAAAGTCGCCAGTGGTGCAGCGGAAACCGTGCCGGTTTATCAAGTGACTAATTTGGCGCGGGTTTTACGCTGGTTGAAGGAACAAAACATCTGGATCATGGGCGCAGCCGGTGAAGCCGAACAAACCATCTATGACATGCAGCTGGATATGCCTTTGGCATTGGTGATGGGAGCAGAAGGTACGGGCATGCGGCATTTGACTCGGCAACATTGTGATTTTCTGGTCAAAATACCGATGGCAGGGCAGGTGGAAAGCCTGAATGTCTCGGTAGCAGCCGGGGTGATGCTGTACGAAGTATTCAGACAAAAGCGCATCAAGCTTTAAAGGCTGCAAGATGAAATATGCTTGCTGCTTGCTGTTGGGTGTATGGTGTTTAAATTGTACAGCCGAATTGGCCCCGCAAATTGTTGCGCTTAATTGTTTTAATTGTCATCAAACCACCGCAGAATCTAAAACCGATTCCATTCCCAATTTTGGGAACTTGTCCTCTGCTCAATTACTACAAGACTTGCTGGATTTTAAATACGATAGAAAACCGGCCACTTTGATGCCACGTATCGCCAAGGGTTATAGCGATAGCGAATTGGCTGCACTGGCGGATTTTCTAAGTCAGCAATAAATCATCATGGCACTATCCAGAAGACGATTTTTGCAAGGTTTGGCACTAGGTGCATTACCTTTGCAAGCCTGTCAAAACCTGCCATCCAAACCAGCCAAAGCCCATGTGGTCGTCGTTGGTGGCGGTTTTGGTGGGGCTACTGCAGCCAAAACCATTCGTTTGCTGGATGACAGTGTCCACGTTACATTGATCGAACCAAAATCAAAATACATCACATGTGTTGGCAGCAATGGCCTGTTTGCCGGTTTAAGCAATTTGGATAAGCTCACGGTTGAATACCATTTACTGCAGGATCAATACGGTATCCAGCGCATTGCGGATCGTGTGACTGAAATTCAGGCGGCACGCCGTCAGCTGAAATTGGCGGGTGGAGAGTTCATTACTTATGACCGATTAATACTATCGCCAGGCATCGATTTTCGCTGGGATGCCATTGCAGGTTATCAATCAGACACATCTGAGATATTTCCCCACGCCTGGCAAGCCGGGCCACAAACTGTATTGTTAAACCAACAAATACAAAATATGCGCGAAGGTGGAGTTATATTAATTGCTGCACCACCTGATCCTTATCGTTGTCCACCTGGGCCTTATGAGCGTGCCAGCCTGATGGCTTTTTGGTTGAAACAGCACAATTCACGGGCGAAAATACTGATCCTCGATCCCAAACGCAGTTTTTCCAAACAAGCCTTGTTCGAAGCGGGGTGGGCCAAACACTTTGGATACGGCTCGGCGAATAGTTTGATTGAATGGCACTCCTTAGCCGATAACCCTATCACCCAACTGGACATCAGCACCAAAACCCTGATAACAGATTTTGGTGATCGGTTTAGCGGCGACGTTTTAAACATCATTCCTTCACAAACTGCCGCGCGTATCGCTTTGGATAGCGGTTTGGCTGATTCATCAGGCTGGTGCCCGGTCAAACCGCAAACCAGTCAATCTGTTTTTGATGAACATATTCATATCATTGGTGATGCTGCACAATTTGCCCCTATCCCTAAATCAGCGTTTGCCGCGAATTCAGAAGCCAAGATGTGCGCTATTGCTGTTGTGAATTTGCTGAATGGGCAAGAAATATCAGAGCCGAATTGGATCAATACCTGCTACAGCCTGATTACCCCGGATCACGGTATTTCTGTTGCAGGAGTTTATGCTCTGGATGCTGCGGGAGCAGTTGCGTCAATTAAGGGATCTGGCGGTATTAGTCAGTCTGGTTTAGCTGAATTTGCAGATTTGGAAGCGCGCTATGCCTTGTCTGCCTACCATGCCTTGGTGAAAAATACATTTACTTGAAGACCTTGATTATATGACCTGCAAAAGTGAATTCTGGCGGTAAGCAATGCAGAGAACTATTTAAAGCTTTACTCGTTTTGCTGTTGCGCTGTCGA
>CAZJYS010000018.1:18753-20526 GCA_964550075.1 uncultured Methylomonas sp.
ATGACCTGCTTAGCCTTGGGCAATGTTGAGTATGAGTATTTTTAATCTAGGTATTTCCTATGTAAGTCAATGGTATATGGTGTGTTTTTCTATTTTTTCTAGATAGTTTTTGCTTGCAGTTGAAAGCTAATTAGAAAGCTGGATTTTTCCTGCAATTCGTTTTGATTTGCTTTATCAATGGGTTGAATCCGTTAACCCCATGATACAATTGCAGCGTTTATTATTTGTGGTCTATTGAGTGAAGAAATATCCCCTTGTTCAATTACTATTGCTGAGTATGCTGACCGGCAAGGTCGCGCAAGCCAGCAGTTTTGTGGTTGAGGACATTAAAGTTAAAGGTTTGCAAAGAATTTCGGCAGGTACGGTGTATAACTACTTGCCGGTCACGGTGGGTGAAACCTTCTCTGATGAAAAACAAGGTGCAGCCATTAGGGCTTTATTTAACACCGGATTTTTCAAGGACATTTCTTTAGAAAGAGATGGTAGTACCTTGGTGGTGAATGTGGTTGAGCGACCCTCAGTCGCCAAGATCGCCATCGAAGGCAATAAAGATATCAAGCAAGAAGAGCTCACTGAAGCGCTAAAAAAAATAGGTTTAGCTGAAGGCAAAGTCTACAACAAGCAAATCCTGGACAAGGTAGAGCAGGAGCTGCGCCGTCAATACTTTAGTCATGGTAAATATGGTCTAAAAATAAAAACTGAAGTGACGGAACTCACCCGCAACCGGGTAGGTATTCGCATCACGATCTCCGAAGGTCGGGTTGCCAAAATCAAACAGATCAATATTGTCGGTAGCAAAGCTTTTAGTAACGACGATTTGAAAGGGGACTTTGAACTCAGCACCACCAATTTTTTGTCGTTTTATTCCAAAGACGATCAATACTCCAAACAAAAATTATCTGCCGACCTGGAAAAGTTGCGGTCTTATTACCTGGATCGTGGCTATATCAATTTCTCCATTGAATCCACCCAGGTTGATATAACAGCAGACAAAAAAGAAATTTACATCACCATCAACATCAAAGAAGGCGAGGTTTACTCCCTGGAGAAAGTCAAACTTTCCGGTGAACTGATCGTTGACCCAGAAGAGTTGGTGAAATTGGTTAAAGTCGGACCGGGTGAGATTTTTTCACGCAAAAATGCCACCGAAACCTCCAAAGCCATCTCCGAACGCCTGGGCGATGAGGGTTATACCTTTGCCAACGTGAATATGGTTCCCGAAATCAACGAACAAAGCAAAACCGTTGCAATGACATTTTTTGTCGATCCGGGCAAACGGGTTTACGTCAATCGTATCAACTTGAAAGGCAATACCAAAACCCGCGATGAAGTCATTCGTCGGGAAATGCGGCAAATGGAATCCAGCTGGGCAGCCAGCGGCAAAATCGAAAGATCAAAAGTCCGTTTGGACCGATTGGGTTATTTTGAAGAAGTCGGAGTGGAGACTCCACCCGTTGTGGGGGCTGCCGATCAAATCGATGTCAATTACTCGATTAAAGAAAAGGCCTCAGGTAATCTACAAGCCGGTATTGGTTATTCTCAGGTACAAGGTATTATTTTTAACGCCAATATCTCTCAGGATAATATCTTCGGTACCGGTAAAAGGGTCAATTTTGCCTTTAACAACAGCCAAGTATTAACTCGATATAACGTTGGTTATCGGGATCCTTACTTCACCCTGGATGGTGTAAGCCTTGGTTTTAACGCTGGTTATGTTTCGCGTGATGGTTATCAAGCCAATATTTCTCGTTATAACACCGATACCGCGAATGT
>CAZJYS010000019.1:0-16881 GCA_964550075.1 uncultured Methylomonas sp.
GTTGAGTTGAATTTGGGTGCTAAGGTCACCAACAGCAATTTTATTAGCCAGTGCCGCGACAAAGTCTGGTTCGCCACCCAGTTGTGCCAAAATACTGCGCACCACCCAAAGACCCAAGAACAATAAAGCAGCTAATGACAGGATTAGTGCCGTGATCATTTGTATTTTTGCCGAGCTGATTTGCTCGTCGCTGGCGCTGGTTGCTGCGTTACCAAGATCGACATTCAAATCAATGACTTTGGTCAGGCTGGCTTCTGCTTTGTCATACAAGGGCAGTAATTTGTCCATGCGTTGATAAAACTCGAGGAATAATTCTTTCTTTTTGGCCTCATCCTTGTTGTTACTCAGGGCGGTAATGATATCGGTAATTGATTGATCGCCTTGCTTCCATTCGTTCCAGTCCTTGATAAATTGAGCCCATAACACCGCTTCTTCCTGGGTTTGGGGTAGGGGTTCGTAGATTTTCCAGCCCTTGGTAATATCCTGCCAAATCTGGTCTTTTTTCTTTAATTCAGCTGCATAGTCAGCTGCCTGGACCTTGGCATCGTTTTCGAAAAAAGCAATCCGTCTGTTCAAAGAGCGAATCGAAGCCTGGCCTTCATCAATAATTTTCAGACTAAGTATTGATGGCAAGCGTACCTTTCCAATTTCATTGACTGATTCCGCAGTACTCGATAATCCGACCCAGCCTGCTGCACCAACGATGAATATCCCCAAAAGAGCTACGCTGATTAAACCAAATAGTTTGGTTTTTAAGGTCATGTTATTCATGATTTTTTCCTATAAGAGAAAGATACAAGTGACTTTTTATAATTATTTGAAAGGCGTTGGTCTTCAGCCAGTGGTTTTATTTAGTCGATCTACTCCAAAATCTGTTTTGCTTAAAGTGTTGTGGATGGATTAGAGGGGCAATCTATAAATGGAAAAATGATTTATAGATCGCCGGAAAAAACTATTCGATATGGCCTAGAACCCTGGATTGCTGAAAGCTCATACAACTCTCCAAAAATAGGTTGCTTAATAATCAGTTGGGGGAATAACTGATGCTTTGAGTTCCAGTGGGGCGTTTGTTTTCAACAAAACTCACTAAGCTAGCCACGTCGAGAATCAATGCGACTTTGCCGTTACCCAGTATGGTGGAACCGGCAACACCCTTGATATGCACGAATAGTTTGCTTAACGGTTTGATGACAGTTTGGAATTCGCCGAGCAAACGATCGACGATAAAGCCGGCTTTGTTACCCGCATATTCAACGATTACGACGTTTTCGCGGGGAGAGGGCTCAGCGTTGATATCAAATAGTGATCTTAAACGGATCAGTGGCAGCACCTCGCCGCGTAAATCCATGTATTCGTGATCTTGAGTATCGGTAGGTAAGGCGACGCATTCCAGGATACGATTCAGCGGGATCACAAAAGTGGACAGCCCAACACCCACCATGAACCCGTCAATGATGGCCAAGGTCAGAGGTAAATGGATTCTGATGGTTGTGCCCATACCCATCTGGCTTTCAACCTCGATTCTGCCTCGTAACGCAGTGACGTTTTTCTTCACCACGTCCATACCGACGCCGCGACCAGAAAGGTTGGATACCTGTTGGGCCGTTGAAAAACCGGGTTCGAAAATCAGCGCAAAGATTTCCTGGTCGCTCAGCGAGGCATTGGCTTGAATTAAGCCGCGCTCAATGGCCTTTTCCAGGATTTTGTCGCGATTGAGACCGCCGCCGTCGTCGCAGACTTCAATGACGATACTGCCGGAAGCGTGATAAGCATTCAGGCGTAATATACCTCGTGGGGCTTTGCCGCGGCTCAATCGGAGTTCGGCATTTTCGATGCCATGATCCATGGAGTTGCGGACCAGATGCATCAATGGATCGCCAATTTTTTCAACTACCGATTTATCGACCTCGGTGTCGCCCCCAGAGATGATGAGTTCAATATCTTTATTCAATTCTTTGCTGACATCGCGAACCACTCTGTGAAAGCGGCTGAAGGTGGTGCCGATGGGCACCATGCGTAATTGCAAAGCGCTATCTCGAACTTCTTCGACCAGGCGCATCATTTCGCTGGTGGCCTCCTGTAAGCCGGTTTCGCGGGTTTCTAAAGCTCGCAAATTCACCCCGGCGCTGGAGATGACCAGTTCCCCGATTAAATCAATCAGGATGTCCAGCCTTTCCGCATCTACCCGGATACTTTGGTTCTCACGGGCTTTGCTGTCTTTGATCTGTTTTTGTTTGTCTAAAGCGGCATTGACGATGGGTTCTGGTATGGCCTGTTGTTCGACCAGAATTTCCCCTAGTGGTTGTTTTTGTTTGCTTGATCCTGTGCCTAAGCTATCTGAACTTTCTGCGTCCTGAATGCTGAGTGCTTCTTCCAGTTCCCGTAGAGTTAAAGCCCCACTTTTGACTAAAAGTTCACCCAGAAAGCCTTCCTCTTCGGGTAGTTCTTTAATTAAATCAATGAATTCACTGATTTCACTATCCATGGGCAGGATATGAATACTGCTGGTATCCCGGACAAATTCAAATACGCTTTCTATTTCTTCTTTGCTGGCATTGCTATTTAAGTTGATTTCAAAACCGAGATAACAGGTTTCGGGGTTCATGTCTTCAGCTGCAGGGATGCCTTCGCAGATGGTTGTCAGTTGAGCTATTGTTCCCAGGGTACTCAGATAACGAATGAATGACAGAGGGTCCATACCGTCACGCAAGGAATCAGCACCAAAACGTAAGGATAAATGCCAGTTGCCACTATCGACGGCGCCGCCGCCAATGCTTTCAAATTTGTTGGGTTGTTCGGAAATTGTGACGATTTTGTCTTGAGAGGGTTTGGCGGATAGAAAATGCTGTAAACCATCCAATAAAAATTGGCCATTCGCTGTCAAAGTGGCGTCTTCTTCGATTTGGCCGTCGGCAACATTGCGAACTAATAAGTTCATGTGGTCGCAGCAAGGGAGTAGGGCTGCTACCAGTTCTGAGGTCACGGCGATTTTGCCGTCACGGGCAGCATCTAGCACACTTTCAACGACATGGGTAAACGAGACGATATGGTTTAAGCCAAACAATCCAGCAGAACCTTTGATGGTGTGGGCCGTTCTGAAAATCGAATTAATACGCTCAGTAGGGTCTTCTCCATCTTCCAGGCTGAGTAAGCAATCCTCCATGTCTTGCAACAATTCCAGACTTTCGACGGTGAAGGTGTTTAGCGCATCGCGCATTTCCGCATCAAAATTCATTTTGCTTACTCCTTCAGTGTTCGGACAGTACCACTTGATCGCCAAAGGCAGTGGTCAGATTGGTCAGTTCCAGAATTTCCAGAACCACTTTGCTGTGCATGGCAAAACTCAAGGATTTACCCAGTCTGGCAGCCTCACGCTTGATGAGTATCAACAGCTGCAGCCCGGCTGTGTCCATTTCTTCAATTTTGGAAAGATTGATTTCCAGTTTATTGCCACTTTTTAGAAATGTGAGTAAAGCGGCTTTCTGTTTTGCAGCGGTAAAAATGGTGAGTTCGTCTTCAATAGTTAAACTCTTCATACATACACCCCCGGTTTAGGAATATTAAATTCCGGATAATGGAGCGGAATAATCGTGTTTACGGCAGAATGAGTTTGGAAACCGCAGACAACATTTGAGCTGGTTGAAACGGTTTGACCACCCATGCTTTGGCTCCCGCAGCCTGTCCCTCTTGTTTTTTAGCCTCTTGAGATTCAGTGGTCAGCATAATGATAGGCGTAAATTTATAGGCATCGAGCTTTTTAACTTCTTTGACAAAAGTAATGCCATCCATATTAGGCATGTTGACATCGGAGATTATCAGATGCACTTTTTGACCTTTCAATTTGCTTAAAGCATCTTTGCCATCGACGCCTTCTATGACTTCGTAGCCAGCGCCTTTTAAGGTGATACTGACGACTTGTCTGACAGAAGCTGAATCATCAACGATTAAAATAGTTTTAGCCATGCATATAACCTCTAGAAAAATGTAATTTCGTCACTGCTTTGGGAGGTGGTGGAAACCTCGCCTCCATGGGCTCGGTGTTCGGCTTCCATGGTATAGGTGTTTTTAAGGGCTTCCAGCATGTCGGCTGTATTCAGCGGCTGAAGCGATTCGATGCCATCGGCGTGAATAATACCGATGTAATGTGGAAACCGATTGATACTATTGCTGACATGTGTCAACACTTGGCTGATTCTGTCCTGGAATTGAAATTGAACCAGTGATTGTTCAATTTCATGTTTGATAGACTTCGCAGACAAGCTCAGAGTGTTTGAATGCTCCTCCAGGCTTATAAACACAGTCTGCAAATTTCCGAGTACAGCTTGAATGTTGTCATTGGAACCTGCAACTGCAGTTGATTCATCTTCAGTGCTTTTTTCGACTAAGGCCAAGGTGGAGTGCATAGCCAAATTGATCTGCTCGACTTTAGCGCCGATCAACTTGCCGGTTTCACCAGATAATTTTGAAAGTTTCCTCACTTCATCTGCGACAACCGCAAAACCACGACCCGCTTCACCGGCACGAGCTGCTTCGATAGCAGCGTTCAGTGCAATCAGATTGGTTTGGTCAGCGATCCGGGCCACCTCTCGAGCCATATTTTTAAGTTCGTCAACAAATCCGGTTAACGAACGAATACGTTCGAGTACGACGATATTTTCTTGTAACGCGACTTCAAGTGAACCAACAACTTGTTGTAAACCGGAGTTGCTGGTCGAGAAAATATCATTGTGGGTTTGGTCCAAAGTTGAACTGGACGAATTGAGCGTTGAGTCGAGATTCATGGTAATCCCGGCAAAACGCTGGGTTAGTTCACCTATAGCATATTCCATCTCTTGACGACAATTTTCGATGTGCGCTGCCCAAGCTGGCGTGATTCGCTGTGCAAAGTCATCGATACTTTCGACATACTGTTTGACCATTTGAAAGTCTATGGTCGGTTGGTTGGTTTTGAAATTGATAGATGGCGGTGGTTGTAAAGTTTTGCGAGCAATCCAAAACCCAAGGCCGCCGGATATCAATCCAGTGATAAGTAAAATGATAAGAAGGTCAAGGGTCATAACTCTGTTTTAACTTTGGTTAAGAAGACAGCTTGATTTTGGGAATATATTAACATGTGCAAGGAAATACTTGTGCTAGAGGTGGATTGGCAGTCGCCATTTTGTGTATTGATCGAGATATTGCGAAATTTAAATGACCGGAAGCGCACAAAAGCGTTGCATAAATTCTGTTTTTTCACTGTTGTATCCAGTCCTTTAAATGGTTATGAAGTCAGGCACGAGCACAAACCCAGGCATCAACCCTGCATACACCTTGTGTTTTTAATATTTCAGCTAATGCTGATGTGGTGGCCCCGGTTGTCATGACATCATCGACGATAGCAACATGTTGGTAAGGCAAGCGATGAACCACTGTGAACGCCTTACGCATATTTTTTTTGCGTTGTTTGGCAGGTAAATCAGTTTGATGCGGAGTGTCTCGATGGCGGATGCAACTATTTATATTCATTGGAATCGACAGCTGGGTTGACAGCTGGCGGGCGATTTCGACTGACTGATTAAAGCCCCGTTGTTGGTATCGATTGGGATGTAACGGAATCGGTATCAAGCATTCCGGTAATTCAACATTTTTAGCCATATGTTTTGCCATCAGTGTGCCTAACAAACGAGCGTTTTTATACTGTTGATGAAATTTAAGTTGAGTGATCAGATAACGCATGTTGTCGCCATAAAGATAAGGTGCGTGAGTTTCATCAAAGCCAGGATGGTTCTTTAGGCAGCGACCGCATAGTTGCGGATTGTTTATGGCGGTATCGAAATGTTCGCCGCATCGATAACAGCAGTTTTGGTTGGTCGGAAAATCGTCCAAGCAGGCTTTGCACAAATCCAGCTCTGCAAATCCAGGTTGGTCGCAAAAGATACAACGTGATGGCAGTAAAAAATTTTGTATAATATTTGGCCAATTGTTAACTTGAATCATTGTTTTGGGTTGATAAGTAGTCGACCTGTCTTTTACCCGATCCAGTTTGGAGATTACCAGAATGTCTGCCCCGGAATTGATAAAAATTGATGCACCGCTTCGCCATGATTGGCGTATAGAGGAGGTGCAGTCATTATTTGCCTTGCCTTTTAATGATTTACTATTCAAAGCTCAAACGGTACATCGGGTTTATTTCGATCCTAATGAAATTCAGGTCAGTAGTTTATTGAGCATCAAAACCGGATCCTGTTCGGAGGATTGCGGTTATTGTCCGCAAAGTGCGCGCTATGATTCCGATTTAAACCCCGAAGCCTTGTTACCGGTCGATGCCGTATTAAAAGCCGCTCAACAGGCTAAAGACCAGGGTGCGTCGCGTTTTTGTATGGGAGCGGCTTGGCGGAGTCCTAAGGATAGGGATATTGAGCGCGTGGTGGAAATGGTGCAAGGTGTCAAAGCTTTGGGCATGGAAACTTGTGTGACTTTAGGTATGTTGACCGATAAACAGACTCAGGCGTTAAAAGAAGGTGGTCTGGATTATTACAACCACAATCTGGATACATCCGAAGACTATTATTCAGAGGTCATTACCACTCGGACTTATCAAGACCGGTTGGATACGTTGGAAAGAGTGCGTGATGCCGGTATCAATGTTTGTTGTGGTGGTATAGTCGGCATGGGTGAATCAGAAGTCGATCGTGCCAAATTGTTGTTGCAATTGGTGAATATGCCCAAGCATCCGGAAAGTGTGCCAATCAATATGCTGGTGCAGGTTGAGGGGACACCGTTGCACGGTATTGAGGCTTTAGATCCTTTGCAATTTGTTCGCACTATTGCTGTTGCTAGAATTTTGATGCCGCAGTCCAGAGTGCGCCTGTCGGCTGGGCGCAACGATATGAGCGATGAAATGCAGGCTTTATGCTTTTTGGCTGGCGCTAATTCAATTTTTTATGGTGATAAATTACTAACCACCGATAATCCGATGACGAATCACGATCAACAGTTATTTGGTCGCTTGGGTTTGCGCATGGGTGGCTCCAGTTATGCTTGATGACTAACCGGTTTTACCAATTCAGGCAGGATTTAGAACAGCTGAGTCAGCAGGACTTATACCGTAGTCGACGTGTTATAGATGGACCACAATCCGTTGTGCTGAATGTTAATGGCAAGTCAGTCATTAACTTTTCCAGTAACGATTACTTGGGTTTGGCTAATCATCCTGAAGTGGTGGCCGCTTTTAAAATGGCGGTGGATCAATACGGTGTGGGAAGTGGCTCAGCACATCTGATTTGCGGCCATTCCCGGGCTCATCATGCATTGGAAGAGGAATTGGCCGAGTTTACCGGGCGAGAAAAGGCATTATTATTTTCCACGGGTTATATGGCTAATGTCGGAGTGATTTCGGCATTGGTAGGGCGTGGTGATTATGTTTTGGAAGATAGGTTGAATCACGCGTCTCTGTTGGATGGCGGCTTGCTGTCACGCGCACAATTCAGTCGGTTCAAGCATGCTGATTACGC
Organism: uncultured Methylomonas sp.; assembly: GCA_964550075.1. GTDB lineage: Bacteria > Pseudomonadota > Gammaproteobacteria > Methylococcales > Methylomonadaceae > Methylomonas. The sequence continues at coordinate 7,494 of CAZJYS010000019.1, forward strand.
GGATTTGCAGGCCCACATACTCAATAGCGCTGGAAGAAAGCTGGTTGTCAGTGATGGTGTGTTTAGTATGGATGGCGATCTGGCCGATTTGCCTTTATTAGTAGAGTTGGTTGATCAATATCAAGCTGGTCTACTAATAGACGATGCGCATGGTTTCGGAGTGCTGGGAAAAAACGGTGGTGGTATCGTTGAGCATTTTGGCCTAACGCAAAACCAAGTGCCAATTTTGATGGGGACTTTAGGGAAAGCCTTCGGAACTTTTGGTGCTTTTGTAGCGGGATCAGATGAATTAATTCAATGGTTGATTCAAAAAGCCCGAAGCTATGTGTTTACAACCGCTTTGCCCCCTGCGGTTGCCGAAGCCACACGGACCAGTCTGCGCTTGTTGCAAACCGAATCCTGGCGCCGCGAACATTTGCAAGCATTGATAGCAAGATTCCGGCTTGGTGCACTCCAGCAAGGCTTGCAACTCATGGATAGCTTTACCCCAATTCAACCAATTCTGGTAGGAGACAGTCAGCAGGCCATGACTATCAGTTCGGCTTTGTTGGAGCGAGGTTTTTTATTGTCTCCCATCAGGCCTCCGACTGTTCCCAAAGGTACAGCTCGGTTGCGTGTCACTTTTTCTGCCGAACATCAGTATCATCAAGTCGATGCTTTATTGGATGCACTGAGCAAGGTGATTCCTTGACGCAAATTCATATTGAAACCTATGGAAAGGGTCAAATCTTGGTACTGATACATGGATGGGCTATGCATACTGGGGTTTGGCGGGATTTTGCCAAGCAACTGGGGCGATTTTGCCAGGTGATTTGCGTTGACTTGCCGGGGCATGGACGCAGCGAGTCGATTGTACCTTTTTCCTTGAAACGGATTAGCGAGGCATTGATAAAAGTTTTACCGAATGAGTCCTTTAATTTATTGGGTTGGTCACTGGGAGCCACTGTGGCTATGGATATGGCCGAGCGATATCCAGAGCGGGTAAAGAGTTTGATTGTATTGGCCGGAAATCCGCTATTTGTGCAAAAACAGGATTGGCCTGGTGTTAAGTCTGAGACTCTGGAGGCTTTTGCTGAATTGCTGAAAACAGATGTTCAACAAACGTTGATTCGGTTTCTGGCGCTGCAAGTAAATGGGTTGGCGCATGGTAAACCACTACTGCAGCAGCTTAAAAAAACAATTTTGGAAGTCCCATCGCCTAGTCAGCAGATACTGCAATCAGGGCTGGATATTTTGAAAAATACCGATAAACGAAAGTTTGTTGAGAGCAATCGTTTGCCAGTTAATGTGATCTTGGGCGATAAAGATACGTTGGTGCCTGCTGTCAGTGCTCAAGCCTTAAAGCAATTAAATCCAGATATCCATTTTCAAATCATGCATGCAGCGGGACACGCTCCATTTTTATCTCATACAGAAGAATTAATCTCAAAAATCATCGCGATGTTGCGATGAACTCCGTTTGGCATAGTTAGCGCTTCAAATTATCAAATGACATCTAAGGGCTTTTTCATAGCAGGTACCGATACGGATGTGGGTAAAACCTGGGTTAGCATTTCATTGATGCATAAATTGCAGAGCAATGGCTTGGTTGTGATAGGTATGAAGCCGGTTGCGGCAGGTTGTGAATGGTTGCAGGGCGGTTGGAAAAATCAGGATGCCTTGTTGCTTCAAAAGCATGCCACGCAATATATGGATTATGAGTTGGTCAATCCTTATGCATTTGAGCGACCCGTTTCACCGCACATTGCTTGTGGCGAAGAGCAAGTAAGTATGGATGTGATTTTGAGTGCTTACCAAGCGCTGCAATCTACCGATGGGTTTGTGGTTGTTGAGGGAGCAGGGGGGTGGTTTTCACCTTTGAGTCGAGAGTTGAATAATGCTGAACTGGCTGAAGCGTTACATTTGCCGGTCATTATGGTTGTAGGCATGCGATTGGGTTGTATCAATCATGCGTTGCTGACTTATCGGGCCATAAAAGCATCAGGAGTGGATTGCGCGGGTTGGGTGGCTGTGCAGATTGATCCGGATATGCAAGAAATGCAAGCGAGCTTAGATTATTTGCAAACCAGAATCGAAGTGCAATTGTTTGGTTTACTGCCGTATCAAGAAACGCCCGATTTTGAATTTCTATCCACTTGTCTCGGGTTCTGAATATCGACAATCATTGATTCAGATCAAAATTCAGTCTGTTAAATTGACGACAATGTGCACTCCATAATAAAAAATCACTCGGAGGTATGCTATGGCTTTAATCACCTGGACCGCTGCTCAGTACGGTACTAATGTTGGATTCGCAGATCAGGAACATCAAACCCTATTTGGCTTGTTAAACAAATTATATGATGAAGCAACTGGTGGGGCGGCACGCGCAACGATTGGTGCTTCTCTGGATGCACTGATTGCCTATGTAGTCGATCATTTTGCCCACGAAGAAAAAGAGATGGTGGCTAAAGGTTTTGGTGGCTATGAGCGCCATAAACAGGAGCACGACAAACTGGTAGAAATTTGCGCGGGTCTTCAAGCCAAATTTCATGCCGGTGAAGCGGAAGTAACGGACGAAGTTGGTCAAATGGTAAAAAGCTGGTTGGATAGTCATATTCCAACCTTCGATATGGCTTATTCCGATGCATTGAAGTAAAAGATAGTTTTATTTTAAGAAATAAAGGCCTGCGAGTGCTTTAATTCGCAGGCCTTTTTTATGTGATCTAGTAAATTAGGAAAAGCTCTTCTGGTTTAACGGTGACTCATGAGTTAAAATTTACCGGTTAATTTGTGATAATTATCGGTAAAAGGAAGCGTTGTCTGCTCGATTGCAGGCTACAGAATTACAATAAGATATACGCATACAAGTTTATAACTACAATCGAGGAGGCTGCTCCGTGAAGAAAACAAAGCAACTGCTCGCCGGTCTGGTTCTGTTAGCCCTAGGGTTAGGAACTGCGCAGGCGGACTATACACTCAACCTCATGAAAGGGGTGACGCAACTCAGTAATGAGTTATACGATCTGCATATGCTGATTTTGTGGATCTGCGTATTCATCGGTATTGGTGTTTTTGGCACTATGTTTTATTCGATTTACCATCACCGTAAATCCAAAGGCCATAAAGCTGAACAATTTCATGAAAATACCACGGTCGAGATTATCTGGACCATCATCCCGACTCTGATTTTGGTGGGTATGGCTGTGCCTGCTACTAAAGCTGTTATCGATTTGGACAAGGTACAAGAGTCCGAAATGAGTATTAAGGTCACGGGCAAACAGTGGTACTGGGATTATGAATATCTGGATAGTGGTGTTCATTTCGAAAGCCATCTGGATGAAGCCAGTGAAAAAGTGCATCGGGTTAACACCATGGATCCGCGCTCGGTACCTAATTATTTGCTGAATGTAGATAAACCTTTAGTGGTTCCCGTCAAAAAGAAAATCCGTTTTCTATTTACTGCAGCCGATGTTATCCACTCCTGGTGGGTGCCTGATTTGGGCTGGAAAAAAGACGCCAACCCTGGCTTTGTTAACGAAGCCTGGACCTATGTTGATAAGCCCGGCACATACCGTGGTCAGTGCACCGAGTTGTGCGGCAGGGATCATGGCTTCATGCCTATCGTTGTGATTGCGATGGAGCAAGAAGAATACGACGCCTGGGTTAAAACTTCTCTGGAAAAACAAAATCAAGCGCCTGACTTGAGCGCTCAAAGCCGTGCTTCTTTGATGGCTAAAGGGGAGTCCGTGTATTTGAAAAACTGTGTTGCTTGCCACCAAATTGATGGTAACGGTATTTCCGGCTGGTATCCCGCTTTAAGAGGAAGCGCCAAAGTAACCGGTAATATGGATCAGCTAATCGGTTTTATTCAAGCGGGCACCAGCAAAATGCCGGCTTTCCGTAAATTGCCGGATGACCAGTTGGCCGAACTGATTACCTATATCAGAAATGCACCAGACTTAGGCAATAACGTAGGCGATGAAATTCAGCCTGATAAAATTACGCCTAAATGGGACGATGATGAGTAAATTGTTAATTTTCTTGTCCAACTCATTTTTAAATTTTTGTTGAGGTATTTAAGTATGACTGCTGTCGCTACAGAGCATGATGATCATCACGATCATCACGATCACGGCCCTGAAAAAGGCGTTTTAAGATGGTTATTTACCACCAATCATAAAGACATTGGCACCATGTATCTGGTGTTCTCGTTGGTGATGTTCTTTGTGGGTGGTTCAATGGCTTTGATCATTCGTTCCGAATTGTTCGAGCCTGGTCTGCAATTTGTTGATCCCAACTTCTTTAATTCGATGACCACCATGCATGCACTGGTGATGGTATTCGGAGCGGTGATGCCAGCGTTCGTTGGACTAGCCAACTGGATGATTCCAATGATGATCGGGGCACCTGATATGGCTTTGCCGCGTATGAACAACATGAGCTTCTGGATGTTGGTGGCGGGTATCCTGCTGATTGCCAGCACCTTGTTTATGGAAGGCGGCGCGCCTTCGGCTGGTTGGACTTTTTATCCGCCATTGGTGATGCAAACCGGTAAGGCTATGCCTTTTGCAGTGTTTGCCGTGCATATGTTGGGTGTTTCATCCATCATGGGCGCGATCAACGTGATTGCCACTATCTTCAACATGCGTGCCCCTGGCATGACGTTGATGAAAATGCCGTTGTTTGTCTGGACATGGTTGATTACCGCATTCTTGTTAATCGCAATCATGCCGGTGTTTGCCGGTGCGGTCACCATGTTGTTAACCGACCGTTTCTTTGACACCAGCTTTTTCGATGCTGCTGGCGGTGGCGATCCAGTGTTGTATCAGCATATTTTCTGGTTCTTCGGACACCCTGAAGTGTATGTAATGATCCTGCCAACTTTCGGTGTGGCTTCAACCATCATTCCTGTATTTGCCCGTAAACCCTTGTTTGGTTATTCATCCATGGTTTATGCGACCGGTGCGATTGCTTTCCTGTCGTTCATCGTCTGGGCTCACCATATGTTTACAGTGGGTTTGCCAGTGGCTGGCGAGCTTTACTTTATGTACGCCACCATGCTGATTGCAATACCAACCGGTGTAAAAGTGTTTAACTGGACTGCGACCATGTGGAAAGGCGCGATGACTTTTGAAACGCCTATGCTGTTCTCCATTGCCTTCGTTGTATTGTTTACCATGGGCGGCTTTACTGGTTTGATGATGTCAGTTGCTCCGGTGGATTTTCAATACCACGATACTTATTTTATCGTTGCCCACTTTCATTACACCTTGGTTCCTGCATCTGTGTTTATTCTGATGGCCGCTGGTTATTACTGGTTGCCTAAGTGGACCGGTAATATGTACAACGAAAAAATTGGCCAACTTCATTTTTGGTTGTCAGTGGTATCGGTCAATATCCTGTTTTTCCCGCAACATTTTCTGGGATTAGCCGGTATGCCGCGTCGTATTCCTGATTACGCTATTCAATTTGCGGATTGGAATATGGTTTCCAGTATCGGTGCATTTATCTATGGATTTAGTCAATTACTGTTTGTTTATATCGTGATTGACACTATTCGCGGCGGTACCGGTGTTAAAGCAACTGACGAAGTGTGGGAAGAAGCCAGCAAGCATGGTCTGGAATGGACTATTCCTTCACCTGCGCCTTATCACACCTTCAGTACACCGCCGACCATCATCCCAACCGAGCATATTTAAGCTTGGATATTAATGAGGTAGCCCCTTATCTGTTAAAGATAAGGGGCTAAAAAAATGGATACACGGAAAAAAAATATTTTGACTGCAGTGGTTTTGATTGCAGTGGCGTTAACGATTTACGTATTTGCGGTTTTAAAGGCGATCTCTGAATGAGTGACAACCTGCATCAGAAAAATGCCAGACTAGTTAAGAAACTGGTGTTGGTAGCGCTGTTGATGTTTGGATTTGGTTATGCTCTAGTGCCTCTTTACGATGTACTCTGTGATATTACCGGCCAAAACGCAAAAATGCAGGTTTCGGAAAATGTCGACGGCCAGTTTGTGGTAGATGAAAGTCGAGAGGTGAATGTTGAATTTGTCACCTCGATCAACGAATCTACGCCGCTGGATTTTAGAGTGGAAACTCGCACCATCAAAGTTCACCCCGGACAGTTTTATACGGTGAATTTTTATGCCAAGAATAAGCTGAACCATCAGCTTAAGGCACAAGCGATTCCCAGTATTTCGCCGGGTTTGGCTGAAGAGTTCTTTAAAAAAACCCAATGTTTTTGCTTTGAATTACAAACGTTTGAAGCAAATGAAGAAAAAATTATGCCGGTTCGATTCGTGGTGAATCCGAAACTGCCGGAGCGTTATAAGACTATTACACTGTCTTATACTTTTTTTGACAAAACTAATAACACTGAAAATTGAGAGGGGAAGCTTATGTCTACAAATGACGCTTATTACATCCCGCATAAGGCCGTATGGCCGATCATGGCTACAGCGGGTCTAATGCTGATGCTGGCGGGTTTTGCCAATTACCTGAATGGTTCATCAATCGGTTCAGGGATGATGATCGTGGGTTTCTTGGCGTTTTTGATTATGCTGGGTTTATGGTTTGCCCTGCAATCTACTGAAAGTGAAGCAGGTATGTATAACCACGGCGTAGGTATTTCCTATCGTATGGGCATGATGTGGTTTATTTTTTCCGAAGTCATGTTTTTTGCTGTGTTCTTCGGTGCACTTTGGTATGCACGCAATATATCGGTGCCTTGGTTAGGCTCAGTTGAAGGCGAATTCCTCAGTGGTCCTGGTCGCTCTACAGGCACGTTGTGGGCTGGATTTGAAGCCGTCTGGCCTACCAACGGCCCAGGTAAAGTAGGGGGCGATTTTGAACCAATGGGTGCATTTGGCTTGCCATTCATTAACACCTTGTTGCTGTTGTCTAGCGGCGTGACCTGTACTTGGGCTCATCATGGCTTATTAGCAAAAAATCGTGATCAACTGATCAAAGGGCTTTTGGCGACTGTGGGTTTGGGCTTTTTGTTTGTTGCCTGTCAAGCGACTGAGTATTACGAAGCCTACCATGAAATGGGTTTGACCTTAGGTTCAGGCATTTATGGCTCTACCTTTTTTATGTTGACTGGATTCCACGGCTTACACGTATGTATCGGTGCGATTATTTTGTCAGTCGTGATGTTTAGAAGTTGGAAAGGTCACTTCAGTCCGGAAAACCATTTTGCATTTGAAGCGGCTGCTTGGTATTGGCACTTTGTCGACGTGGTCTGGCTGGGTCTGTTTATTTTCGTTTATATCATGTAGTACTGTCACAGGATAAAAAGCGCGTTCCCTTGGGTTCGCGCTTTTTTTTTGTACAGAAGTTACTGAGGATTAGCTTGGTTTTGATTGTTTTCGAGCGTATGAATTTGGTTGATTCTGGAGCCAATGCCGCTCGGTTTAAATAAACCAGTGGCATAAGCCAAAAATAACAGGATGAACAAAACTAGGGATAAACCAATTCGAAACGTCAATGCTTTTGCAGTCTTACGAGATTCTTCTTCAGAGCCGTTTTTGACCAGATGAAATAAGGCAGAGCCCAAGCTAGCAATGATGGCGATAAATATAATGATGGCGACAATTTTCATGGTTTGGATCAACGGCTAGTAAAAGAGGGAATCATTCTGGATGATTTGAGGGGGCTTGCCAATCAGTTTAAATTCAAATCGTTGGAATAGATTACAAGCTGATATCAGCCAGTAGGATTAATAATTTATTCACAGCATTAAAGCAAGCTGAATAAAAACTATGTGCAGAGAGGAAAGTGATAAGTATTGAACTTTTAAATAGGCGGCTGCAGTTTTCCTGGATTGCTTTAGGTCTGTATCTTTTATTGACAGCACTATTGTGCAGTTTGGGGTTTTGGCAACTGGGGCGGGCTGAACAAAAAAAACAGCTGTTAAAGCAGCAGCAAATAGCTCTAATTGCCACCCCTATTAATTTGAACCAGACGAATATTATAGATATTGAAACAGTTCGCTATCAAAGCGCAACGATAACTGGACGGTACGATGCAGCGCATCAATTTCTGTTGGATAACCAAATTGTCGAAGGCAAAAATGGCTATTTTGTGATGACGCCGTTTCTTGTCGATGGCCAGAATAGGGCGGTTTTAATCAATCGTGGCTGGGTGGCTTTGGGTAAAGATAGAACTCATCTGCCGAACATAGACCTGCTATCCTCACAAACGCAGGTGTCTGGTCGCATTAATCAATTTCCTACCGTAGGAATTAAATTGAAAGGAGCGGAAATACCAACGAAAACTTGGCCATCCGTGGTGCAACTGATTGATAGTCAAGTGTTAACAGAAAAGCTAGGTTATGAAATAGCCTCATTTCAATTAGAGCTCGAGCCAGAATCTCAAGAGGGTTACAAGCGGGAATGGAAAATCAACACCGCAATCCCGCCTGAAAAACACCTGGGCTATGCAGTACAATGGTTCGGCTTGGCGTTGACTTTAACAGCGCTATTTTTCTGGATAAGTTTAAAAAAACGCAGTGAATACTCAGCTTAAAAAAAACCGGCTCACCATTTTGTTGATCTTTACCCTGTCTATCGTACCTTTTGGTATTGCCTGGTACATGGCGGATAACCCTGGAACAGTTAGGTTGGGAACCAATAATGGGGATTTGATTTCGCCTGCAGTGCCGCTTGAGTTAAACGAGTTTACCGGGCACGACACTTTTACTTCTGAAAACCTTAAAGAATTACAGGGCCATTGGCTTTTGGTCAATATGGTGCCTGATGCACAGTGCGCACAAGCTTGTCAGGATGGGTTGTACAAAACCCAGCAAATTACTTTGATGATGGGTAAAGATATTGCCCGTATACGTCGTCTGGCAGTGATATTCCAGCAAAAAGAACAACCCCTACCCAAGCAATGGCAAGATGATGCGCGATTATTGAAAGTTGTGCCGTCCGTCAAATTGCAGGAAACGATTGCCAAGGTGTTTAGCAATACCGAGGTTGGAGGATTATTGATTATGGACCCACTGGGCAATCTGATGATGAAATACCCGCCGGGCTACGATCCCTACAATGTTAGAAACGACTTAAGTAAGTTATTAAGAATCTCTCAAATTGGTTAAAAAATGTTTAGAAAATTAACTTTGCTAAGTGCTTTAGTCGCGCTGCTTGTGATTATTCTGGGGGCTTATGTCAGGCTGTCGGATGCCGGATTAGGTTGCCCGGATTGGCCGGGATGTTATGGCCAAGCGATGATTAACGATAGCCCCCAGTTTAAAGCCGAAGCTGAGGCGTTGTTTCCGAATTTACCTTTGGATACCAATAAAGCCTGGAAGGAAATGGCTCATCGTTATCTAGCCGGAACGCTTGGAATATTGGTTTTGGCACTTTTGCCTATAGCTTTCAAAAGCAAGGAGCAACGAT
>CAZJYS010000019.1:16981-20500 GCA_964550075.1 uncultured Methylomonas sp.
GGAATATTGGTTTTGGCACTTTTGCCTATAGCTTTCAAAAGCAAGGAGCAACGATCCACCGCTATCGGTTTGTCTATCTGGCTGTTGATTTTAGTCTCAGCTCAAGCAGCCTTGGGTATGTGGACAGTCAATCTGAAAGTCATGCCAGGTATAGTCACCTTGCATTTGCTTTTGGGATTCAGCACCTTTTGGTTGCTCTTCTGGACTTATCTTCGTAGCCAATCCAATTCAACGTTGCTTGCTGTCCCTGCAGGGCCGGTTTTATTGGCCAGATTTGCCATGCTGGTATTATTGATACAGATAGCTTTAGGCGGTTGGGTTAGCAGTCATTATGCTGCATTGGCTTGTCCTGACTTTCCACAATGTAACGGTCAGTGGTTGCCGAGTGAAGGGTTTAGCGGGGCATTCAATTGGTTAATCCAGGATGTTGTGGACATACCCGCTTCAGCCAAAATAGCTTTGCATGTCATACATAGAATGGGAGCAGTCATCACCTTTTTGGTGTTGTCATGGTTAATGCTATCAGCCACATCAGAACACTATCCCAAGTCTGTTCGTCGTAGCGGTTTGTGGTTGAGCTTTTTGTTATTGGTGCAAATCATTTTAGGCATTTTTAGCGTCAAACAGGGCTTGCCGCTCATGTTGGCGATGGCGCATAACGCAGTTGGCGCGTTGCTGATGTTGCCGATATTAGGCATTATCTTTTTCAGTCGTTACGCATTTATAGATGAGTCAGAAGCTGCAATTAGGGAGCCCGCTGAAACTTCCATTGAAAGGCCGAAAACGGAATTACCTGCTGAACCAGAATCGCTTTATTCAAGACTGAAATCACAGTTACAAAAGACTCGTGGCAGCATCGGCGGAGTCATTAGTAGTTTGACTTTGGGGCAGGACAAAGTAACTCGTGAACTACTGGAGGATGTAGAGGCCCATTTATTAATGGCCGATCTGGGGATGGAAACGACAGGTGTCATCATCAAACATCTCAATAACAGCTTGGAAAAAGATCAGCTTAGAGACAGTGCTGCTTTGACTGAAGCATTAAAACAGAATCTTTTCGAGATGCTGCAACCCTGTAGTCAACCTTTGCAGATTGATAAGCAAGATGATCCGTATGTGATATTAGTCGTGGGCGTCAATGGAGCGGGTAAAACCACCTCAATTGGCAAATTAGCGCATCGTTTACAAGAACAGGGATTGAGCGTAATGCTGGCTGCGGGTGATACCTTTAGAGCTGCGGCTGTGGAACAATTACAGACCTGGGGCGAGCGAAACAATGTGCAAGTCGTTGCCCAACATAGTGGTGCAGACTCGGCCTCGGTGATTTTTGATGCATTACAGTCGGCAAAAGCCAAGGGCATCGACGTATTGATTGCTGATACGGCGGGCCGCCTTCATACAAAATCCAATTTGATGGATGAACTGAAGAAGATTAAACGCATCATGGCCAAGTTAGATCCATCAGCACCGCATGAAGTGCTGCTAGTTTTAGATGCTGGTACCGGGCAAAACGCCTTGTCTCAAGCACGGTTATTTAATGAGGCTGTCGGTCTGACAGGTATTGCTTTGACTAAACTCGATGGCACGGCTAAAGGTGGGGTGATTTTTGCTTTAGCAAATCAATTGCAGATTCCGATTCGGTTTATCGGTGTAGGAGAAGCCAAGGAAGATTTACAGGATTTTGATGCCAAAACTTTCGTAGATGCCTTGTTTTGAGTGATTGACTTCATGCTTAGATTCGAACATGTTTGCAAACGTTATCCTGACGCAGGTGAGGCACTAATTGATGTCAGTTTTAGATTGGCCCACGGTGAAATGGCTTTTTTGACGGGGCGTTCAGGCGCCGGGAAAAGCACCTTGTTGAAAGTGATTGCCATGATGGAGCAATGCAGCCGTGGACAAGTATTTCTGGATGGTAAAGACATAACGCGTGCAGGTGAACGCAAAATCCCCTATTTACGTAGAAACTTAGGTTTGATTTTTCAGGATTACAAATTACTCAATGATAGAACCGTATTTGATAACGTGGCTTTGCCGCTGATTATCACCGGTACCTCGCACCAGGAAATTGCCAGACGGGTTCGAGCGGCTTTGGATAAAGTCAGTCTTTTAGGCAAGGAAAAAAAATACCCTTTGGCCTTGTCCGGTGGCGAGCAGCAAAGAGTGGGTATCGCCCGAGCAATAGTCAATAAGCCCAAGTTGATCTTGGCGGATGAGCCTACCGGTAACCTGGATCCGGATTTGTCTGCAGAAGTGATGAGTATGTTCGAGCAGTTTATGCAAGTCGGTGTGACAGTGTTGATTGCTACCCATGATATAGAGTTGATTCATCGTCTTGGGCATCGGGTATTATCGCTCGATAAAGGTCGTTTGCTGGCGAGTTGACACCTATGAAACAGACCCATCGCAAGCATTCCGGGCAACGACTGATAGAACTTTTCAAAGCCTATTTGCTGAATCACGCCCATGGCCTGTTTTCCAGTTTGGGGCGTTTGAGTCGCACACCCTTTACTTCCGTTATGACCATACTGGTGTTAGCGGTTGCCATTTCTCTGGCGGGTTGTTTTTACATTATTGTCGCCAACATTCAGCAGTTGACCGGCAATCTGCAGGCTAGCAATCAGATGTCATTATTCCTAAAAGAACATGTGACAGAATCCGCAGCACAAAAACTGGCTGAGCAATTGAAACAGAATGCCAATATTGAATCGATTAAATTCATCAATAAGACTCAGGCTATGAATGAGTTCAAGGCAAACAGCGGCTTTGGTGAGGCGTTGAATGCATTGGAATCCAATCCATTGCCTCATGTCATTCAAGTATTACCCAAACACGTACTGGATAGTCGGGAAGCTTTGGATCAATTGATGGCCGAAATCAAACAAATTCCGCAAGTGGAGTTGGTTCAGGTGGATATGCAATGGGTCGAGAGGTTGCAAGCGATTATGTTGATAGCCAGTCGCGGGGTGATGGTGGTCAGCGTTTTGCTGGGCTTTGCAGTGACGTTTATCACCGGTAACACCATACGGCTTGAGTTACAAAATCGTCAGGATGAAGTGTATATATCGAAATTAGTGGGTGCAACGCACGCATTTATTCAAAGGCCATTTTTATATACAGGATTTTGGTTAGGATTCATCGCCGGATTTTCAGCTTGGTTGATAGTGACCGTGATGTTATTAATTCTGGAAACGCCGGTAGAAAAACTTTCCGCCTTATACAGCGGCTCATTTGAGTTACTATTTCTAAGTTTTGGCGAGTTTATTTTGTTATTGATGATGACTTCAGTGTTGGCCGTATTGGGCTCCTGGATAGTGCTACATTACCAGTTGCGGCAAATTAAGCCGCAGTAATATGAGATTTTGGGAAACTAAAACTTTGGCTGAAATGAGTACAGAGGAATGGGAATCCTTATGTGATCATTGCGGAAAATGCTGTTTGGTCAAACTCGAAGATGAAGACACCGGCGAAATTGCCATTACCAGTGTTGTTTGCAACCTGATTGATCTTGAAACCTGT
>CAZJYS010000020.1:0-3093 GCA_964550075.1 uncultured Methylomonas sp.
GGCACATCAACCAGCTGTTTTTTTCGATTGAACTGTCCACTTAATAAAGCCAGATAGGTTTTCCGAATGCCATCACCACGAAACAACTCATGCAAAACTTTCAAAACACTGCGTTTTTTGGCAATCAATAGACAGCCGGAGGTTTCCTTGTCCAACCTATGTACCAATTCCAGGAATTTCTGTTGTGGCCTGATTTGACGCAAGGCTTCAATCACACCCGAATTGATACCACTACCGCCATGAACAGCAAAGCCAGCCGGTTTATTCAATACGATAAAACCTTCGTCTTCGAAGAGAATGTGGTTCTCCAGGCTGTATTTCAAGGTGGGTTGCACAATAATTTCATCAACAGCTTCCGCTACCCTGACCGGCGGAATTCTGACAATATCACCCAAAGCCAGCTTATAACTTACATCAACCCGCCCTTTGTTGACCCTGACTTCGCCTTTTCTGACCATTCTGTAAATCCGGGTTTTGGGAACGCCTTTGAGGTAACTAATCAGGAAATTATCCAGACGTTGCTCTACATTGTTTTCGCTGATTTCCAGCCATTGAACTTGGGGAATTGTCTTATCGGAGGGGATATTCATGCAATTATCATAACAATTTATCCGCAAATCTTGTTTAAAATTGCTGATACGCATAAACATTGCTATATTAAAGGAGTTTATCTGTGGATAGACTTATATAAAAAATTACCCTGACCTTGACGCCAAGCGTCCTCGTCAAATAAAAGATTTTTTTCGGGTTTTATCGCTCAACCCATTATGAGTGACTGTATCCAACGCTAAGAACTCAGTAAAACAGATCGCCCAGTATCCAAGCGCCATCCTCTACGGCATCGTCCGTCGATAACTCGCTGCCGCAACGCTCAGCCGTTTTCAGTCAGCCTGGCCGCCCCATAAAAGATAACGATCAAGGGCGAGAACACTCGCTTGGTTCGCGACATATAGCCTGTTTACCGCTTCAGTGAGATACAAATAACAACAAGGATAATTGAATGAAAAGAATGCTTATCAACGCTACGCAGCCAGAAGAGCTGCGCGTGGCATTGGTAGATGGTCAAAAACTTTACGATTTTGACATCGAAGTTCCATCAAAAGAACAAAAAAAATCCAATATATATAAAGGTATCATTACCCGGGTAGAACCCAGCCTAGAAGCCGCTTTCATCAATTACGGCTCCGAAAAACACGGTTTTTTGCCGTTCAAGGAAATCGCCCCTGAATACAGAAACACCCAACCCAGCGAAGACGGCAAACCCACTTCAAAAATCGGCATTCGCGAAGGTCAAGAAATCGTCGTTCAAATCGAAAAAGAAGAACGCGGCAACAAAGGCGCAGCTTTAACCACCTATATCAGCCTGGCAGGCACGTATTTGGTGTTAATGCCCAATAACCCGAAAGCAGGCGGCATTTCCCGCCGTATAGAAGGCGACAACCGCAACGAATTGCGTGAGACCATGGCGGGCCTGGAAATTCCGGACACTATGGGCCTGATCATCCGCACTGCTGGCTCTGACAAAAATGTGGAAGAGTTGCAATGGGACTTGAATTATCTGTTACAGCTCTGGGAAGCCATAGATCGCTCCAGCCAGGAACAAACTGCGCCATTCCTGATCTTCCAGGAAAGCAACGTCATCATTCGCGCTTTACGCGACCATTTGCGCGGCGATATTGATGAAATTTTGATTGACCAAGAAGGCGCTTTCAAACTGGCGCATAACTTCCTGAAACAGGTCATGCCGCACAACCTGCAGAAAGCCAAGCTTTACCAGGACAGCGTGCCGTTATTTAGCCGTTACCAAATCGAAACCCAGATCGAAATGGCTTACAAACGCGAAGTTTCTCTACCTTCCGGCGGCTCGATAGTTATCGATCATACCGAAGCACTGACTTCTATCGACATCAACTCGGCTCGCGCCACCAAAGGTAGTGACATTGAAGATACCGCCTTCAACACCAATCTGGAAGCCTGTGACGAAATCGCCAGACAATTAAGACTCCGCGACTTGGGCGGCTTGTTTGTGGTCGATTTCATCGACATGATGTCCAATAAAAACCAGCGCGAAGTGGAAAATCGCTTACGCGACGCACTTAAAATCGATCGTGCTCGCATTCAAACCGGTCGTATTTCCCGTTTTGGTTTAATGGAGATGTCTCGCCAGCGCATCCGCCCTTCGTTGGGGGATTCAACCCAACTGACTTGCCCTCGCTGTAAAGGCCAAGGCACGATCCGTAACGTGGAATCGGTTACGCTGTCTGTTTTACGCCTGATCGAAGAAGAAGCCATGAAAAAAGGTACTGAGCGCGTCATTGCACACCTACCTATCGATTGCGCGACATTTCTTTTGAACGAAAAGCGTTCAGCCATTCAAGAACTGGAATCGAGACTGAATGTCACCATCGTGATATTACCCAGCAAACACATTGAAACCCCGGCTTACGACATCGAGCGCATCAAGTCACTGGAAGGCCTGGAAGACAAACCCAGCCATTTACAGCTTAAAGAAGACGAAATTACGGTTCCGGATTTTGCCAAACAAACCGCACCCAAATTTGAGAAGGCGGCTGTCAAAGAGTTTTTGCCCGACGCCCCGGCACCGGTACAAAACAAAAAGACCTCAACCAGCCTGATCCAACGCTTTTGGCAACGACTGGTGGGTAAAAGTAAAACCGGCGAAGAGTCAGAAACGGCAAACAAATCTGGCGATCGTGAAGGCAAACCGAGACCCGGTCGCAACAACCGCAGAGATCGCACTCCTGGTGGACGTAACCCTCGCCACAACAAGCGCCCAGCCAATCCGGCTCAAACGAGTGATTCTGACAATACCGATGAAGTCAACAGCCAGATCACTAATAGCGCTCCCGCGAACACCCCGGAAGCTCCGCAAAGATCAGCCTCCACCGCTGACAGACCTGCACGTAGAAATCGTAACCGCCGCCGCGGTCCACGGAATGCCGGAGACAAGCGCCAAGATCCAACCACCAGCGGTGAATCTTCTAATCAAGAAGGCGTTGATTTCAATGCATCACCATCCAATGCACCTGAAAACACACCACCAAGAGCTTACAACGCAGACTTTGCCGAACG
>CAZJYS010000020.1:3193-20355 GCA_964550075.1 uncultured Methylomonas sp.
ACTTCCTTGGCCATGGATTTAGCAAACCCGACCATCCCTGCCTTGGCGGCTGCATAATTGGTTTGTCCGGCATTACCTGTAGAACCTACAACAGACGAAATATTGATAATCCTGCCATAGCGGACTTTCATCATGCCTCTCAACACGGCCTTGCTCATCCGAAAAACTGAAGTCAGATTGGTATTGATAATGTCGTCCCACTCTTCGTCTTTCATCCGCATCAACAAATTGTCACGGGTGATGCCGGCGTTGTTGACCAGCACAGCCGGAGTGCCATAAGCATCACCAGTCAATTTGAAAAAAGAGTCAATATCAGCTGCATCAGCAACATTCAACTTATAACCTTTTCCGCTATCGCCTAGATAAGCCGATATAGCATCGGCGCCATGATCAGAAGTGGCTGTACCGATAACGAAAAAGCCGTCGACAACCAATTTTTCTGCAATCGCACGACCAATCCCCCGACTGGCTCCCGTAACGATAGCTAATTTTTTATCCATGTAACTGCTCCAAAACGTTAGTCAAAGATTCAGGATCAAATATCGAAAAATGCACAGCATCCGGAGCAATACGTTTATTCAAGCCCATCAAGACCTTGCCAGGTCCACATTCCACAAACCCGGCCACACTTTGCTCGCGCATGAACTTAACGCATTCAACCCAGCGTACCGGATTAAACAGCTGTTCTTTTAATGCATGGCGTATTACTTCAGGCGATCCGTGCGATTTGACGTCTGCATTGTGCATCAGCGTCATCTTGGGCATTTCCACAGGAATGTTTTGCAATAACTCATCCAGTTTATCCGCGGCACCTTCCATCAACTTACAATGCGATGGCACACTGACCGGTAGTTTGATGGCCCGTTTGGCACCCAAAGCTTTCATGAGCTCGATAGCCCTATCCACGGCAGCAGTATCCCCAGCAATAACGACTTGCCCAGGGGCGTTAAAATTGGCCGCGGCAACAATTTCACCCTGTGCCGCTTCAGCACAGGCATTCACCACTTCATGGTCTTGCAAACCTAGAATCGCCGCCATGGCACCGACACCAGCGGGCACAGCTGCTTGCATTAACCGTCCACGCTCTGCGACCAGCTTGATGGCATCTTCGAATTTAAGCGCTTCGGAACATACCAAAGCCGTATATTCTCCCAAGCTATGCCCAGCCATCCAGGCTGGACGAGTAGCGGTGTTTTCACACCACAACCGCCAAATTGCAACTCCTGCCGCCAACATGGCTGGCTGAGTATTTTCAGTTTGATTCAAGTCCACTTCAGGGCCTTGCTCAACAAGTCTCCACAAATCCAGCCCCAACACTTCTGAAGCCTGCTGGAAAGTCTGTTTTACCTGCGGATAAACAGCAGCCATGGCCGACATCATGCCAACCGACTGCGAACCCTGACCGGGAAATACAAAAGCCAAATTATAATTTTGCTCGCTCATAGTTATTTTTAGTATTTGATTAACGCAGAACCCCAGGTAAAACCTGCGCCAAATGCTTCCATTAACACCATCTGGCCTCTTTGAATTCGACCATCACGTACGCCTTCGTTAAAGGCTAGCAGCACAGATGCCGAAGAGGTATTGCCTTGATTTTCCAGGGTCAAAATCACTTGATTCATAGACATACCCAATTTTTTGGCGGTGGCGGCAATAATCCGGGTATTGGCTTGATGCGGCACCAACCAGTCGATATCGCTTTGTTGCAGACCTGTTGCTTCCAGCGTCTCATCTACGATCCGGCCCAATGTATTCACTGCTACCTTAAACACTTCATTGCCACGCATATTGATGAAACCGGGCTCTTGTTGCTTGGCCTCTGCCGCCACTTGTGGATTCGGGCAATACAACAAATCTTCATAGCCACCATCGGAATGGATATGTGTCGAGAGTATGCCGGGTTGATCAGAAGCGCTTAACAATACTGCGCCAGCGCCATCACCAAACAAAATGCAGGTGCCTCTGTCATTCCAGTCAACAATTCGCGAACAAACTTCAGAACCCACGACCAAGATAGTCTTGCAAAAGCCGGTCTTGATATATTGATCAGCGATACTTAACGCAAAAACAGATCCTGAACAAGCCGCCTGCACATCGAATCCGACGCAGTGTTGAATGCCCAAACGTTGTTGCAATAAACAGGCTGTACTGGGATACACCCGATCCGGCGTACCGGTAGCAACAATAATCATATCGATACTTTCAGCATCAATATCAGCCATGTCAATAGCCTGTCTAGCGGCTATTTCCGCCATACTGGACGCTGTCTCTTCGGGGCCTGCGATGCAGCGGTTTTTGATACCGGTGCGTTCGTATATCCAACTGTCAGACGTATCCACCATAGTGGATATCTCATCATTGCTGCGCACATTCGCAGGCAAATAGCCGCCTGTGCCGATTACTTTACTCCAGCGAATCATGCGGTTTCCTTCTGAGCCAGACTGATTTCAAGATTTTCGCTGATCTTCCGAATCACATTTTTCTCGACTTCGACCTCGGCCAAATGGATCGCGGTTTCAAATGCCAATACATCTGCACCACCATGACTTTTGATGACCAAACCTCGTAAACCAATAAAACTCGCACCATTGTAAAGGCGAGGATCAATACTGTCTTTGAACAGTTTTAATACTGGATAAGCCAACAGCCCTACCAGTTTGGTCAACAGATTTTTTGAAAAAGCTTCTTTGAGCTTGGAAGCAATCATTTTTGCCGCGCCTTCTATGGATTTGAGAGCCACATTACCCACAAAACCATCGGTTACGATCAGATCAACTTTGACATGACCGGCATTGATGGAATTGCCTTCCACATAGCCAATGTAATTGAGATTTGAGCCATCCAGTAACTTGGCGGCCGCCTTGACCTGCTCATTTCCTTTAGTGTCTTCTTCGCCAATATTCAGCAAGCCGACACGCGGACGTTCGATGCCTTCAACAGCCTTAACCACTTCAACACCCATAATGGCGAATTGATAAAGCTGTTCGGCGCTGGAATCGACGTTACCTCCCAAATCCAGCATATGCGTATGACCAAAAATAGAAGGCAAGGTGGAAATGATCGCAGGGCGTTCAATGCCCGGAATCATTTTCAGCACGAACCGTGCAGTCGCCATTAATGCACCGGTATTACCCGCACTCACACAGGCATCGGCTTTCCCTTCTTTGACCAGATTAATAGCCACCCGCATTGAAGAATCTTTTTTATTTTTCAATGCTTTTTGAGGAGGCTCGTCCATTTCGACGACTTGTGAAGCATGCTCTATGCTGATTCTATCCTTGAATTCAAGCAGTGCACTCGAAAGCGCACTGTTCAACAAGACTTGATCACCCACCATGATCAATTTTAAATGGGGATTTTTTCTTAAACAGGCTAATGCGGCAGGCACAGTCACCTGGAGACCAAAATCCCCGCCCATAGCATCAATCGATAGAGTTGAGCTCACGCTTAAGACCTAACCCTTGAAGTTGAAATGAGGAGACATATCAAAGCTGATATGTCGCTTTAGAATAGCTAGCAAAAACCAACAGGTTATAGAAAACGATTAAAACTGAAATGGCCTGAATTGCGAAAAGCATCGTGTGATTTTCGCAAATTAGTCAGGAATCAGCTTTTTTACAGCGATTTCTAATCACCAACCGAGATTATTCTTCTTCGACGGCGCTAGTAATGATTTGACGACCTTTGAAAAAACCATCAGGTGTCATATGGTGACGTAAATGCATTTCGCCGGTCAATGGATCCTGGGTCAGGGTTTTGCTGGTTAATGCATCGTGTGAACGACGTTGACCGCGTCTTGAGCGCGATACTTTACTCTTTTGTACTGCCATTTTTACTCTCCAGTTTTTTTAAGTTTGGCTAAAACAGAAAAAGGGTTATTGGTTTGGATTTGAGCATTTTTATCAAAATCCGCATCTTTCGAGCTGCTTACCGGAATGCAGTCCCAATCATGCTTGGGATAATCCGGCAACGTCAGCAATATTTCGTCTTCGATCAATTCGACCAATGACACAGTGTCTTCATCAAGCAACAGCGGCTCACAATCAATCTCCAGGTTTTCTACTTCCTGCCCGCTTGCAACTACTCCCAACTTGAAGGAAACATTCAACGGCCAAGGCAGAGCCGTCAAACAAGATTGACATACCAACTGCAAACAACCTTGAATAGTGCCAGTAATCACCGCACGTTTACCTTGTTTGGCAAACCCGACATCAACTAAAACAACGCCATCGTTTACCAAAACCAAATCTGACAAACGTTCAAACGCAGCAATATCTATAGCCCCGGAAAGCATACTACGCCTTTCGGCGAACAGCACTGGATCAATACGTTCAGGAAGTTTGTCTGACATAACTGTACAATGATACAGATTCCTCTCTGTTGCGTCAAACAGACAACCTGTCTCCTAAACTGAATGTATGCAAAAAATTATTCTGGCCTCCAACTCATCCTACCGCCACGAACTGTTAAGCAAGATCGGACTTAATTTTGAAAGCATTGGCAGCAATGTGGATGAAACCCCATATCCAGGCGAAACCGCACAAAGACTGGCAATAAGACTTTCAATTGCAAAAGCGCAGGCCTTGGCACCACAATACCCCAATCACCTTATTATCGGATCTGACCAGGTTGCCACCTGTAACGGCCAATTCTTGGGCAAACCTGGAAATTTTGAACAAGCAAAGCTGCAACTAGAAACACAGTCAGGGCAAGCTGTTTTGTTTTACACGGGGTTATGTGTTTTTAATAGCAGTACCGGCCACTATTTAACTGAATTGGACTGCTGTACGGTTCACTTTAGAAATCTCACAACACAACAAATTGAACGTTATCTGACAGTCGACAGCCCCTATGACTGCGCAGGAAGTTTTAAATCGGAAGGTTACGGCATTACGCTAATCCACAAAATTTCAGCTTCAGATCCCAATGCGTTGATTGGATTGCCATTAATCAAATTAATAAGTTTACTGGCTCAATTTGGTCTAACTTTACCTTGAGCGGAATGTTTAGAGGGCAATAATTGTTCAAAAATCTGCAAGTATTCGTTATCTGCCTGCTCCATAACATCAATGACTTGAGTTCGCTCCAATCGCAACAAATCCAGAGTATGATCCGAAATGTCCAAAACAGTATGCTCGACGGGCCTACCATAGGCCCTGTCATCGACTAACCGACTGGCCAGATTTAAAACCAGCACATCCAGCTTATGATTGATCGCTAATTCCGGCTGACGATAAAACGCTACCACTTCGTACAATGAGCCCGGCAAACCCCAGGAACTAAGCAATTCTCTACCCACCTGAGCATGGGTGAATCCCAATACATTCTGTTCGACTTTATCCAGCATTCGACGATCATGACCAATTGCTTTTAACACTTGACCAGCCAACTCTGGGACTTTCTGATAAATGGCCAACGAGCCTATATCATGCAACAAACCGACCAGAAACAGACGCTCAGCATTCAGTCCTGGACATTCATTGGCCAATAACCTAGCCACCACCCCACAATGCACACTGCGCAACCAAAAATCCGTCATATCAACTAAATCTGAGGAAATTTCGGCAAAGCTATCCACCACACAAGTGCTGATTATCAAATGATACAGATCATCCAGACCCACAATCGAAATCGCTCTCGAAATGGTGTCTACTTTGGATTGAAACCCATAGAAAGAACTGTTCACTAATCTCAGCAATCGAGCTGATAAGCCAGGATCCTTGGCAATAACGCTGCCGATATCCGCTACTGAAAATCGCGGATCGTGAATCATTTCATTGAGCTGAAAGTAAATATCCGGCAGTGAAAACAGCTCTTTTGCATCCATCACAAGCGTTTTGGCATTTTCAAATTTCACATTTAACTCTTTCCGTAAAGTTTGAGTACTTGATGAACATAATTCTGCGTTTCAGGGTAAGGCGGCACTGTGTTATTGAATTTCATTACTGCACCTTCTCCTGCGTTATAACCAGCCACCGCCAATTTCAAATTAGAATTGAACATGACCAGCAAGTCCTTTAAGTAACGGGTACCCGCATCGACATTTTGTTCTGCATCCATTCGATCAAAAACGCCATAACGCCGAGCCGTCGCTGGCATTAATTGCATCAAGCCAACAGCCCCCGCAGATGAAACCGCATGTGGATTGTAAGCAGACTCAGCCTGAATAACGGCATGCAATAATTTTGGATCCATTTGATACTTGGCTGCCGCACGTGCTACCAAATCATTGAACTTGAGTTTATTACCCGACATGAACTTCAAATCTCTGGCGTACGTTTTGGGACGACCCTTGATAATCAGTTTGTAATTAAAACCTTTTTCGGGCTGATCGGTGTAGTAAGCGTGACCATTTCCATCAACCCGCTTATAAATATCCAGCGTTGCCCGCGATGTCGTGGAAGGAATTAGTTTGAAGTTTTTATTTGGTTTATTGGTATAGGTGACGCTGCCATCCGGCGCGACATTTTTAAACATTTCTGCAGAAGCGCAAGAAGCAATCAAGGCCATTAAAACAAATGTGTTTAAAAACCTCATTGCCTCACCATCTCGATTTTATATCAGCTTGCCGTAAGAATTTTAATCCGATTGGCTGCAGCGACAGCTTTAGTTCTGGCACTTGCTACATTTTCAGCCGTAGCCAACGCCACACCCATTCGACGCGTCACAAAAGCTTCCGGCTTGCCAAAAAGCCGTACTTCACTATCCGCAATGGCCAAGGCCTGCTCTAATCCGTGGTACTCCACCGCTTTAGCATCAACCCCACCCAAAATTACCGCACTCGCTGCAATATTTTGCAAAGCGGTGCATACCGGCAAACCTAAAATGGCTCTGGCATGCAAATCAAATTCGCTTTGCCGCTGACTTAACAGGGTCACCATACCAGTATCATGTGGGCGCGGACTGACTTCACTAAACCAGACCTGATCACCCTTCACAAACAACTCAACCCCAAACAATCCAAACCCACCTAATGCAGTGGTGACTTTTTCGGCGATTTGTTGCGACAAAGCGATTGCAGCATCACTCATGGGCTGTGGTTGCCAACTTTCACGATAATCACCGTTTTCCTGAACGTGCCCTATCGGTTGGCAAAAATAAGTCATCACCTGTCCGTCGGCATTCAAAGCCCGCACAGTTAAAAGTGTAATTTCAAAATCAAATTCGATTTTGGCTTCGACAATCACCTTACCCGTGTCGGTTCTACCGGCAGACTTGGCATAATCCCAAGCCGCTTTAAGTTGATCAGAGCTTTTCACCATGGACTGGCCTTTACCTGAGGAAGACATGGTGGGCTTGATGAAACAGGGATAACCTATGCTATCTTCAACCGCTGTCTGTAGTTGCTCAAAAGACTCGGCAAACGCATAGTTGGAAGTCGGCAAGCCTAAATCCACCGCCGCCAACTGTCGGATACCTTCGCGATTCATGGTCAACTGAATGGCTCTGGCATTAGGCACTATCCGCGCAAGCCCTTCAGATTCGATTTCCGCCAATGCATCGGTTGCTATGGCTTCCAACTCGGGTACAATCAAATCCGGTCTTTCAGTTTTGATCACCGCCCAGACTTGATCGGCATCAGTCATATCAATCACGTGGCTCCGATGCGCCACCTGCATGGCAGGCGCGTGTTCGTAGCGATCTACCGCGACCACCTCGACACCTAAACGCTGCAAGGAAATGGCCACTTCCTTACCTAACTCGCCGCTACCTAATAACAATACTTTGGTTGCAGAAGAACTGAGGGGGGTACCGATTTTCATGATGATTTTTTTAGGTAATTATCAATATCTTGTTTGGAAAAACCGATTTTTTTCGCCACCCGATCGGCATGACTGACTCGCGATATCCCGGAAATTAGCTTAAATGTAGGTAACTCATCGGCAAACTCCACCTGCTTTGGCGTGGTCATCTTTCTTTTAACCAACACATCTACTAATTGATGATTGTGGGTAATCAAGATCGTACTATTGCCTTTACGGTAAAAACCATCCAACACATCGATGGACGATTGCATTTTCTCTTCAAAGGTAGTGCCTTCCGCCATTTCGTCAAGTACCAACAAGCTTTTAGCGCTTGTGGCCAGAAAAATATCACGCGTCCGTTTCAGCTCGGTGCCAAAACGCCCTTCACCATCATCGAGATGGCTGATCTCTGGAGCTTGATAGAAAATTCGATCAGCCACTGCCAATGCTGCTGATTGCGCCGGCACATAACAACCAATCTGGGCCAACAATTGAATTTGTGTCACGGTTTTACAAAACGCTGTTTTGCCGCCGCTGTTAGGGCCGGTCACACAAACCAACCGCTCGGTTTCCATGACAAAATCATTTCCAACATAGTTTGGATTTTTGTGCCCCAAAACCGGATTTTTAGCTTCAACCAGTTTGATAGTATGGCTTTCGGCATCATAAACATCCGGCAACACCATATCACTACCATAGGCTTCGGCATATTTGATAAAAGCAAGCAACTCATCTAGCTCTCCCAGCCCCTCCAATAGCTCACCCAACGCCTGTGAGTTTCGAAAAACATTTCGTAGCGGGATAATGCAGTTATCCCGATCATAGCCGCCTATCACCGGAATATAAGCCAGCATTAGCGGCAGAAAAAACACCGAAGCCACCGAAATTCCATCCTTTGAAAATTGAAACATATCAGATGGAAAAACTTGCACCACTCCCCAAATTGCAGCGAGTAACAACCCAATCAGCAGTGGCTTGAAAAGTGTCGGGCGAAAAATAGTCGCCGGGGAAATCGAATTCTTACGTTCTTCTTTGCTCTGTAAGCCTTTTTCACTGTTGTATACCGGCCCCACCATCAATGAGTAATCATTACTCCGGGAAAAATGTCCGATTTTATTAAAAATATTTTGCAAATAGGTTGTTTGTGGAGTACCGGAGTTGTGTATGGCACCCACCAGATTCAAAACAAAATTTATGCCGCGCCGGTATTGTTTGTAACCATAACCTTCTATTTGATTTTCTTCGCGAGCAGTGCCAAAACTGCCCAGAAACTCACCGAACAACAACAGATACAAGCGATTTTCAGCGCTTGCGGCGTTGGCCACAATGTTCTCCACATTGGCCCGCACGTCGGGATTATCACGAATTTCACACACAGCTTCCTGCTTGGCCTTAATGGCTTCAAGATTATCCAGCGGCTGCGTCAAAGATCGATACAACACAGATTGTCCGGCTAAGGTACTGGCGTAATTGACTGTATCAAACAGCTCATCGACTTCTATGGTGTTAAAGGCTCCTTGATCGAGAACACCTTCGCCGGTAGGCAACGGCTGACTGGACCGAACTTGGGGCCATTGCTCATTCCAGGTTTGTAAGATGTTTTGTGACATGCTGCCTCCTCAGATTAATAGCCCGCAGATACGCGGAATTCGTAGTTCGGCCATCGCAGGACAAGATTGTCATGGATGACAGCTTTGGTAAGTATTCCGTTTACTCAAGATGGTGCTGAATATTTATGGATGATGCCATTCAGTATTCAACTGAAAAAAATTTGGGATTAAAAAGCAGAATGCAGCTTTACTTTCGATTGATCAAGTTCAAAAACTCAGATCGTGTACTGATCTCTTCTCGAAAAATACCGGTCATCACAGAGGTCGTCATCACCGAGTTTTGTTTTTCCACACCCCGCATCATCATGCATAAATGCTTGGCTTCAATCACCACAGCCACGCCGCGTGCATTGACGGCTGTTTGTACGGCAGTAGCGATCTGACGAGTCAATTGTTCCTGGATTTGCAAACGACGACCGTACATATCGACTATCCGGGCTAATTTTGACAAGCCCAAAACCTTACCTTGCGGCAGATAACCAATATGACATTTGCCGATAAACGGCAGCAGGTGATGTTCGCAGAGCGAATAAAGCTCTATATCCTTAACGATCACCATATCCTCGGTGTCAGCTTGAAAAATAGCCCCATTCAATACCTCGTCCAAGGTTTTCTCATAACCGTTATTGAGAAACCTGAAGGCTTTTGCTGCACGCTTTGGGGTATCACGCAGACCTTCGCGGTTTATGTCTTCACCTATCGCCTGAATAATTTTGGAGAAATATTCTTCCATCACCTGCCCCCGATTAAAAAATTCTGCGAGTATACAGCATCAACTCGTAAATTCTAAGGCACGCAAAAGTACTTGTTCGTCAGCTCCCGGTTTATTGGCGTTATCACTCAAATGACGCCGCCAAGCACGCGCGCCCTCCTCACCATGAAATAATCCTAATATATGTCGAGTGATACTGTTGAGACGTTCACCTTGCTGCAACTGTTGCTGAATGTAAGGAATCAAGGCAATCGCCACCTCCTGCCTGGATTTAACCGGGCTGTCCATGGCATACAAGCCATTATCCACCTCACTTAACAGATAGGGATTGTGATAAACCTCCCTACCGAGCATTACCCCATCCACTTGGTTCAGCAAATCCTGCGAAGCTTTTAAATCAGTAATTCCGCCATTAATAATGATTTCCAACTTTGGAAAATCCTGCTTCAACTGAAAAACCACGTCATACCGTAAAGGCGGGATATCGCGATTCTGCTTGGGAGAAAGCCCGGAAAGCCAAGCTTTACGGGCATGAACGATAAATGTCTGACAACCGCCATCAGCCACAGTAGCGATAAAGTGACATAACTCTGCATAAGAATCCTGTTCATCAATGCCTATACGCGATTTGACCGTCACCGGAATCTTCACCATTTGCTGCATACTGTGAACACATTCCGCCACCAACTGCGGTTCAGCCATTAAACAAGCGCCAAAACGGCCATTTTGCACTCTGTCGCTGGGGCAACCAATGTTCAAGTTAATCTCGTCATAGCCATAATCTTCGGCAATCTTGGCGCATGACGCCAAGTCGAGCGGATTGCTTCCACCCAATTGCAAAGCCAAAGGATGTTCAGCCTGATGAAATTGCAAATGTCGTGACTGATTACCTCGTAAAATAGCCCCCGTCGTTACCATTTCGGTATACAAAACGGCTTTTTTTGACAGGAGTCGATAAAAGTACCGACAATGCCTGTCAGTCCAATCCAGCATAGGCGCGACACAAAATTTACGGGTTACAGGCCATTCAGCCACCATTGGATTGATATTCTCCGTTATCATGAATTGAACTTAAATATAGCTGCTGAAGTGATTGAGGATAAATAGCTGCAAGATACAAACCCAGGCTGGCTCATCCGGCTTGATGAACCTGCAGTTTGCCTAAGCGTTTTCCAGGGTATGAAAGTCGATGATATCTTACCGGTTTTCAGGGAATATTCATTTAAAATCTAGGAGTGTCGTGACTAAAGCTGAACCACTGTCTTGTAATAAACGGATGAAATTAATCGCTCATTTATCACTTAAATCTCTAATTTTACTGGGTTTCGCTATTGCAGTGATCCCGGTGTATGTAGCTGAGCTGTATGCAGCGCGTACCCTGCATACCTCATCAGCAGTTGGCCGATCTATCAATATTCAGATTTTAGAGCAAACCAAAACCCTCGGCTTGGTATTACAAAAAGCCTCGGACATAGAACGTAAAGCCCGGCTTTTTGTATTGCTATCCGATCCGGCCATTCGTCATCCGTATGAACGAGAATCTTATGAATCGGCAAGAACGGCTTTCAAACAAGCCTTAACCGCTTTGTTAAAACTGAATATCGACAACAAAACTACGTTATTAATCAACGAACTATCAGAAAAAGAAAATTTGATTTACCAAGAAATCATCAACTCGGAATCGAGTAATAACTTTAAACTACCCATTGATGAAGCCTTTTTAGGCTTACGTGAATCGTCTAATAGCCTATCAAAGGCATTTGAAACCAATGTGGAACAAACCTTTGACACTCAAACCCAAAGTGCCGAAGCACTAGAAAAATCGCTGTGGTTACAAGGCTCGATACTGTTGCTAATCGGCTTCACTGTGATTTTACTACTTCTGACCATCCTATCCCGTTCCTTTGCCAGACTGGATCATGCAATTCGTCGTTTAAGCTCAAATCAGTTGCAAAGCCCCATTGAATTAAGCGGAACCCGCGATTTACATGTTTGGGCCGAACACCTGGAGTGGCTCCGCTCGCAGTTACTTTGGTTGCAACTATCAAAACAACAGTTACTAAAAAACTTGGCCAACGAAATCGATAATGCTTTGAATCCAGTCGAGAATGCAGAACAAATGCCGGAAACGGACAGACATCAAACAATCAAAACCAGCCTGAATAAGCTAAAGAATATCCAGCAACAACTCACCCAGTATCATCAGGCACTGATTGTCGGCCCCCAACATCAAAGAGAATCCCTTGATGCAGAGCAATTACTCGAGACAGTCATCGCTGAAGCCCAATCGGCACTTGATGCCAAATCCATCACAATGCAAAAAACCACCGAACCCCTGAAAATTCATGCGGTTTATCAACACATCCATGACATTTTCGAACAGCTGCTGCATAACGCCACCCGCTATTCTCCTGAAGCAGGCGAAATAAGAGTCACACTCAGTCATGTGGAAGACTGGCTGCAATTAGAAGTAGAGGACGATGGCCTTGGCTTGTCAGCGGAAGATCGCAACCTCACATTTGCGCCTTTCTACCGACATGCCACAAACCAAAATGAGGCATTCGAAAACCAACCCGAGTTAGGATTAACTTTGATCAGAGAATATGTAGCCCAACATCAGGGCAAGATCGATTATTTAGCCCCGAAACCGGGATATCTTGGCGCTCACATTCGTGTGCAACTGCCTTTGTCCATGTAACACCCCCATTAAAAGCATTTACAATGTCGACATTTTTTAAACGCTCAGTGGCTTATTTGAGTCTGGCCTGGCTATTCAGCGGATGTGCCGAATTTACCGCTACCACAGAAAACACCCCCATCACTCAGCCAGAACCGTTCTCACCGGTGAGTGTGGATAAACTTCTGGATTTTGGCGCGCGCATGAGCATCATGCCAGACCCGGAAAAAATCGAATTATGTCATTCATTACTCACCGCACATCAACTCTTGTCTTCTGATGATGTGCAATTGCAACTCATGGTGGGGCGCTTGTTATGTGATGCTTGCGGCGATATCCCCAAAATTCTGGCGGGTGTTAAAGCCATTAGTCCAAATTACCCGCTCGATGAAAAACTGCAAAAATTCATTAGTATTCACACCCTAACCTTACAGCGCATTCACAATCAATCAATCAAGCCGGTAGCGATTAAGCAAAAAACTAAAAAATCGAAATTGCTGACAGAACCCAAAGAAAACACCGAAAAACCCACCGAAAACCATTTGCTAAGAGAAAAACTGGAAGCCCTCCGTTCAATGGAAAAGCAAATGGATGAAAACTTAGAGGGCCATTGAGCTTATGTTCCGGCTTCGCTTGGCATTCGTCATGACGGTATTTTTCGGCTTTGGCTTAACGCTAGGTGCGATGCTGTACTGGGGTTCCGAGCAAATTGCAACACAATTTCACCGCACCCAAATGGCTTATGAAACACTCGAGTGCTATGAACGTTTATCACAGGAAGCGTATCGGTATTTCAAGCTGCGAATGGATCACTTGATTACAGAATCAGCCCTGACCAAATCCGACCTAAATATCTCCAAAAAACGTTTACTTGAGGCCATGCAATCACTCAGAAATGCTGCGGTCATCAACGAAACACATAACAAAGCATCTGAGCTGGAACGGGTTGCCAATTTGACGGCTTTTCTGGATGCCAGCGAATACCGCTTCAAGGAGGTTGAACAGTTACGGGAACAAGGCCAAATCGACTTGGCGAGAGAAGCTCTGAACAAATACTCCAGCGAAGAAATCGACATAAAATTCCAGCCCGTTATTGATGCTGCCATCGCCGGCGAAGGCATGAATGTAACCAAAGCAAAATCCGAACTTGGAACCCTGATCCATCAAACGCAATGGTTTGCGATAGTAGCCACTGTCATTGCTGCACTGTTCAGTTTAGTAGCCAGCCTTTTCCTGTTTAATGGCATCAAAAAACCTATCGAATCGTTGATGCAAGGCACTAACGAAATTGCCTCGGGCAACCTGAATTATCGCATCGATCTGGACACTCATGATGAGTTTGGATATTTGGCTGGCCATTTCAACAACATGGCCAACAATCTCGATATCCAACAAGACAAACTGCGCCAAAGCCAGTCAGAGCTGGAATTTCGCGTTGCTAAGCGCACCTTTGAATTATTGGAATTAAACCAAGACTTAAAACGTATGGATGCCGAGAGGCTGGAGTTATTAGCCGATATCAGCCATGAATTGCGCACCCCTATCACGGTAATACGAGGCGAAGCCGAAGTCACTTTGAGATGGCATGACAAAGATGCTGGCGAATATAAGGATGCTTTACAACGTATCACTGAATTAGCGATACAATTAGCCAAGTATGTTAACGATTTACTATTTCTGGCACGTAACGATACTGCCAGTCTGCAATTTGAATGGGAAATTTTGGAGTTATCAGACCTGATTCATCAAGCAAACGAAGATTTCCAGCTGATGGCTCATGAATATGCGCTTAGCTTATCCTGCAGTTTGCCAGAGCAGCCTATTTGGGTAGAAGGCGACAAACAGCGGCTACGCCAAGTGCTGTTTATTCTCGGTGAAAACGCCTGTCGATATTCCAAAACCAATGCTCAAATTGTTTTTTCGACCTGGCTTGAAGACAATCAAGTCAATATCAGCTTAACGGATCAAGGCATCGGTATTCCCGAAGCAGATCTGGATAAAATTTTCGAACGCCATTTCCGCAGTGAAAATGCCAGACAGACCCGTAAAGACGGCTCCGGCCTGGGGTTGCCGTTAGCAAAATCCATAATCAAGGCCCATAAAGGCAACCTTCAAGTGCAAAGCACTGAAAACGTGGGCTCCAAATTCACCATAAGCTTGCCACTTCTTTCCGCAAACGAGGACACTATTAATGAGTGAAGAACACACAGAATCCCTTAACTCCAAGGAACTTGGACTCATGCGGATTTTGCTGATTGAAGACGATCAACGCATTGCCGATTTCATTCAACGCGGCCTTAAAGCCGAAGGCTATTCGGTTGAGTTAACGCGTTACGGGCGAGAAGCGCTGACGATTGCCACAGAGGGCAGATTTAGCCTGATCATCCTGGATATCGGCCTGCCCGATATCAATGGTAAGGAGGTTTGCGAGCGTTTACGTGATATCGGCCTGGATACGCCCATTTTAATGTTAACAGCGCACGATGCGGTGCAAGACAAAGTTACCGGTTTACGCTCGGGTGCCGACGACTACATGACCAAGCCATTTGCTTTTGCGGAATTACTGGCTCGAATCGAAGTATTGATGCGAAGGCGCAGCACAGAAATTCGAGTAGAATCACAGGAATTGCAAATCGCTGATTTAGTACTAAACACGTTCAATCACGAGGTCAGACGAGGGGAAACTTCACTGGAACTGACACCAAAAGAATTCGCGTTACTGGAATGTTTCATGCGAATGCCGGGCAAGGTATTAAGCCGCACCCGAATTTTGGAACAGGTTTGGGGTTATAGCTCTGATCCTTTAACCAACGTAGTGGATGTCTATATACGACAACTACGTCGAAAAATTGATGACCCTTACGCTCTAAAACTACTCAAGACTGTCAGAGGCTATGGTTACAAAATGGACGACACCTGATTGGTCATCCATGTCAGCAGGCCGCTATAATCCAAACTTATTCCGCAGCCAAGACGCCATTCGGTTTGATTGCCGCCTCGTATTGCACACCTTCTGGGAAATACATTGCAGGATTGTTACAAATCTCACGAGCAGCCAGGAATTGGGCGTAGTAATTGCGAGAAGCGAAACCAAAAGCCGGACCATCGTAAGCTTGCACAATCCGCACAAAATCCTTACCCATACGGTTATGGGCTTTTTTCATACCACCGATACCATGATTGTATGAGGTCAATGCCGAAGGCCAGTCGCCCAGCCTGCTGTAGGCATAACTCAAATACCGAACAGCTCCGCTGGCTGAAGCGAATGGATCTAAACGTCTATCAACTTTCTCATTGCCAGGCATAAAGGTTTGTGCCGCGCCTTTAGTAAATTGCCACATACCCACCGCGCCTGCAGATGATCGCGCCGCTGGCTGAAAAGACGATTCGACATGCGGTAAATAAGCCAAATCTTCAGGCAAACCAGCATCACGAAATAATTTTCTGAACTGCAGGTTATAGCGACCACTGATTTCAAGACCACGTTTAAAACGCTCTCTTGTCCCCCGCTGAGCTCGAACCCTATCACTTGCACCGGCCAGAATAGTGTTAATTGGCGTTCCACTACTCTCCATTTTTGCTATCAATTCTTTGTCACCGGCATCCAGTGTCACGTTAAAGCGAAACTTGCTTTCTAAACTCCTGATGCGATTTTTCCAATAGCTGCGCCTATCCTCCATCACTTTCTTTTGTTCACTGGTCAAACCTTCTCCAACATAACCCGGTAAAGTCATGACCTCATAAACCACATCCATATATCGGTCGTCGTGATAGGCCACTTCGGAACGATGCCAAATGGCATAAGTCTTACGCCAAAAATCCACAGCAGGCTCCAAATCGCCTGGTTTAGGAAATGCTCCCGAATAGATCAAAGGCGGATAACGCTTGGCATTCTGCTCAGGTTGCTGAGGAACGGGTTGCCTATTTGCCGTATCGCGTTTGGATACTGAATCAGTACTGCTACAACCGTTCAGCAACAACAGTACCAAGAAAAATATTGGCGCTTTCAAAAAGGGTAAATTCATGACTGGATCAAGGATATTTGGCTTGTGAAAATTCTAATGCATCAGAAACAAAAGTCCCACTGCAATAGTGAAATATTTCAATGAATAATAGCTTTTATTTCGATCCCGAGTGACGAACATTTGTTTGACTGATCACAATTTTTCCTGCATTTTCTAAATGATTGACTCAACGATAAGCAACCCAGGATTTGGGCCGTTAAAAATAGGAAACCATTTTATTTCGTCATACAATGCCAAAAAACAAATTTGCGGCATACTGCATTTAAATGCACTTTGCTGTGACCGCAGAGTGAATGATGACAAATAAATCTAATTGAGGGCAGTGATGAAAAGTTTAAAAGTTTTTATTGGTTTGGTCTGGCTGGTGCTAATAACGGCTTGTGGCAATGCCGG
>CAZJYS010000021.1:0-13238 GCA_964550075.1 uncultured Methylomonas sp.
CCCTGTTTGGTCATCACATCGACTCTAAAATGCCTTAAACGCAATTCAATGGGCAATTGATTGGGGGCTGCAGGTAATTCGGCTTCCAGCTTACCCACGTTTTCAGCTGAGAGATTATATGGACTATGCACCAATAGCCTGACCAGATTCTTACCCTCCCTCTGATCGATATCAATTTCTCCAATCTGAGCACCTGGGTATTGTTTAATCCCTTCGCGTAAAACTTTCCTGATGTTGGCTTCGAAAACCGCTTGAGACACCAACAGCTTGGTATTAATGCTCAAAACGGCAAACAACAAGCCCAATAACAAAAAACTGACCACATTCAGCGACACAATTTTTTTATTCTGATAAAGCCGGTCTATGCATCGATGAAATCCTGCCAACCAAAGCACGATTGTCGAGGCAAACTGAATCGCTACAATGTTGGCAAAAGCCAATAAAAAAGCACCACTGGCGTTTTCCCATTCACCGCGGGCGGCAAACAATGTGGCTGTACATAACGGTGGCACCAATGCCGTCGCAATTGCCACACCGACTACGGCATTAGCGATACGCGGTGTGATGACTGCATACGCACCGACCGCGCCACCTGCCAGAGCAATCATCAAATCCAAATAATTGGGATGGGTACGCGCCAGCATTTCTTTAGTCGCCAAAATATCGGTATGCAACAAGCCGATGGGCAAGGCACAAAGGATGACGACACCGACACCACAAACCAAACAAAGCATCGATTGCCGAAATAACATGGAATCGCCATCCACCAAAGACAGAGAAACACCGGCGATGGGATTCAACAACATAGCCACCAACATGGCACCTATTACCCCCGACGCACTGTCAGACAGCAGTCCATAAGAGGCAATGATGGCTGCCAGGGCATTCATGATCAGAAAAGATTTATCCAGTTGGGCGTTTCTGGCAATCTCTGTTCTAGCGGCTTGAATTTCTTGTAAGCGTGCTTCGTTAATTTCAATCGTTTCGTTCATGAGGCATTTGGGTGGCTAATTAAATAGATCCTGGTCTTCATCAGTCTGAAATTTCTGTACTGCAGGAATGTAATTTACCATAGAGGTGATGAAGCAGATTTACCATCCGTAATAACCAGTAACCAGGAAAAACTATGACTATTTATAATAATTTTGATCGTGATATTTCCCATTTGCTGGACAAGGATGATTGGCCATTACGCTGGCAGCGTAAATTGGGGTTGGCGCCCCGTAGCGGTGGTATGGGCCTTAAACGTCGCGCCATTTTTTTTGCGCTGTTAACCTGGCTGCCTTTAGCTGTCTGGGCCGTAATCAAAAACCATGCCTTGCCTGGCGACGCCGGGGAGCCTTTGTTTGCTCACTTTGGCATCAATATTCGTTGTCTGTTGGCCATACCGTTGATGATTCTGTCAGAAGGCGCGGCCATCAACGCTACCATCAGCATGGCCAAACAATTCCTCCGCAACGGCATTGTCACCGAAGCTGAACAATCTCACTTCATGTCCCTCTTACATGTCGCCGCCCAGCGACGTGATGCTTCAATGCCCTGGATTCTGGCGTTGTGCCTCACCTTGACTTTGGTGTTAGCCGATCCGGCTACACCCGATATGCATGGATTATCCTGGGCGGTTGAAGCCGGAGAGCTGGGCTTTGGTGGCTGGTGGTTTGCTTACGTGGCGAGACCGATTTACATCTTGCTGCTGGCGGGCTGGCTCTGGCGTATTGTGCTGGTTCTGTTGTTTTTTCGTGGCATTTCCAAGTTCAATCTTTCCCTGGTTCCATCACATCCGGATAAAGCCGCCGGTTTGGGATTTCTGGAATATTATCCCAAGGCTTACGGTTTGCTGACTTTCGCGGTAGCCTCGGTGATAGCTTCAGGCTGGGGGCATGACGTGGTTTACCATGGGCAGGATGTACATGAACTGACCAAACCTTTAGTCGCGTTCATTGTTGTCTGGTCGCTCATTTTACTATCCCCTTTACTGGTATTTGCGCCACAACTGATGGCGGCCAAACGCCAAGGCAAAAGCGACTATGGGCGGGTTGTGGGTGAACACGGTCGATTAGTCAGACAACGCTGGATTTTAAATCAACCGATACGTGATGAAGAGTTGCTCGAAACACCCGGCATAGGCCCGATTGCAGACGCCAACGCCATGTACAATGCGGTCACGGAGATGCGCATGATCCCGGTCAGCAAAAGTGTCATGGTCAGTTTACTGGTGCCTTTGTTAATTCCCATGCTAATGGTATTTTCAATCCAGATACCGATCAAGGACTTATTGATGAAGCTGTTGGGTTCTCTGGTCTGATGGTCAATTCTTGTTTGTCACAGAACTTTCAACCTACTTAAAAGCCAGTTCGTTTAAACTAGCCGATCAGTTGTATTTCAACCCAAAATTGTTTGAATACCTCAAAAAAGGAGATACCAAATGAAGAGAAAATCCCATTTTAATTTCGCTTTCCCACTATTAGTGGCGGCAGGCATTCTGCTTAGTATGACAAGCGCCGTTCAGGCAACTGATAACTCAACGACTGAAAAAAAACCCAACATATTAGTGATCTGGGGTGACGACATTGGCACCTGGAACATCAGCCACAATAACCGTGGCATGATGGGCTATCAAACCCCCAATATCGATCGCATTGCCAAGGAAGGCGTGGGTTTTACCGATTATTATGCTCAACAGAGTTGTACCGCAGGACGGGCAGCTTTTATCAGTGGCTCCGTTCCGGTACGTTCCGGCATGACCAAAGTGGGTTTGCCCGGCGCCAAAGAAGGTTGGCAGAAAACCGACGTGACGATGGCGACCGTTTTGAAATCACAAGGTTACGCCACCGGTCAATTCGGTAAAAATCATCAAGGCGATCGTGACGAACACCTGCCAACCCAGCATGGTTTTGACGAATTCCTCGGCAATCTTTACCATTTAAATGCCGAAGAAGAACCCGAAAACGCCGATTACCCTAAAGATCCTGAATTCCGTAAAAAATTCGGTCCTCGTGGTGTATTGCATACCTGGGCTGACGGCAAAGGCGGTCAAAAAATTGAAGACACCGGGCCATTGACTAAAAAACGCATGGAAACCATCGACGATGAAACCGTAGCTGCGGCCAAAGACTTCATCCAGCGTCAAGTCAAGGAAGGCAAACCGTTCTTTACTTGGTGGAATGGTACACGCATGCATTTCCGTACCCATATCAAACCGGAACATAAAGGGCTTTCCGGTGTGCATGGCCAGGATGATTACAGTGATGGTATGGTTGAACATGACCTACACGTTGGCGAGTTGTTAAAACTCCTGGATGATTTAGGGATTGCCGATAACACCCTCGTCATGTATTCCACCGATAACGGCCCCCATTTCAATACCTGGCCGGATGCGGGCACCACTCCATTCCGTAGTGAAAAAAACTCCAACTGGGAAGGCGCTTACCGAGTACCCACTTTCGTTCGTTGGCCCGGCAAATTTCTGAAAGACACGACCTTGAATGGCATTGTTTCGCATGAGGACTGGCTACCGACTTTTGCAGCCGTGGCAGGTTATACAGACGTCAAAGATCAATTGCTGAAAGGTGTCACCTTGAACGGACGCAAATACAAAAACTATCTGGATGGTTACAACCAATTGGACTATCTGATGGGTAAAAGCAAAGAGTCGGCTCGCAAAGAATTTTGGTACGTCAATGACGATGGTCAGATCGTCGCTGCCCGATACGACGACTGGAAAGTGGTGTTTCTGGAAAACCGTGGCGAAGCCTTTGGTGTCTGGCGCGAACCGTTTACTGAACTACGGGTTCCATTGTTGTTTAACTTGCGTCGAGATCCATTTGAAAAAGCTCAGCATAATTCCAACACCTATAACGACTGGTTCCTGGATCGCCCCTTTGTCATTGCACCCATTCAAACCTTGGCGGCTAAGTTCTTGCTAACCATGAAAGACTATCCACCCAGTCAAACCGCCGGTTCTTTCAACCTCAGCAAAATTGAAGAGCAATTGAAGCACTCTATCGGTTCTCGTTAATATTTAAAGCATCCAAAGCCGTACCCATCGTTCCGATAGGTGCGGCTTTTTTATCAGGAACAGCATGAAAACGCCTTCTTTTAAACCCTATTTGTTATTGATTCTACTGGTTGGCTTGGGCATTGCTTCGATCAGCAAAGCCGAGAATAATTTGCCTTCATGGAACGAAGTCCCCGCTAAACAAGCCATCATTGATTTTGTAAACAAAACCACTCAATTAAACTCACCGGATTATGTGCCGGTGACTGAACGCATTGCGGTTTTCGATAACGATGGCACCTTGTGGAGCGAGCAACCGCTGTATTTCCAGGCCCTGTTTTGTTTTGATCGCATCAAGGCTCTGGCACAGCAACATCCTGAATGGGAAACTCAGGAACCTTTTGCGTCAGTTTTACGTAGCGATACCGCTTCGGCGATGACAGGCGGGGATCGGTCATTAATGGAAATGGTAATCGCGACGCATGCCAACATGACCACGGACGAATTTCATCAAATTGTCAGTGAATGGATCACCACAGCCAAGCATCCCAAAACCGGTCGTTTGTATACTGAAATGGTTTACCAGCCCATGCTGGAATTACTCGAATATTTGCGGGCCAACGGCTATAAAACTTATATCGTATCGGGTGGAGGTCTTGAGTTCATGCGGCCTTGGGTGGAAAAGACTTATGGCATCCCGCCAGAACAAGTCATCGGCAGCAGTATCAAGACTCAATTTGAAATGCGCAATAACAAACCGGTTTTGGTACGTTTGCCGGAATTGAATTTCATCAACGACAAGGCGGGCAAACCGATTGGTATCAATCAACATATTGGTCGTAGACCTATTGCAGCTTTCGGCAATTCAGACGGTGATTTGCAAATGTTGCAATGGACCGCTGCCGGTAATGGGCCGCGTTTTGCGCTCTATGTGCATCATACCGATGCGAAACGGGAATGGGCTTATGATCGCCAATCGCATATCGGCAAGCTGGATCAAGGTCTGGATGAAGCACAGCAAAAAGGCTGGACGATTGTCGATATGAAACAGGACTGGAAAATTATTTATCCATTCGAAAAACCATAGGTTGCCATAGGAGCCATTTGTGAAACATGCAAAATTTGTTTTTAAACACCAAAAACTGGCCTTATTGATGGGGATATCATTAGCCCTTACAGCCTGTGCAAGTGGCTATAGTGACCAGCCTAGTTCTCAACCCAGCACTCCAGCACCCAATATGACCAGTGACAACAGCCGCACTTCACTGGATTGGCCGGGGGTCTATCAGGGCTTAATTCCCTGTGCCGACTGTGAAAGCATCAAGACCAGGATTACTTTGCATAAAGACGGTACATTCACCCGCAGCATGATCTATCAAGGCAAGCCTGATGGGCAATTTAACGACCAGGGCAAGTTCAGTTGGGATGAGGGCGGTGGAAAGATCACCCTGATCGATAAACAAGGCCAATCGCAAAGTTATCTGGTTGGTGAAGGACGATTATTTCACCTGGATCAACAAGGTCAACGCATTAGCGGTGAACTTGCCAATCGATACATACTGATTAAAAACCCTGCAGACGCGCAACTGGAAAACAAACGCTGGGTGTTATCAGAATTAATGGGACAAGCGGTTACAAGCAAACCAGGGCAAAAAGCGGCTTTTGTGCAATTTGACAATGAAAACGCAAGAGTCAGCGGTAACAGTTCATGCAATAATTTTTTTGGTGGTTACGAACTACAGGAAGGCAACCGTATCAGCTTCGGACAGCTCGGTTCAACCATGATGGCTTGCCCGGATATGAGCACCGAAGCAAAGTTTCTGCAAGTCCTGCAAAAAGTGGATAACTATGCCGTAAAGGACGACACCCTGTCGCTGCACAAAGCGCGTATGGCACCGCTGGCCCGTTTTAAATGGGTGGTTGAACAAAAATAAGCGGGTCTATATTTGAAAAACCGCGCTCATGGCATTTGAGGCTTTGAGCGCATCTTCAAAAATTTTTTCGCGGTTACGTTGTGCCAACTGAGCAGAAATCAATGCAGAACGGGTGGGCACGCTGGCAGGAAAAACTCGGGCAGGCACGGTAGACAGTGATTCGACGATGCCGATTCGCTCATGATCCAGGCGTTCAAAACAAAGTCGACCTGACCGATCCGGTCGGCTCCAATCGAACAACAAGTGATACAGCAAAGGTTCACCCTGAGGTAATCTTTTGACTACCACCTTGATTTCTCTTTGATTTTTCTGAAAACGCCAGATTAATTCAGAATCCGATAAGCGCTTGCCATCGACTGATTTCCATTGCAATCGACTGGCTAACCAACCCACCATCAACCAAGTCATCGCTAAAGCGTGAGGACCGTGTTCAATTTCAATCAGATTTATCGTATCCAGAGCATCAGGCGCCGCCTGCGGGTCCAGTACCTGACCAATCAACTTGCGCCAATTGGCAATGCGTCTCCAGGCCAGATTGTGCACAATTTGCGTGTCCTGTTGCGCGGCCACCCAGCGTGTCATGGAGGCCACCCCTTTAGCCGGATTCACCCAACCCATGTTGTCGTAGATGATTTGATTGGCGAGTCCTGCCAGTTGAAAAAATAATTCGCCCGCCTCTGGTGGCGGCTGCCGGGATGCCCACCATAAGGTAATGGGTAGATCACCAATCAGATTGGAACGTGCCACCGACGGCAAACGATCCACCGCCAAAGCAGTCGCAATCACGTCTATACGCTCGGCACAGACCTGTAGACCATCATTCAAGGCCGTATAGTAAATACCCACCAAGGCCTCGATATTGCCTTCGGTGGGTTGCCCGCCACCAATCAGCATCAATATTCTGGATGGATGGGCTTCAACAATGCTGTAGATTTCCTGACTGACCACCTCGGCTTCGGCCACATTGTCGCAATAGATAATCAAATTGGACATACATGCCCGCATCACCATATGCCCGCCGGTGATGTCTTGATTCAGTTGCGTCCATAACTGGCCCAAGGCTGAATCAATATCGGAAATACTGACCCGTTTGGGTTTTGGCGCGATCACTTTACTGAACAGCGGCTTGGTCCTCATAGCATTCGCCATTTACGGTTATCTGTCTCGATCAAACGGTCGGCTTCCAAAGGCCCCCAGGTTCCCGCAGCGTATTCCGGTATCCAGCGGGTGCGACTACTGGCCCAGATATTCAGGATATTGTCGACCCAGGACCAGGAAGACTCAACTGCATCGCGGCGCATGAATAAAGTCGCATCGCCCGCCATGACATCCAGTAAAAGTCGCTCATAGGCTTCAGGCGATTGCTCACCAAAAGTAGAGCCGTAACGAAAATCCATTTTCACCGGAAAGATTTTCAATTTGGCACCCGGCAGTTTGGTGGCTATGCGTAAGGACAAACCCTCATTGGGTTGTATGCTCAAAGCCAATACATTCGGTTCCAGAGGTTGATCGTGATTGGCATTGAATAAAATGGGCGGGACACTTTTAAATTGAATGGCGATTTCGCTGGCCCTTTTTGGCATGCGTTTACCCGTACGAATATAAAACGGTACGCCAGCCCAACGCCAGTTATCTATAAACAGCTTTAAAGCTACAAAGGTTTCGGTTACCGAATCCTGGGCTACACCAACTTCTCTACGATAGCCTGGCACATCCTCACCATGATGAAAGCCCGGACCATATTGGGCTCTGACCACATGTTGATCAAAGTTTTCGCTGGTGATGGGGCGCAAACAATTCAAAATATCCTGGCGATGATCACGAATCACATCGGCATCCATGATCCAAGGCGGCTCCATCGCAATCAGGGTCAACAGTTGCAAGATATGATTTTGGATCATATCCCGCAACGCACCGGCTTTGTCGTAATAACCGGCACGTGTGCCGACGCCCTCCTCCTCGGCTACGGTAATTTGTACGTGATCGATATGTTTGGAATTCCATAACGGCTCAAAAATAGCGTTAGCAAAACGCATGGCCAGAATGTTTTGTACGGTTTCCTTGCCCAGATAATGATCAATCCGATAAATCTGATGTTCGTCGAAATTTTCCGATAGCGTGGCATTCACTTTGCGGGCGCTTTCAAGATCACGCCCGATGGGCTTTTCGACAATAATGCGTGAAAACGGACTTTGCCCATCCACCGGCATCACTAATCCGGCGGCTTTGATTTGCCGGACACAGGTTTCGATTAAAGTGGGTGGAATGGCCAGATAAAACACCCGATTGCCTGGAATTCCGAAATGCGCATCGATTTCGTCCAGACGGGCTTTCAGCTGTTGATAAGCATTGGGATCATCCATCGAGCCCTGCAAATAATGCAAGCGGGTTTCGAAGTCAGCCCAGAAGGTGGGCTCCAAATCTTGCCGGGAAAATTGTTCGATACCTTTACGGGCAAACTCGCGGTAACTGACATCGTCCATCTTTTCGATGGCAAAGCCCAAAACGGCAAAGTTGGCTGGCAATTCCCCGTCCAAGCCCTGATTGAAAACCGCTGGCAG
Source organism: uncultured Methylomonas sp. (assembly GCA_964550075.1). Taxonomy (GTDB): domain Bacteria; phylum Pseudomonadota; class Gammaproteobacteria; order Methylococcales; family Methylomonadaceae; genus Methylomonas. The sequence goes on from CAZJYS010000021.1 coordinate 8,493, forward strand.
CAATTTGCGCCGTGACAAATCACCGCCACCGCCAAATATCACCAGTGTGCACGGCTGTGGTGCGTGAGCGATATTAATGCCCGCAGTCAGCGGGTTTTCGTAATGTTTGTCGGTCACGAATGCTCTCCAGAAGGGATGCCGCGATCAAGAGTTTTCAGTGGGTTTTATCGGCTATAGCTCACCAATAATTCACTGGGCTTGTGTAAATCGCCATGTAACACCAATCCACGCTGATTGGCGGCCATATGACGCACGATTTTGTAAACCGTTTCCACCTGATCTTCGGTATGCACTTTTTCAGCCAAGGCTTCCAGAGTCAGCGGTTGCGGTGTTTCTCTCAGTACCTTGATCAACATCTGCTGCATGGCCAAAAATTGCGTAGCGGCTTTTTTGCCGGCTTCTACACCGGGTTGATGGTAAGCATTGATATGAATCAAGCTGGCATATAGCCCCACCGCTCGCTCGTAAAGAGCAATCAGCGCACCAATATTCAGCGCATCGACCCGCTCGAGGGTCAGGGTTAGCGATGCCCGATTATTTTCATATAAGGCTTCGCGAGTGCCTTGCAAACAACCAAATAAAAAGTCCCCTGAAGTCGCATCCGGTTCGATCTCTATGGAAGGCCCCATCCGGTCTTCCAATACTTCAATAAAAGTAACAAAACAGTTACCCACACCTTCTCGCAATTGCTGCACATAGGCATGCTGATCGGTCGAGCCTTTATTGCCATATACCGTAATGCCCTGATGGACGACGTTACCATCCAGATCAAATTCTTTGCCCAGGGACTCCATTACCAGTTGTTGCAAGTAACGGGAAAAGAATAACAAGCTGTCTTTGTAAGGCAGAATCACCATGTCCTTATCGCCCTTGCCATCGCCAGCGGCATACCAGGATAAGGCCAATAGGGCCGCTGGATTATTTTTCAATTCAGGAACACGCGTGGCTTCATCCATGATTTTGGCGCCTTCCAACATGGCCTTGATATCGATGCCAATCAAGGCTGCCGACAGCAAGCCGACGGCAGACAACTCCGAGGTACGCCCACCCACCCAATCAAAGATGGGCAATTTGGCCAGCCAGCGATCGCATTGCTCCTGCTCGTCCATTTTGCTGCCGTCCATGGTCAAAGCCACGGCATAATCCGGAAAATGCAAACCCAGCTGGGTATAGGCGTGTTTGACTTCCAACAGGCCATTCCGGGTTTCGGAAGTCCCACCGGATTTGCTGATGACAATCACCAAAGTGGTTTTTAAGCGGTCTTTCAGCCGGATCAGAATCCGATCAATCCCTGCTGGATCAGTATTGTCGATGAAATGCAGCGCCAATGGCGGGATATCCGGTCCGATGGCATCGGCAACGAACTGCGGCCCTAAAGCGGAGCCACCAATACCAATAGAAATGATGTCGGTAAATTGCGGTTCGTAAGGGGGATGAATAATGCCGTGGTGTACCCTTCTAACAAAATCATCGATATGGATTAATGTGGTTTCAATTTCCTTCTTGAACTGCGGTGGGGCCAAATCCGGGTTGCGTAACCAATAGTGCCCGACCATGCGGTTCTCGTCCGGATTGGCGATGGCACCGGCTTCCAACGCTGCCATGTCAGTAAAAGCCTGATTGAATTTGGGCTGCAAAGTAGTCAGTAATTGATCGTCAAACGGTATCCGGCTAATGTCCAGATACATTCCTAAGCCATCGTGAAAATACAACCAATCTTGATAGCGTTGCCAGAGTTTTTTTGATGTCATAAAAGCTTGAAGTAAAGTTGCGTTAGAGAATCAGCTTAGCGAGTTTTTCAAGTTTAAAAATTGCTAACTATTCAGCGAAATACCTATGGCTTGCGTAGGTTGAGTTACCTACAGGGCATAAAAGCTTGATAATGCGTAACCCAACAATCGAAGCCATCAACACCAAATAAGCCGACGTGTTGGGTTACGGCTATCGCCTAACCCAAGCTACGCTGAATAATCTAGATCAAACGGATACCATTTTAACCATGGTTTAAGGCTTTGGCTCGGCATATCTGAATGGTAAATAGCGCGCCTGCCATAAATTGGCCTTCACAAAGGCATATAGATCGTTAGTTTTGAGATCATGGCGTTGAGAGGAACCATCTTCCAGCGCTTTGGCTAACACCCGAGTGGCTACAAAAATACTGATGGTTTTCAAGTCTTTAACCGGCGGATAAATCAAACCTTCGGCCAGACAATGTTCGGCAATATAATCAGCCAAGGCATATGCAGCAGCCATCACCATGGCATCACTGATTCGACTGCATTCACCCAACACCGCAGCCAAACCTAATCCGGGAAAGATAAAAGCATTATTACCCTGCCCGATGGAAAACAGTTGCCCGTTGTAGTCCACATCAGGAAAAGGACTGCCGGTGGCAATGATGGCTTGTCCCGCCGTCCATTTTATAATATCCGCTGGTACCGCCTCGCAATTGGCATTGGGATTGGAAAGCGGAAAAATAATGGGTTGAGCATGATGTTGCGCCATGGCTGTGATAATAGCCTCATCAAACAAACCGGTTGCACCGCTCAATCCTATCAATACACTGGGCTTCACATGGGTAATCACATCCATCAAGCTCGGCAGATTTTCATGAGTCAAAGTCCAGGATTGAAAGATTTCCTCACTATGCGCCAAGGATTTTTTATAGCCTTCAGTACTTAAATCTTCTATCACCAGTCCATGCACATCCACTAAAAAGATGCGATGACGCGCCTGATGCTCAGTCAACCCGGCATCCATCAAACCTGTTTTAATTGTATTGGCAACACCAACGCCACCGGCACCCGCCCCAACCACCACTATGGTTTGTTCAATCAGTGTTTGGCCTTTTTTGCGGCATGCCGATATCAAACCCGCCAATGCCATGGCCCCGGTCCCTTGAATATCATCGTTAAAACAAGGTACTTGATCGCGATAACGTTCCAGCACATCAAAAGCCACATCCTTGGTAAAGTCTTCCCATTGGATAATGGCTTTGGGCCAGGTATTTTTTACGGCATGCACAAATTTATCCACCAACTCGAAATATGCCTCATTGTTCAAACGTTTTTCCCGAACACCCAGATAATGCGGATCATCCAGTAGTTCCTCGCGATTGGTGCCCACATCCAGATTGATCGGTAACGATTGAAAAGGACATAATCCGCCACCCACGGTATACAGCGCCAGTTTACCGATACATATCGATAAACCGCCCATGCCCTGATCACCAATACCCAGAATGGCTGAAGCATCCGTGACCACAATCATGCGGATATCATGCCAGGGGTAATTTTTCAGAATTGCTTCAGCCCTGTCGATATTCTTAGGTGACAGCGTCAAACCCCGTGCGGTTCTATACAGAGAACTAAACTGCTGCACAGCTAAACCGATGGTCGGCGTGTAAACGATGGGTATCATCTCATCCAGATGTCTATCCAATAAGGCATAAAACAACACCTCGGAACGGTCTTGAATTGCTCTTAAAAACTGATACTTGGAAATGTCGGTTTGCTGTGTTTGATAGCTAAAATACAGCCTATCAATCTGCTGTTCGAGATTGGTGATACCGGGTGGCAACATGCCGTCCAACCCCAGCTCGATGCGTTCTTGCTCGGTAAAAGCCGTACCTTTGTTGGTGGCTGCCAACTTTAGGAGCGGAATGCCACGAATTGAAGCCTCCACATATTGATTGCCTTGGGCATCAATTTTGTAATCGAAATAATCACTCAATTTGGTCATAGTAAAGGCTTAAAAAAATATAGTTGCATAAGTCTCAGTGCCTTGCGCAAATTCAAATGCATTAAGGCCACCAGTATCTTAAGCAATTATAAGGCCATCAGTTAATACCACGATTTTTAAAGCAAAAATATTTTCAACCATGAAAATATCAAAAATGATGCCCCATAAAAGTGCAAAAAAGACTGAATCTGGCTAGGTCATGAAGAAAAATAATTCCAGCTTTGAATGGATTTAACGCAATTGATTATTAAAAATCGCTGTAATTTCAGTAAAATCCTGAGCGCCCTTGAACAATTTTACAGCGAGTTCCATATAGGACTTAAACGCTCAAAAACCTTTAAAATCCACCAAGAGGTCAATATGCATAACATCATCACACGTATTTCAGCACTATCGTTGGCTTTACTATTGTTGTTCTGGAACAGTACCCTAAACGCTGAGCCCCTTAAAGTCGGTCAAGCAGCTCCGACCTTTGAATTAAATTCTCAGGATGGCAAAACATTTAATCTGGCATCCAGAAAAGGTAAGGGCTGGACAGTGTTGTATTTTTATCCGAAAGCAGGCACACCCGGATGCACCACTCAAGCCTGCGCCTTTCGCGATGCAATTGAGGGTATACGTAAGCTGAATACCGAAGTTTACGGCATCAGTACCGATGAGATTGCGGATTTGCAGAGTTTTCATCAAAAGCACAAGTTACGATTTGATCTTTTGTCCGATCCTGATGCCAAAGTCACTGAAGCTTATGACGTAAAAATGCCTGTGATCAAGTTGGCCAAGCGCTGGACGTTTATTGTCGATCCAGACTTAATGATCCGCAGCATAGATGATGATGTAGACCCTGTGATCGATGCCCAAAAAGTCACCGCTACATTGAAGCAGTTACAAGGTATTCAATAAACTTTTCGAACAGTTTTGTGGATTTGCGTAAAGTTGTTGATAACGATCGATTGCTGCGTTTGCATTAAATAGCATGCGTTCCCTACCCAGTCGATCGGCAAAACC
>CAZJYS010000021.1:13338-19840 GCA_964550075.1 uncultured Methylomonas sp.
GGCCTCAAGATCAGCAAGCCAGCAAAGGTTTCATCATCAGGATATTCAGCAGATATCGGTCGAAGCACATTGGTACCCCGCTTACGTGCAATCACATAAACCGGCGGCTGAGCAGTCTGGCTGGCCAGACCAACCAACGAAACGATAATGGCGACTAAAATGCCATTCAAAGTTCCAAAAATCAAAACACCCAGGCAAGCAATCAAAGCCCAACGAAATTCCATGGTGCGCACTCGGCGTATGGCTACAAACTCTGCGGGTTGGATAAGACCAATTGAATAAACTATCACCACGGTGGCCAACGTGGCGTAGGGCAAATAACCCAACAATGGAGCAATCAAACACATGGTGGCTAACGCAGTGCTTGCGGTTACCAGTGAAGCTTTTTGCGATTGCCCGCCAGCCGCTCTAACAACTGCAGTTTGTGAGGTGCCACCTCCGGCGGGCATGGCACCCGATAACGCACCGGCCAAATTGGCAACACCCAGCGCAATCAACTCACGATTGGCATTGATGGGAGGTTCGTCATTATTAGAAAATGCTCTGGCAGCGGCGATAGACTCGGTAAAACTCATCAAAGCAATACCAAGCGCTCCTGGCACTAATTGCCCTATCATTTTAAAGTCAGGAAGCGTTAGTGCGGGCAAGCCTTGTGGAATCAGTCCTACAATTGACACGCCTTGCTCCTGCAGGCCGAAAAACCAGGAAGCCGCAATGCCACCACCCACAGCTACCAAGGGTGCAGGCGAATGAGGCCAAAGTCTATCCATGCCCAGCAGCAGCAATAATGTCACCAGAGTTATCGTTAATGTCATGAAAGAAGCATCGGGTACATGCTGGATCACACTCACTACATCCTGAAAAAAACCTTGTTTATCAATATGTAAACCCAGTAATTTCGGCAATTGATCCAAGACAATCACCAAACCTATCCCGGCTTTGAAACCAGTCAAGACCGGTGTAGAAATAAAATTGGCGACAAAACCCAGGCGCAACAGCGATGCCAGCAATAAAAAAATCCCCACCAAACCAGTCAAGGTGGCCACTGCATTTATCAATTGCGCTGGATTGTTATCAGGCACGACTAATGCTAGCTGAGTGGCGGTTAAAATCCCGAGAGTCGTGGTTGAGCTCACACTCAAGACTCGGGATGTACCCAGCATGGCATAGATCATCATAGGCACCAAGGCCGTATAAAGCCCCACAGCCACAGGCAATCCCGCCACCGTGGCATAGGCCATGGCTTTAGGCAGTATGACTGCAGCCGCAGTTAGCCCGGCAATGACATCAAGGTGAAATCCGTTTACCTCAGTGCTTGCTGGCAAATGATCGGATTGTTGTTTCATTATGCTGCGCCCAATTGAATATTATTCTGTGACTTACCCCTACTCCGACTCCAGCGATTTGCGCGCTTCTAACAACAATTTTTGCTGTTCATCAGACATTTCCGGAAACCGTAAATCAAGATCGTGTAATGTCGAAGTAATGATGTCAGCTACGATAGCGCGAGTCGCCCATTTATCATCCGCCGGGATGATGTACCAAGGTGCGTATTTGCTGCTGGTGGCGCTGATGGCATCTTCAAAAGCTTCAACATAATCGTCCCAGTAAGCGCGCTCCTTCAAATCAGCCAGTGAAAATTTCCAGTTTTTTTCCGGGCGATCCAGCCTATCCAAGAAGCGTTTTTTCTGCTCTTTCTTGGATACATTCAGGAAAAATTTCAAAACAACAGTCCCATTGCGCACCAGATGTCGCTCGAAAGCATTGATATCTTCGTAACGCTCATCCCAAAATGCTTTTCCCCGTTTGCCGTCAGGCAGTTTTTGCTTGTCCAGTAGCTCTTTATGCACCTTGACCACCAACACATCTTCATAATAGGAACGGTTAAAAATGCCGATGCGACCCCGTTCAGGCAGCGCTTTCATGTAACGCCACAAAAAATTATGATCCAGCTCTTCATCGGACGGCTTTTTGAAACTAAATACCTGGCAACCTTGCGGATTCACCCCGGACATCACATGCCTGATCGTACCGTCCTTTCCCGCCGCATCCATAGCCTGTAATACAATCAGCACAGAATATCGATCATCGGCATAGAGTAATTCCTGGCATTCCTTCAATTCCTCGATGCTTTTCTCCAACACCTCTTTAGCACGTTCTTTAATCTCTTTTTTGCCTAAGGATTTAAAAGCCTCCGACTGCTCCCAGCCGGTTTCATGATCTTTCAGGTGAACTTTTTTACCCGGTTTAATCCGAAACATTTCGATAATTTCTTTTTTGATCATGGCGATACTCCTTAATGAAGAGATGAATTGGGTAGACACAGAATCATTGGTATCTCTAAGTGAATACTTATTGATCATAGTAATGGATAAATCCTGGAATTTCCCTACAATTGTTGAATATATAACCATCAAGGAATCAGGCCCATGAAAATGACGGTTGCTCAAAAAATGACCTTGCTGATTGCCATTACGATCATAGGCATGTCGACATTGGCTTTGTTGAGTTATAGCAAAATCAATTCGGTATACGAGTCCACCAATTTCACCAACGTGAACAGTCTACCGGCCATGATCGCATTGGATAAGGCCAATGTTTCACTTGGCCGATTAAGAATTCGCGTTTATCGATACATCCTGAATAAAGCAGATGGAAACATTCCCAAGCTGGAAGCTGAAATCAACGAATCTCATGCAGCTGTTATCAAAGCCTTCAAGGATTACGAAGCAACGATTGCTGACGATAAAGACAAACAACTATTTGAAGATGGACAGAATGCCTATCACGCATACAAAGCCGATCTGGATAAAGCCAGCAATTTTATTCGTGAGAAAAAACAATCCGAAGCACAAATACTGCTTGATGGCAGTGAAAGCCGAACCCGGGCTGCCAAACTGATCAAAGCCCTGGATGATCACATGCTGTATAACATTGAATTAGCGCAAAAAGCATCGGATATGGCTGTCACGACCAAAGAATCCGCAATCAAGGTCTCTTTAATAATTGCTTTACTCGTGATTGCTATTGCTGGATTCACCGGGCTTTTCATCACCCGGATATTATTACGTCAATTGGGTGGCGAACCCGATCTGGTAGCCAACATCGCCAATAAAATTGCAGCCGGGGATCTGGGCAGCCAGATTGAATTACATGATCATGATGTCAACAGCCTGATGTTTGCGATGAAAACCATGAGTGAATCCATTCAAAAAATGCTTACCGATATTAGCCAGCTTTCTGTTGCTGCTCAGGCTGGTGACCTGAAGACCCGTGCCAATGCAAATCAACATCAGGGTGAATTTTCTAAAATCATTGCCGGTGTCAACGCAACGCTGGATAGCATCATCTTACCGATCAACGAGGTTGTAGGCGTACTATCGAATATTGAACACGGCGATCTCACCTCCACTGTTCAAGGGTGTTACCAAGGCCAGTTAGAAGAATTCAAAACCACCGTCAACAATACCGTGTCCCGCCTTGCTGCGACCATCGCCGAAGTCAAGAATGCTGCCCTGGAATTGGGAACCGCCTCTGAACAAATCAGCGCCACATCGCAATCCTTATCTCAAGCCACCAACGAGCAAGCGGCCAGTGTTGAACAAACCAGCGCCAGCATCGAAGAAATGACCGCCAGCATTAATCATAATGCCGACAACGCAAAAATGACCGATGGCATCGCGGCCAAAACCAGCCAGGAAGCTATTCTTGGCGGATCAGCGGTTAAACTGACCGTCGACGCGATGAAAAGCATTGCAGACAAAATAAGCATCATTGATGACATTGCCTATCAAACCAATATGCTGGCTTTGAATGCTGCGATTGAAGCCGCTCGGGCCGGGGATCATGGCAAAGGGTTTGCTGTGGTAGCCGCCGAAGTCCGAAAACTGGCCGAACGTTCGCAAATAGCCGCACATGAAATCGGACAACTGGCAGAAAACAGCGTGGCAACCGCAGAAACCGCTGGCAAACGTCTGGATGACATTGTCCCCAGCATTGGCAAAACCTCGGATCTGATTCGTGAAATTGCCGCTTCATCCCAAGAACAAGCGACCGGCGTGAACCAGATCAACACTGCCATCAGCTATTTAAGCCAAATTACCCAACAAAATGCTTCTGCCAGCGAAGAACTGGCGGCGACCGCGGAAGAAATGACAGGACAAACCCAGCAGTTACAGTCACTGATGAGTTTTTTCAAACTTAAAATCATGCACTAACCGAGTACAACCGGTTGGTGCATCATCAAACTCAAGGCCGAAAGTGACAAAATTTCCTTTCAAAACACTCCTAAAACGGCAAGAAAATATCTATCTAAAACTAATCTCTAGCGAAAGCACCTTAAGTTCCAGTTTACGGTTCATATGAAAGCCCAGGTTGCAAAAACTCACTAACCCATGAAGAATAATGGCAAATGTTGCCAGCTATTTTCAGGAGAAAATATGTCCGTACCACGTCCAAAATCAACACGACTCAGTGCCGAGGATTACCTGGAAATGGAGCTGAACAGCCCTATCAAGCATGAATACGTGGCAGGCGAAATTTTCGCCATGACCGGCACCAGCGACAGCCATAACTTGATTGCGGGTAATCTCTATATTATTTTTCGGGAACACCTGCGTGGCACACCCTGCAGGGTGTTCATGTCCGACCTGAAATTGAAAGTCGACACAGCCGACGCCTATTTTTATCCCGATCTGATGGTGACTTGCGAAACTGCCCCGGACAGTCATTTTCGTGAACAACCCAAACTGATCATCGAAGTATTATCCGACTCAACGGCTAAATACGACCAGGATGGCAAACGCCGAATGTACCAGTCAATCGAAAGCCTGCAGGAATACGTGCTGGTGGCGCAAAGTTTTATGGATGTGCGCGTGTTCAGACGTTCAGCCAATGGCTGGGAAATGAAGATTTACACTGATGGTACGACGATCCCTTTAGATTCTTTAGAATTGGAGATTGCCATCGAGCGGATATATGAATCGGCCTGGGATTGAGAAAAATTTGTTTAGTCATGATTGGCAGACCCGGTAAACCGGATCCGCCTTACCGTCTTGTTCAAACAATTGGAGACACTTCTGTAAAACTATGAAATTTTGCAGCATTAGAATGTTTTGCAATCTGTTGTATTCCAGGCAATATTGCCATTATTGAGATTGTTGGCGTTGTACCATTTTCCTGCAGAAATCTTACCCAAACTCTCACCTGTCCCCTGCACATGATAGGGTTCTTCGATGATATCTCTGAATACTGTGAAACCGACGCTGATCGTTGGCTTTTTGGTCACAGGATTTACAGCCACTACCGTTGCTGTACCGCTGATGGGGTAGCGGTAAATGTACTGTTCACCGGCTCTGTAATCAAATTTATTGATACCAACAATAGGGGAAACCTGGCCAAGCTTGGTCAAAGGCTTGACGTCTTTGAACATAAACTTCCCAATATAATTGTTGACACTGGTATCCACCTCGACGCAAATATCTTTGGCAAATACGTCAGCACAAAAGAATATCACCGGCAAAACAATTGAATAACCTAACAATTTTCTCATTTTAAATTCCCCAATAAAGGCTTCATTTTCTCGCATTCAAATACAGGGAGCAATAATGGCGCTGATGAAACTGCCTATACACAAGCCTCCTGCGATGTAATAAACCATGCAAAATTATTGATAAATAAACAGATTTTATTATGCCAGCGCTGGTGAAGCCGGTGTTTTCGTTGGTGTTAGGTTACTTTGTCAATCAGGAGCCTTTGACGACGATAATCGTGGTGGGGACTGGATTGATTTTGTTGGCTTAGGGGATACATATTGCCAAATCCACTCCCGGGCCGCTTTGGGGTATTTGCGTTCCAGGGCATAAGGCAAATACACGGCGCCATAACCTTGCTTCAAATCCGCATCGTGCAATGCTTTGGCTTTATCCAGATGCATTTGCAAAATAGGCGCCAGTAAACCGGGCAACATCGTCACCCTGTCCTTGGCTCCCTTGCCATCGCGAATCAAAACTCACGCCGTTTAAAATCCACGTCCTGCACCCGCAGTCGCAGACACTCCATAATGCGCATGCCGGCGCCATGCAACAGACTGCAGATCAAGTGTTGACCGCTCAGGCACGTCAGAATGGCCTATATTTCATCGCGATTCAACACCACGAGCAACCGTTTGGACGCTTTGGCCTGCTCCACGTTATCTAACCGGCAACTCGACGGCAAGCACTTCCTTGTACAAAAACAGCAGCACCGCTTTAGCCTGATTTTGCGTGGAAGCCGCCACCCTGCCGTTAACTGTCAGATAAGTCAAAAATTGCTCCACCTCACTAGCGCCCAGGTCGCGCGGATGCCGCAGCTTGCCAAAATGAAATATATAGCGTTTAATCCAGTCAGTTTAGGCCTGTTCAGTGCGAATACTGTAATGTTTCTGACGGATTTTGGCCCGCACTTGATCGAGCAATTTCGGTGGGTTTTCCCGTGGTGGAGCTGACGTATTTTGCATTTTTTT
>CAZJYS010000022.1:0-19817 GCA_964550075.1 uncultured Methylomonas sp.
AGCAAAAGGAAGATTATTTTGCTGGTTGGGCTGATTCTGCAGGACTTGCTGGTGTTTCAGCAGCTTTTGCTGGTTCAGTGGTTGGGGCTTCTGTTGCTGCAGGTTGTTCGGTTGGAGCGGCGTCAGCAGGTTTATCTGCCGGGGTTGCTGGTTTTGGATCTTCCTTGGGCAGCATGATTTCGATTTTTGCAGCCTTACGGAGGCTTTCAAGCATGGTTTGTGCTTTTTGACGTTGCAGCATAGGACGGATTTGTTCTTTTACTGCGTCAAAAGGAGGAGGAGTCAGTGGTCTGGATTCTTCTCTCAGTATCACATGCCAGCCAAATTGGGTTTGCACAGGTTGTTTGCTGAATTTGCCGTTTTCCAGCGCCGCTACGGCCTCGGAGAAAGGGGGAACCATACGGTCGGCGGTAAACCAGCCTAAATCGCCACCTTCCGAACCCATCGGATCAATAGAGTGTTTTTTGGCTAAAGCTTGGAAATCACCACCTTTTTCCAGTTCAGCAATCAGTTTTTTGGCTTCGTCTTCGGTTTTTACCAGGATGTGGCGAGCTTTGTATTCTTCGCCCATAGCCGCCATTTTGCTGTCGTATTCGGTTTTAATTTCCGCATCAGTTACTGGATTGCTTTTCAGATAATCCTGCAACGCAGCTTGAGATAACAGCGAGTTTTTGACTGTTGTCATGCGTTCTATAACATCGGGTGTCTTATCCAGTTGCTTTTGTAACGCTTGTTGAATCAGAAGCTCACGTTGAATCAGTTCTTCCAGTAACTGTTCTTTGGGGAAGCTTTGACCTTGACTGCGTTCAGCAATTTCTTTTTCCAAAGTTTCCAGAGTTTTTTTACTGATAAATACGCCGTTGACTGATGCTACCGCGTCTTCTTTGCTAACAGCGGGAGCAGTGGCAGCTGCATCTTTAGATTTTTCTTCAAAACAGCCGGGCAATAAAGTAGCGCTTGCCAGAATCAAGGGGATGAGTTTCAGTTTCATAGTTTAATTTCCTTTACTATTTTCAGAGGGGGTTAAAGCATTAATACCAAGGGCATGAATTTCTTCTTTCATCAAGTCGCCCATAACTTGGTAAATCATTTGATGTCTTTGAACCAGCGATTTGCCTTCAAATTGCTGAGCAACAATGGTGACATTGTAATGACCGCCACCTTTGTTTCCGGCGTGTCCGGCATGGGCGGCGCTATGGTCAATTATTTCGATTAATTCAGGCTTAAGCGCTTCTTCCAGTTTTTGTCTGATGGTATTGGCAATCATTGTGGAAATACTTGTTTAAAGGGTTTAACGGTAACACGGGCATAAATGCCCGCAGCAAGATAAGGGTCGGCGTTTGCCCAGGTCTGCGCCTCTTCCAGGGAATTAAATTCAGCGACAATCAAACTACCGGTAAAGCCTGCGGCTCCGGGATTTTCAGCATCGATGGCCGGATGAGGGCCAGCCAGAACCAATTTGCCCTGATTTTGCAAACTTTGTAGTCTTTCCAAGTGAGCAGGACGGATTGCAAGGCGTTTTTCCAGGCTGTCGACGACGTCTTCAGCAAAAATGGCGTATAGCATTATTTTTTGGTCTCGGTTTCAGGGGCGTATTTGTACAAAAACACCATTTGTATAGCGATGAAAACCACCATTAAAGCAGGCACTACAAAGGTTTTGAAACTTACCCAATCATCAGTATCGTAGTGATTCATGACATAAAGATTTAAAAAACCGATACTGATGAAAAATAAAGACCAACTTAAATTCAAGCGCTTCCAGATTTTTGCCGGTAGTTCCAGATTAGCTCCCATCATACGTTCGATAAAGGTTTTGGGGCCGATAAACTGGCTTGCCAAAAAGGCCAGACCGAATAGCCATTCGATAATGCTCAATTTCCATTTAATAAATTGTTCGTCCTGCAAGTAGAGTGTGGCGCCGCCCATGACCAAAATCAGGCCCAGTGTAATCCATTGCATGGTCTCTACTTTCCGATAAAGCATCCAATAGGCGATGACTTGAATAATCGTAGCCACAATGACTACAGCAGTTGCTACATAAATGTCATAAAGCTTATAGGCAACAAAAAATAGAACGATAGGGAAAAACTCTAAAAATGGCTTCATTTAGCGGTAGGCTTGCTTGAAAGTGAAAAGTTAAACGTAAATATCGACTAGGCTGTAACCTTCGCCGATTGGTTTGGATTGATTCATCGTGGTTGCGTAAGTCATCAAGGCTCTTGCAGTTTTGATGTTATCGGCATTCGCAGAAAAATCGATTTTAGTTACTTGCGACTGCTCTTGAAACGCTTTGATGTCGTCGGGCGAGGCTATACGCTTTGAATTATCAGCTTTAACAGAGGCTTGATTGACGGTAGCCTGGTTTTTTTCAAAGCGTTCAATGCCCTGCTTAAAATAAGCACTTGGGGCTGAAGCAAGTGATGAACTATGTACGCTGTTCAAAATAACCAATATCAATAGAGTCTCAATAGCGCAATTGTAGAATCTTTACTTACAAATGTACATGAGACGAATGGCTTTACTGATAAAATGCCGCAATTTGGAGGCACTGTATGCACGAGAAAACTGTTGAATTAGAGGCAGCTACATTCCGGCGATTATTAGCGCATTTGCAAGAACATACAGAAGTACAAAATATCGAATTGATGTTGCTGGCTGATTTTTGTCGAAACTGTCTGGCAAAGTGGTATGTGACAGCCTCAGTAGAGCAGGGGGCAGAGATTTCCTATGATCAGGCTCTGGAAATTGTTTATGGCATGCCTTACGGCGAATGGAAAACCAAATATCAGACCGCAGCTACCGCTGAACAGCTGGCTGCTTTTGAAGCAAAACAAAAATTAAAAGCACAGAAATGATGGCCGATAACCATTTTGACTTCGACGCGATGTTTTCGGGCCTTATCGGTCAAGAATATCAAATGCTTAAACTGATTTGCCCTTATGCGACTGAAATGAGTCGTCTGGTGGGTCTTGAAGTAGCTGAGTTCTGCGATCAGCATACCCATTCGCTCGCAGTGCTGGAATTGGGCGGTGGTACCGGTATCACGACCTTATCGATACTATCAGCGGCTGAAAATATGCAACTACTCAGCGTCGATAACGAACCCACCATGCAGAACCAAGCTAAGCAAAGTCTACAGGAGTGGGTTGAAAAAGGCAGATTGCAGTTTTCTGCCCAGGATGCGTTGACGGCGTTGCAATCATTGACCGATAACAGTATCGATACCATTGCTTCGGCCTACACCCTACATAACTTTGAGGCTGAGTATCGTTTTAAGGTCATCAAGGAAGCTTATCGGGTGTTAAAGCCCAATGGAAAATTCATCAATGGCGATCGTTATGCATTGGACGATATAAACAACCATACCCGTAACACGCAATTGGAAGTGGCGGAATATTTTAAAGTGTTAACCGGTATCAATCGGTTGGATTTGCTGGAACATTGGATTCTGCATTTGTTTAGTGATGAGTCCGAAAATCACATTATGCGGGAATCTATTGCCAGACAACAGCTAGCGGCTGCGGGTTTTATCCAGATTACCCTGAAATCACGACATGGCGTCAATGCATTGATGATGGCAAGCAAACCCCAAACCACACACCAGGTTTGACGCGTTTTTTCACAGGTGTGAGGCGACGAAATGGCAGAATCAAAAATTAATAAACCGCACCAAAAGCCAGATGCTTTTGCCGATGAACTTGATTCGATGCTTGACATGGATGCGGCATCCGAGCAGGTTGGTTTGATTGATGACGACGATGCGATTGATCGGTTGTTGATTGGGGATGTTTTTGAGGATCAAGACGATAATAGTAAAGATGGTCTGAACGACATTGACCAATTACTGGCGATGGATGATCTGGATAAACCCGCAAGCGAGCTAGATGAATTTGGGGACGATCTCGATGACTTGATCGCCAATACGCCCATAGACATCAAGCCCGACAAGCTATCGGTACCTGAAGAAATGCCCGCTGTTGAAACCGTCTCTGTCCTGGATGATGTTGATACCAGCCCTCTGGAGACCGTTGGGGAAATTGACGAATTTGAAGAGGAGATGGCTTTGGTGGCTGATCACAAACCAGAACCCAATTTGAGTCTAACGGATGATGAGCTAGACAATATGACTGAAATTGATGAATTTTCTGATGACGTCGCAACTAACAGCACGGATAATTCAGATTTTCTATTAGCAGATTTTGATATTTCCGCCGATGATGACCTGGATTTAGAACCATCACCGTTAACCAATTCTGTAGAATCCCTACAAGTTGAATCTGACTCACTGCTGACTGAGACACTGTCTAGCAATAACTCGTTGCTGGAAGAAAGTATTGAAGACTCCAGCAGCGAAGCTTTCTTTCCCGCGTCTTCATTGAGCAATAATGAGCCAATAAGCGAACCCCCACAAGCATCTCGTGGTCTGGATGATGAGAGTGCAGCGCTGATTGCTCAGCAAGCCGCTGCTATCGCCAGTTTAACCACGCAAATTCAAAGCTTGATCAAGCAACAAACCGTATTCACGCGTGATCTACATACAAAATCGAATCAGGAAGAATTGAACACTTGTTTGGAATCGATAGAGAGCTTGCAGACCGAACAAAAGAAAACCAAGCGTAGTGTCGATGCTATCAGCGCGAAAAAACCGGTTTCGGCTTATGTGGCTAACGGCGTTGCCGCTGTGGCATTGTTGATTGGGATAGGCTTGGCAGTGCAAGTATATATCGCCAGTTCGCAAGTCACCCAACTGGTTGAAATGATGAACACCTTGCAAACCCAGATCACCACAGGGCCAGCAAACGATGCCGCAGAAAAGGAAATGCTGCAAAAGCAAGTTGATGAATTAACCCGACTCAATAGCGCGAATACTGATCAAATTGCCGAACTAAGCAAAGCTCTGCATAGTGGAGGGGAACCAGGTCATGCAGCAACTCCTGGCGGGGATATGGGCAATCAACTTACTCAACTTAGCAACCAAGACATGCAAATGGGTGCTGCCATTGAATCCTTACAGCATAAAATTGCGGCCTTGGAAAAGGGTAAGGCCCCTGTTGCTGTAGTTGCTAAACCGGTTGTTAAAAAAGCCGAACCCGTTAAAGAAAACTGGATGGTTAATCTAGTGGCTTTTAAACAGGATTGGTACGCAAAACGCAAAGCGGAAGAGTTTGCCGCCAAAGGCGTACCCGCCAAAGTCATGAAAACCGAAACCAAAGGCGAAAGCTGGTATCGCTTGAGCGTGGATGGTTTCAGCAGCCAATACGAAGCCGCCGCTTATGCTGCTCGGGTCAAGAAAACTCTGAATCTGGATTCTGTTTGGGTCAATAAGAATTGATCTAATATCAGCCTCTCAGTAGCTTTTCTGAAAGTCCATAGATTTATGGGCCTTGTTGCCGTAAATAAATTTTTCTATGCCCCGCGTTTTTCCAAAATAAACGCGCCCAACTTTTTATCCGTATTAAGAATATGATTGACCAGCCAGCCATTCAGAAATGACAGCAAATCTTCACGTGAAATCAATTTCCCGGCTTTGATGCCTTCGCGGACGGAGACCACGGTTGTTGAGAAATCTCTGTGTTGGCGTTGATGAATGGTTGAATCTTCACTCTGCGTTTCGGCGTAGTTGAATTCTTTCATCAAACTTTCTTCGGTTTCAAAATGGTAAAGTGCATAACTGAGTAGGTCTTGGGTAATTTTCTCAAGAATCTCCGCGTTGATGGTGGTGTTTGATAATCGAGTATTCACCTCGTTGATACTGTTCACCAAAATTCGATGTTGCTCATCTATTTCCGTAACACCTGTTACGAGCTCATCATTCCAGACTAATAATTCATGTCCAATCATTTCATCCTCCTCGATTAGTTTATACGGGTCATCAAATATTGATCTGACAATACCTTACGGGCATTTTTCAAGCTGTCATTCAATAAATTTTGCTGTTCTTGTAAGTAGATAGCTTCGGTAGCTGCTTTCATCTGATTTCCATCACGCTCATATTCAAATAATTTTAATGCTGAGTCATGAATATTTTTATGAAGGGATAGTATGGCGAGAAACCAGCTATCCTTGCCAAACTGACGATTCCCATCCTCATATAGCCAATGTCCAAAACGACATTGTCGATGGTCAAGAAGTTGCTGTGGATTAAAATCTTCATCTTCTTGCGATTCAAGCTGCGCATTGATCCAGTGGCGATGATTGGTTTCGGCTAATAGCAACTCAAAATAATCCCGTGAAGGGGCTTGAATAAAGGGTAATTTCCACAGAGGATTGGGCTCAAATGCCTTAAGCCAGGCAGTTAATTGTTCAGCAGGCATAGGACGGGCAATCAGATAACCCTGCATAATGTTGCAGCCCAAATTCATCAGCATCAAAACTTGATCAATCGATTCTACACCTTCGGCCACCACATCATGCTTAAACGAGGTAGCCAACCCGATGACACCGCTCACAATCGCAAGATCTTCCTGATTTTGGAGCATGCTGAAAACAAAACCTTTATCAATTTTTAGCTCGTTAATCGGTAGGTGTTTCAAATGCGCCAGGGATGAAAAGCCAGTTCCAAAGTCATCGATTGCAAACTGTACCCCTAAATCACGGCATTGTCTTATTGTCTCAGAGACGCGGGATATATCTTCTAACGCAGTCGTTTCAACGATTTCGATAGTTAAACGCTTTACAGCATCCAGATCCTGGTCTGCAAGCGTGGCTTTTAGTTGCTCGACAAATTTTTCCTGATGTAAGTGTCGCGAGGCGAGGTTAACGCTGATTTTTAAATCGAAGCCCGCTTTTTTCCATTCAACTTGTTGCCTAAGTGCTTCATGTATTACCCATTCTCCGACACTGATGATGAGATTGTCATGTTCCAGTAGCGGTATAAATTCTGATGGGGCTAACAGGCCAAGAATGGGGTGGTTCCAGCGGATCAGTGCCTCGACTCCAACCACCTGACCGAGCCGACAATCCACTTGAGGTTGATAGAATAAGGTGAGTTGATCATCAACAAGCGCTTTGCCTATTTTATCAAGCATGGCTTGGTTGGACATTTGCTGTTTGTGATGACTGGGGTTAAACAAGCAGTAGCAGTTTTTTCCTGATTCTTTAGCCTCATACATGGCTTGATCAGCATGTCTTAACAGCAAATCGGGAGTATCGCCATCATTCGGAAAAATCGTTGCGCCGATGCTAGCAGTGACCCGCGCGATGCGACCGTTGATCTGATAAGGTGCCCCTAATGAGGCAATAATTCGCTTAAACGATTGTTCGCACTCCCCGATATGCTTAATGTCGCAGAGTATCAAGGAAAATTCATCCCCGCCAAAGCGGGACACAGTATCCGATAGACGAACACATTCTTGCAGGCGTTTTGCGACTTCGATTAACAGCGCATCCCCTGCTTCATGTCCCAGTTGATCATTGACTTGTTTGAATCCATCCAGGTCTAACATACATATCGTCACCAGATCACCTGTTCGGCGCGCATGGGCAAGCTGTTTGGAAAGGCGATCGGTCATTAGTCTGCGGTTTGCAAGGCCAGTCAGCGGATCGTAGAAAGCCATCTGCATGATTTTTTCGTCAGCTGCCTTTTTCAGGCTGATGTCGGTAAGGGTGGCTACATAATTTGATACCTTGTTGTCTGTGTCTTTTACCGAAGTAATCATGAGATTTTCGGGATAGACGGTGCCATTTTTATGCTTATTCCAGATTTCACCTTCCCATGCGCCGGTTTGATTGATGCTGTCCCACATCTGCGCATAAAAGTCCGCATTTTGTCGATCGGATTTAAGCAGACGAGGGGTTTGGCCAATGACTTCTTCAGCTGAATATCCAGTAATCGCTGTGAAAGCACGATTCACCTGTAGTATCTTTGAATTGGCATCAGTCACTATGATGCCTTCCTGTGTTTCAAAGGCAATGGCAGAGATGCGTAGATCCATTTCTGCTTTTTTACGGGCAGTGATGTCCGTGTACATGCAGATCATACGGAGTGGTTTTCCATCCTTTGCGCGACTTACCATCATGCCGCGATCCAGTATCCATTTGTGGCTGCCTTCCTGGCAAACAATACGGTGTTCGCAAACATAAGTCGGTGTTTTGCCATCGAGATAATCTTGTAATGTGGCGAGAGTATTGGCTAGATCCTCGGGATGGATGCGTTTTTGCCATTCTTCAATGCCGGTTCCAATGTCATCTTTATCGCAACCCAGCAATTCCTGCCACCGCCGGGTAAAAAACAAGGTGTTATCTGAAATATTCCAGTCCCAAAGGCCATCACCCGAGGCTTCGATAGCAAATTTCCAGCGAAATTCGCTGTCTTCCAATTCAAGCTCGGCTTTTTTGCGTTCGGTGATGTCATAAATAACCCCTAAACCTCGTAAAGGCTGGTCATGCTCAAAGATGACTTGGCCTTTGGAAACCAGCCAGCGCAACATACCGTCATTAGCGCGTATCAACCGAAATTCAATTTGATAACTTGGAATTTCCTTGTTCAATACTTGCATGACCTTCGCCTCTAGGTGTGGGCGATCATCGGGATGCAGCATTGCCAGAAAGTCATCGTAGCTGTGCGGTATGCCATCAGGCAGTCCAAGCAGTTTGTAGTACTCTGTATTAAAACTGGTTTGATTATTTGTCAGATCCCAGTCCCAAGTGCCAACAAATGCTGCAGAAAGAGCCAAAGACCATCTTTCATTGGCCACTTTGAGCGCCAGCTCGGTTTGCTTGTATTGGGTAATAACATCAAAAATGGCAACGAAATGCTCTGGTTTTGGGCTAAAGACGGATACTGAAAACCAGGCGTCCAATGAATTGACCAATAATTCAAATTGCTCAGGTTCGCCACCTGCTGCAATGCGACTATAAATTTCAAAAAGCTTTGGATCTTTTTCTCTTAAATCGGGAATAACCTCTGAAACCCGTTTGCCAGCAACCTGTTTTAAGCCAGTCAAGCTTTCAAAGGCGGGATTGGTGTAGAGATAAATGAAATCGTGGGCCTGACCGTCGCAGTAAAGCATTTTGCAATAAGCCGCGCCGTTCAGCATGTGTTCGACAAGAGTGCAACAGATATTCTGCTCTAAAGATGCATGTTCATTGAATTCTGAATTTTGAAACCTGCCTGTATCACTAACCATTATTTTTATTATTGGGTTATTTGACTTCAAAGTATTCAGACAGGCATGTCGGAACTTGAAAAGAAATTCCGACCGTCCTGGTTGGGGTTAGAATTCCAAGAAATAAGGCATTAGGTTCTCATGAGAGCATCGTTTATTGCAAAATCTCTTAGTGACTTAACGAGCATACGCTTTCTTTATTGCTGCTGATGATCGAATTGGGCAATATCAATTTAGTGGTAAAGCGGCTAATTTGCCAGTCTCAATCCAGTTTTTTTCAATATTTTCGTACTATAAAGCACGGTATGTTGACGGGCCGAACTGCCTAATAAGTTGGCTATCACTGCAACTTGTTGCTCTGCGTCTTCAGCTGTTTTGCCATGTACCATGGCGAACAGGTTGTATGACCAGTCCGGTAAATGGCGGGGTCTTTGGTAACAATGACTCACGAACGGTAGTTCAGCAACCTGTTGTCCCAAACTGTCAACCCATTCATCATCAACATCCCAGACTGTCATGCCATTGTGGCGATAACCCAGTTGGTAATGATTCGGTACTGCGGCAATGCGGCGGATTACGCCATGTTCCAGCATGTTTTGCATGCAATGCATGACTTCCTGTTTGCTGATACCTAACTGATCTGCCAGGGCTTGATAGGGTTCGGCCACCAAGGGTAGGCCGGATTGGGTGGCTTGAATGATTCTGCGCTCTATGGGGCCAATATTCATGAGCGGTGATCAGGCAAAGCCGTTTGGGTTTTGGTTTTGCCAGCGCCAGACGTCGATCATCATTTGCTGTAAATCGCGTTCAGCTTGCCAGTTTAATTTTTCTAGCGCCAAGCTAGGGTCTGCGTAGCAAGAGGCTACGTCCCCCGGACGTCTGGGGGTGATTTGATATGGTACGGATTGGCCGGTCACCTGACTGAAGGTATTGACCATGTCCAATACGCTATAGCCGTTGCCGGTGCCGAGATTATATGCCTCGCACAACCCGGTTTCATCGGCTTGCTTCATCAAAAATTGCAACGCTTTGATATGTCCCAGGGCTAAATCCACGACATGGATGTAATCCCTGACGCCAGTGCCATCGTGGGTAGCGTAATCGTTACCGAAAACCGACAATATGGGCAGTTTGCCGATAGCCACTTGGGAAAGATAAGGCATCAGATTATTAGGAATGCCGTTAGGATCTTCACCGATTAAGCCGCTATGGTGGGCACCTATCGGGTTGAAATAGCGCAATATGGCTATTTTCCAAGGCTGAGCTGATTTATTTAAGCCATCTGCTGCGGAGGTGTCGCGTAATATTTCTTCAATGAACAGTTTGGTGCGACCGTAGGGGTTGGTGGCTTGTAGTGGAAAACTTTCGGTGATCGGCACCGTGTGTGGGTCGCCATAGACGGTGG
Organism: uncultured Methylomonas sp.; assembly: GCA_964550075.1. GTDB lineage: Bacteria > Pseudomonadota > Gammaproteobacteria > Methylococcales > Methylomonadaceae > Methylomonas. The sequence continues at coordinate 10,515 of CAZJYS010000022.1, forward strand.
CGGAAGAACTGAAAACCAGGTTTTTGACGCCGTTTTCGGTCATGCATTCCAACAACACCAAGGTACCGGTGATATTGTTTTGATAATAAGTCAGTGGTAGTTGGCAGGATTCGCCGACGGCTTTCAGTCCGGCAAAATGAATCACCGCGTCAATTCGATGGTGTTGAAAAATGGAGTTGAGAGCGTTTTTATCCTGGATATCCACCTGGTGAAAACCAACTGTTTGTCCGGTAATGGTTTCGATTCTGCGGATGGATTCGAATTTGCTGTTGCTGAGATTGTCAACGACAATCACCTCAAAGCCGTGATTTAAAAGCTCAACACAGGTATGGCTACCAATGTAACCGGCGCCGCCGGTCACTAAAATCGTCTGTTTCATGCGGAAGTTCCATCAAGTTAGCGTTCAAGTATGTCCAGGCCGGGTTCATCCGAGGTAATACGGGGGATATTCGAATCCGGATCGCGTTGTAAACCTGCAAAATCAAAGATGCCGGTATCCAGCAATTGGGACGGGGCGATATTTTGCAGGCTGGCAAAAATGGTTTCCAGACGGCCGGGGAATTGTTTGTCCCAACCGGCCAGCATTTGTTTCATGGCTTTTCGTTGCAGGTTTTCCTGCGAGCCGCAAAGATTGCAGGGAATGATAGGAAATTTTTTGAAGGCGGCAAAGCGATTGATGTCTTTTTCCCGGCAATACGCCAGCGGGCGAATCACAATGTTTTGCTGATCATCGCTGAGTAATTTGGGCGGCATGGCTTTCATTTTGCCCGCGAAGAACATGTTCAGAAAAAATGTCTCGATGATGTCTTCGCGATGATGACCCAGGGCGATTTTGGTGATGTTGTGTTCCCGGGCAAAACCGTACAACGTGCCTCGTCGCAGTCTGGAACACAGACTGCAGGTGGTTTTACCTTCTGGGATGATGCGTTTGACGATGCTGTAAGTGTCGTGCTCAATGATATGAAAGGGCACGCCGATCGATTGCAGGTATTCAGGTAAGACGTGCTCTGGAAAGCCGGGTTGTTTTTGATCCAGATTCACGGCGATGATCTCAAAATCGACGGGTGCAGTCTTTTGTAAATTCAACAAAATGTCCAGCATGGTATAAGAATCCTTGCCGCCGGACAGGCACACCATGACCTTGTCGCCATGTTCGATCATATTGTAATCGGCAATGGCTTCGCCGACGCTGCGCCTCAGGCGCTTCTGCAGTTTGTTAAACTGGGTTCTGGATTTTTGTTCTTCGTTGGACATAAGAATTTGAGTGGCAGCCAAAGCCATTCGGCTTTGGCTGCGGGCGATTAGCCGTTATAACGCTGGAAAATCAAGGTGGCGTTGGTGCCACCAAAGCCGAAGCTATTGGACATCACGGTGTTTAAAGTGATGTTGTCGCGAAATTCGCGGACGATAGGAATGCCTGCTGCTTCAGGATCGAGTTCTGTGATATTGGCAGAGGCGCTTAGGAAGTTTTCCTGCATCATTAATAATGAATAGATGGCCTCATTTACGCCGGCTGCGCCAAGAGCATGGCCGGTGAGTGATTTGGTTGAGCTGACTGCAGGTACGCTGTCAGCACCAAAGACCTTGCGCAAAGCCTCCAGTTCGCGGGTGTCTCCAACCGGGGTGCTGGTACCGTGGGCATTGATGTAGTCGATTTTAGCTTCGACGGTTGCCATGGCTTGTTGCATGCAACGAACCGCACCTTCGCCGGAAGGCTGAACCATGTCGTAACCGTCGGAGGTTGCGCCATAACCTACCAGTTCGGCATATATTTTTGCGCCACGGGCTTTGGCATGTTCCAGTTCTTCGATGACCAAAACGCCGCCGCCGCCGGAAATTACGAAGCCGTCGCGCGTGACGTCATAAGGTCTCGATGCGGTGTCTGGGGCATCGTTGTATTTGGAAGACAAGGCACCCATGCCGTCGAACAATACCGACATGGTCCAATGTAACTCTTCACCACCACCGGCAAATACCACATCTTGTTTATTAAGCTGTATCAACTCCATCGCGTGGCCTATGCAATGCGCACTGGTTGCGCAAGCCGAGCTGATGGAATAATTCACGCCCTTGATTTTGAATGGCGTCGCCAGGCAGGCGGTGTTGGTGCTGGACATGGTGCGAGGTACCATGTACGGGCCAACTTTTTTGATGCCTTTGGAGCGCATGATATCGGCGGCTTCCACCAGATTGGAGGTGGACGGGCCACCGGAACCCATCACTAGGCCGGTACGAAAGTTGGAAATTTGCTCGTCTTCCAGGCCGGAATCGGCTATGGCCTGTTCCATTGCCAGATAATTATAAGCAGCGCCATCACCCATGAAGCGCTTGATTTTACGGTCGATGGCTTCGTCTAGATCAATGTTGATAGGGCCGTGAACATGGCTGCGAAAGCCCATTTCTTCATACAGGTCGGCATGCACAATCCCTGAGCGACCGGCTCGCAGAGCATTCACCACTTCATCCCGATTGTTGCCGATACTGGACACAATCCCCAAACCCGTTACCACCGCGCGTCTCATCTGCTGGCTACCTTAAAAATCCTGAGTGGAAGTGAACAAACCAACGCGCAAGTCGTTGGCTTCGTAAATTTGTTTGCCATCGACTTCCATGGTGGCGTCGGCGATACCCATGACCAGTTTGCGCAGAATGACTCTTTTTAGGTCAATTTTATAAGTGACTTTTTTGGCAGTCGGTAACACCTGGCCGGTAAATTTCACTTCGCCGCAGCCTAAAGCACGGCCTTTACCAGGACCACCTAACCAGCACAAATAAAAACCCACCAATTGCCACATGGCATCCAGCCCCAAACAACCGGGCATGACGGGGTCACCTTGAAAATGGCAGGCAAAAAACCATAAATCCGGGTGGATATCCAGTTCAGCAATAATTTCCCCTTTGCCATATTTGCCGCCTTCATCCGAAATGTGAAGGATACGATCCATCATCAGCATGTTAGGAAGCGGGAGTTGCGCGTTGAGTGGGCCGTATAATTCACCACGACCGGACATTAATAATTCTTCGCGCGTGAAACTGTGCTGTTTCTCCATTCAATTTTTACCTGAGTAAGTGGGCTGAAAACACCGCCCATTATCCAATAGTCAGGTTAAAAAATCAGCTCAATTTTTAGTTGGGTTTTATTTCGCGCAGCAATTCCGCGACTTTGAGAGGGTTTCGATTCAGGCGTTGCTGATAAATCAGGGTATACATGATGACGGAAGCCACATAACCGCGCGTTTCCTTGTAGGGAATGGTTTCAATCCAGATGTCTGCGGGTAGCGATTGATTTTTAGGTAGCCAGGATCGGGCTTTTAGCGAGCCAGCATTGTAGGCTGCAGTTGCCAGGATGACGTTGCCGTCAAATTGATTTAATAGTTTTTTAAAATACGCACTACCGAATTGAATATTGATGGTTGGGCTGAGCAAATTGTAGTCATTGCTCCAATCGACTTTGATTTCAGCGGCGATTTGTTTGGCAGTTTTTGGCATCAGCTGCATCAGCCCCATGGCTCCGGCCGATGATCCTGCATAAGGATCGAAAGCGCTTTCCTGGCGAATCAATGCCAACAGCAGCGCGGGTTCCAGCTGTTGGCTTTTGGCATTGGCTTGCACTTGTTCGGTATATTGCAATGGAAAGCGCAATGTCATGTCATCCCAATCATTGGCTTTAGCGAGGGTAAAAATCGCGATCGAGGGCCAATCCCATTGCTGGGCCAGCTTGGCTGCGACTTTGAGCTGATGTATATCCAGATCGGCGATAGCATGCCACCATTGCCGGGCAGCTTCAGTGTTTCGGTCGATAGCCAATAGTTCCCGGGTTGCCAAAAACTCGCTTTGTGTTTGTAATTGCTCGATTTCTTCAGATGAAACCAACAGTGGATGATCATTTAATATAATGGCTTGTTTAAGTTTATCAGCAGCCAAAAATGCGTAAAAACTACGGTTCTTGGCAATGTCTTGGTAAATTGCTGTAGCCGCTTCAGATTGTCCGGTTTCAGCCAGTGCTCTGGCCTGCCAAAAGCGCCATTTGTCTTCTTGTTTGAGGGATGGATTCAAATCGTTAATGGCCGTCAACACCTTTAGCCAGTCTTGTTGACTGAGTGCTGCTCTGACTCGCCATTCCTGTGCGGCCTGATCAGCACCGGCATGGCTGGCCAAGCGTTGGTAGGCGCGATGATCTCGACGAAAAGCCAATTCCAGGCCCAGTCGTCTCTCTACTTCAGCTAATTTTTCAGCCGGGATTTGAAAATCATTTTTTTCCGCATCCCAAGTTTGCATCGCACTTTCAGGGTCGGTGTCCAGCAGATTCAAGATACTATGCGCAAACAGCATACCGGCTTGAGGATCGGTTTTTTTCCAGATGGCGGTTTGTGCAACTCGACTGGGTTGAGCTTGCAGATTCAGCCAGACTTCTGCTCGATCACGATCCGCCGTAGGCATTAAAACCAGCATTTGTCTGGCGAGGCTGATGTTGTTTTGTGTAAACGCGTTTTGAAACCGTTGCCAGATCAGTTCCAGTTTAAATTCAACCGAGTTTTGCAGGATAGGCCATAAAGCCTCGCAAGTTGGCGGTTGGGGTTGACCGCTTAACCAAAATTGCTTGGCGGTCTCGATGGAGGCGGATTGCTCACCAAGCTGATAGCGTGCTAACGCAAAGTAGCATTCCAACTCGCGATCCTGGCTGTTTTCGTAATACTGAACAAAAGTTAGCCAATTTTGCTTTTGTCCCAAATCTTTCAGCCATTTGCTGTGCAACAGCGGGGTGTAGCGACTGGTAGGATGATTTTGCATAAAGTTCAGAATGGCTGCACTGTCCTGCAGATGATGTGTTAGCCACTGGTATTGTAGATAGGGATACAGTGGATAATCCTTTAAGGTATCTACGAGCGCAAAAAAATCACTTTCCCGGTCTTGCTGAATATATTGTTCTGCTTGCAGAAAGGTTTTGCGCAGGATGCTCAAGGATTGCTCGGAAGTTGCCGCATGCGTCGTCATACAACTTAGAAAAATGGGCAGCAGAATCAGCTGTATGACTATCCTCATCTTTTAAATCTCCTAATAAATGCAAAGCTGGAGTGGTTTTTGCAAAACGCTTAAGCCATTATAATCCCCTCAGCCTAACCTATCTTGCTCATACATTGAAAAAACAACCCTCGTCCAGCAACCCTGAGTACTCATGGCGCTTCATTTTTGCAATCGCTCGGCAGCATAAAAAACAACTGCTGACAGGACACGTGATTGCCGTGTTAGCCACCATTGCCAGTGTGCCTGTACCTTTGATGATGCCCTTATTGGTGGACGAAGTACTGCTACATCATCCCGGTCTGGTGTTGAATAGTGTCAATCCCTACCTGCCACCGGAATGGCACCAGCCGATTGTGTATATCGGCGGAATTTTAGTGGTCAGTTTGTTGTTGCGGCTGTTTGCATTGATTTTAAACATCATCCAGACCCGCCAGTTTTCCAATATCGCCAAGGATGTGATTTTTCGTATCCGCGCAAGTCTGGTGCAGCATTTACAGCATATTTCCATGTCGGAATATGAAAGTCTCGGCAGTGGCACGGTCACCGCGCACATGGTGACCGATCTGGACACCCTGGATAATTTTATCGGCACCACCATCAGCAAATTACTGATTGCCACGTTGACTGTATTGGGCACCGCCTTGATTTTGCTGTGGATGCACTGGCAACTGGGCTTGTTCATCATTTTTTTAAATCCGGTGGTGATTTATTTTGCCCGGGCGATTGGTTCTAACATCAAAAACCTCAAAGCCAATGAAAACAAGGCTTACAGCGTGTTTCAACAAGCTTTGAGCGAAACCCTGGAAGCCATCAATCAAATCAGGGCCAGCAATCGTGAACAGCATTATTGCCAACAACTGATCAATAGCGCGTTGGTGGTGAAAAATCATTCCACGGTGTATGCCTGGAAAAGTGATGCAGTCATACGTCTGAGTTTCCTGACATTTCTATTCGGTTTCGATATTTTTCGGGCGACAGCTATGCTGATGGTGTTGTATTCCGATCTTAGCATTGGCCAAATGCTGGCGGTGTTTGGTTATTTGTGGTTCATGATGGCGCCGGTGCAGGAGATTCTAGGCATACAGCAGGCATTTTATGCAGCCAAAGCCGCGCTGAAGCGAGTCAACCAACTGGCCATGCTGCAGCGCGAGCCGGAGTATCCTCACCTGGAAAATCCCTTTTTGTCCAAAAAGACCGTCAGCGTGACAGTGGAAAATCTGCACTTTAGTTACAAGGATGAGCCGGTTCTGAACGGTATAAACTTGAGAATTCCGGCCGGCAAAAAGATAGCTCTGGTGGGTGCCAGTGGCGGGGGTAAATCTACGCTAGCGCAAACCCTGATAGGCTTGTATCCGCCTAATCAGGGCATGATTTATTTTGATGGTGTGCCTTTAACCCATATTGGTCTGGATGTGGTGCGTGAACATGTGGCAACGGTATTGCAACATCCGGCTTTGTTAAACGATACTATTCGCGCCAATCTCACCTTGGGACGGCAGATTGATGATGCTGAGTTATGGTATGCCCTGGAACTGGCGCAGCTTAAAGTCACCGTGGATGAATTAGAACTAGGGTTAGATACCGTCGTTGGCAGACAAGGCATGCGCTTATCCGGTGGTCAGCGGCAGCGCTTGGCGATTGCGCGCATGATAGTCAGCAAGCCTTCGGTGGTGATTTTGGATGAAGCAACTTCGGCATTGGATACCGAAACCGAATATAAATTACATCAGGCATTACACGCTTTTCTGGAAGGCCGAACCACCATCATCATTGCGCATAGACTCAGTGCGGTTAAACAGGCGGATCATGTTTATGTGTTTGAGGAAGGGCAAATCTGCGAGCAGGGGCGTCATGAAGCTTTAATACAGCAGCAGGGGCTATATGCAAAACTCTACGGCGAGTATCAATAAATGCCTGAAATCTATGATTTGCATTGTCATTCCACCGCTTCGGATGGTGCCTTATCACCCAGTGAGTTGGTGCAACGGGCACAGTCCAAAGGTGTCACAGCACTGGCTTTGACCGATCATGACACCACCGCCGGACTGGCAGAAGCCTCGCAAATGGCCAGGCAAATAGGCTTAGGCTTTATTCCCGGAATCGAATTGTCGGCACTTTATGCCAATCAATGCCTGCATATTGTGGGATTGAATATTGATCCTTTGAATCCGATTTTATTGGGCGGTATTGCCAAACAGCACGCTATTCGCGAGCTGCGGGCGCGAAAAATCGCCGAGAAATTAAATAAAAAAGGCATAGCGGGCGTATATGAAGCAATCTGCGAAAAATCAGGGGACGGCGAAATCACTCGTTCGCACTTCGCCGACTTTTTATTTCAGCATGGCTTTGTATCCAGCCAGCAAGAAGCCTTTGATCGCTATCTCAGTAAAGGAAAACCGGCTTATGTGCCGACCCAATGGGCCTCGCTTGAAGAGGTCATACACTGGATTAAAGCCGCAGGGGGTGTTGCTGTCATGGCGCATCCCTTGCGGTATAACCTCAGTCAAAAGTGGATGAATCAGGCCTTAGCTGCATTTAAAACGGCAGGCGGGCAGGGTATTGAAGTTGTGACCAGTCGGATTTCGGTAGATGAAATCCGAGTTAGTCAGCAATTTTGTCAAAGGCATCAACTTCATGCATCCATGGGATCGGATTTTCATACCCCCGACAACCAGTGGGTGGAACTGGGACGTTTTCCAGCATTGCCATTAAATTTGATACCTGTTTGGGAGTTGTTTTAGGGAATTGCCTGGATGTAATCTTTCTGCTGTTATGAAAAACTGCTTCATTTGGTAAGACAGGAAGAGAAAATTTTGATCCAAAGTTGATATTCTTGGCTTTTCGATCAATGTCGCTAGAGATTAAATTCTTCAAATCGGAAGTAATTTTTGCTCCTTATTTGTCGAAAACTGGGTCAAGTAGACCGCGAACATTCTCTAGCATAACTGCTTGAGGTTTGCACTCAGACACAAGCCGAATAGCTTCTGGAAACAGGTCACGTTCATCTTGATCACCTAATTGCTTACCCGCTTTTGAAAAGGGACGACAAGGCACACCGCCTGCAAGGAGTTCAACGCCTTTCCAATTAACCGCTGAATAGTGGTGTAGATCGCCTTCCTTGACATTCCACTGGTTCCGATTGATCCGTAGAGTTTGGCAGGCCGCAGCATCAAGTTCTATAAGACTAACATGCTCCAAGCCAGCCTGTTCCAGGCCAAGGGCTTGACCACTAGCTGCAGCACAGATTTCTATAGATTGTAACGTCATATTTTCTCAGAAATTTACAGCTCATCTTTTTGAATTCGCCTGTTTCGAATGTTCAGCAGGTTTTCAAGTGTATTTTATTAAGACGGGCTAAAGTGGTAGAAAGTTGAAAAAGAATCAATTAACATGTTAGTCAATGGCTTGGGATTTTGTGAACATTTTCAATGCCATTTGCAGCAAATCATCCAAAAAATGCCCTTGTTCAGCCGTTCTGCACTATCGAATGTTTTTGGATGTTTTGGCTAACATCTGAAATTGTCATCAATTGATGGATAGGATTCACAAGGAGGATTATCAGGATGATTCATAGGCTCAAGATGAGAACTCATACCTATGCTGAAGTGGGTTTTACTTTGATCGAAAGCATGATCGCGGTTTCGGTTTTAGCGATTTTGTTTAGTTTGGCTTTCCCCAGTTTTTCGAATGCCATAACCAATAGTCGACTGACTTCTCAAGCTAATCTGTTGGTTTCCGCTATCAATCAGGCGCGTAGCGAAGCCATCCGACGCGGTCAACATGTTGTAGTGCGGAAAATCAACGCGGAGTGGGAAAGCGGCTGGCGCGTGTTTGTCGATGTCGATCGAACCACTAATGCCAAAAAAAACATCTTCGATTCAGGTACGGATATTCAACTAAGTATACATCCAGCATTACCGACAAACTTTACATTGAGAGGCAATCGTAATTTCGTGAATTTTATTCGCTATCAACCGAATGGCGATAGTAATAACATCGGTAGTTTTGTATTGTGTGAATCTGGACACGTCGAGGGGTCAAAGCTTTTGATTGTAAATTCTATTGGTCGGGTTCGAGTGGCGTTGGATACCAACCATAATCGCATACCTGAAGATGATCATGGTTCTGATATTGCGTCGTGCTTTTCGGGTTTTTAAATCGATAAGCCGCTAATCAATGCTAATTTTTCGATACTTTTGGATACACCGGGATTTGATTCTGGCCGTGATTTAAAGTCCGTGTCCTAAATCGGCCTCTAATGTGAAAAGTTGATTCATT
>CAZJYS010000023.1:0-19717 GCA_964550075.1 uncultured Methylomonas sp.
CCGGATAGATGCATCTGCAGATCATTGATAGTCATGTAATTGATCGCAGATTTAGGATCGGGATGTGGGTTTTTATAGGCCGCCTGAGTACTGATAAACTCGCCGCAGGTGATGTACGCACCGACGTTGCCGCGGATATTATCGTACTCCAATGTCATGAGGCCGCTGCCCTTGTCAAAATTCTTGATGTTAAAGAAGGTGGCACCAGCGACATTGGTAATTGTTGACCAGGTAGCGTCAAAGTTTGAATTCACTTCGCGAGAATATTCCAACGATTGTGGTGCTTGTGGTGGTTGATATACACCAGTGGGCATGCAGCCAATCAACAAGCAAGTAGTTGTCACAGCCGTTACGGCAAATAGTTTGTTCATGATTTGTCATCATCCTTATTAGATTTTTATAAAACACTCATCTGAGTGAGTTGGTCATGCATGATAGGGCGATGCCAGGCGTCTACCGCGTGCAAAGCAAACGCCTATCATGAATCGCTGACATTCTAGCATTCTAGTTTAGGAGCGCCGAGGACAAATGATTAGTTGGCTTCCTATGTTCATAGTCCAATTTCAACTACCGCTCATCCAGCGGTTAATCTTGGATGTTCTAAGATTCGCAATAAATTTTTTAGCGATAAAACCTACTAAATTAAGCGTTGTTAAACCTTGTTGTATGAGGCTATCTTAGTGGTTTATCCTCACCATTTGATACAGGTTTTTCAAATGCAGATGCCAAACCAATCAGCCAACGAACTGCTCGATGACCTCAATTTCGATAATCGCTTTGTGCTCGAATTACCTGGCGATCCGGAACCGGATAATTACCGTCGCCAGGTTTATCAAGCTTGCTATTCACGAGTGCAGCCCAAGCCAGCCAAAAATCCAAGCCTAATCGCTTATTCCAAAGAAATGGCCACGGAATTGGGATTGTCCGAAGCAAGCTGCCAATCAGAAGATTTCTGCCAAGTATTTGTCGGAAATCGCCTAGCCAAAGGTATGGAAGCTTACGCCACTTGCTATGGCGGTCATCAATTTGGGCATTGGGCCGGGCAATTGGGCGATGGCAGGGCCATTAATCTGGGTGAAATAGTCAATAGCCAAGGTCAGCGCTGGGCATTGCAATTAAAAGGCGCAGGCCTCACGCCCTATTCGCGCAGCGCTGATGGGCTGGCGGTATTACGCTCATCGATACGCGAATTTCTTTGCAGTGAAGCGATGTTTCACTTGGGTGTACCGACTACGCGAGCCTTAAGCGTCATTCTGACCGGCGAGCAGGTGGTGCGGGATATGTTTTACGACGGCAATCCTCAATTAGAGCAAGGTGCTGTGGTTTGTCGGGTTGCACCCTCGTTTACCCGTTTTGGCAGCTTCCAGATTTTTAGTGCGCGAGATGATTTGGAGACTTTGAAAAAGCTGGTCGATTACACCATCCGCATCGATTTTCCGCATTTGGGAGAGCCTTCTAAAGCCGTTTATTTACAATGGTTTGAAGAAGTTTGTCGGCGAACGGCTGAGATGATCGTACATTGGCAACGGGTTGGCTTTGTACATGGGGTGATGAACACTGACAATATGTCGATTTTAGGGCTAACCATTGATTACGGCCCTTACGGCTGGCTGGAAAATTTTGATCCGGACTGGACACCCAATACCACCGATGCTCAAGGACGTCGCTATCGTTTTGGCAATCAGCCGCAAATCGCTTATTGGAATTTGGTGCAACTGGCCAACGCCATTTATCCCTTGATTCAAAAGGCAGAACCGTTACAACAAGCCTTGAAATCCTTTACCAGCAGTTTTGATTCCGGTTGGCAATCTACCATGGCGAATAAACTGGGCTTAATCGCTTTCCAACCCGAAACGGATGAAACACTGATAGCCGATTTATTCACATTATTACAAACCGCTGAAACCGATATGACCTTGTTTTATCGGCAACTGGCGAATATCAGCTTGAGTGATGAAGTTTCGGCTTTTTATAAATTGCTGACTGATTGCAGTTATGAACCATTGACTTTAGAAACCCAGAAATTTGCAGAATTATGGTTCACCAGCTATTTAAATCGTCTCAAAACCGATGCCAGACCACAGGCCGAACGTCAAGCAGCAATGAATAGCGTCAATCCTTTGTATGTGTTGCGCAATTATTTAGCCCAGCAAGCCATCGATTTGGCCGAGCAAGGCGATTACGCCAGGGTATGGGAATTACTGGATGTGCTGCGGCATCCTTATACCTCACAAACCGGTAAAGAGCATTTTGCTGAAAAACGCCCCGATTGGGCCAAGCAACGCGCGGGTTGCTCGATGTTGTCCTGCAGTTCCTGAGCAAAAAAACATGCTCAAAACCGCTATTTCGGGTATCCTTTTTGAGCTAATCCAACGATTTTCTAGGTTCCGTTAATGAACAATAATTCCGATATTGCCGCCAAACACGATATTGATCCTGCCGAAACCCTGGAGTGGATGCAGGCGCTGGAAGCGGTAATAGACAAAGAAGGCAGCGAACGTGCCAGTTTTTTGATTGAAACACTGCTGACCACCGCCAGACAAGCCGGTATGGATATTCCATTTTCGGCCAACACCCCCTACATCAACTCCATCCCAATCGATCAACAGCCCAAATTTCCTGGCAATACCGACATAGAACGCACCATTCGTTCTTATGTACGCTGGAATGCGATGATGATGGTATTGCGTGCGAATAAATACACCAATGTCGGCGGACACATCGCCAGTTTTGCATCAGCTGTGACTCTGTATGATGTCGGGCAAAATCATTTCTGGAATGCGCCTTCAGATAAACACGGTGGAGACCTGATTTTCTCCCAAGGCCATTCTGCTCCCGGTACCTATGCACATGCTTTTTTGCTTGGTCGGTTGAGCGAAGAACAAATGGACAGTTTCCGTCAGGAAGTGGGTGGCAAAGGCTTATCGTCTTACCCACATCCATGGCTGATGCCTGATTTCTGGCAATTTCCTACCGTTTCCATGGGCCTTGGTCCGATCATGGCCATTTATCAAGCCCGCTTCATGCGCTATATGCAAGGACGCGGTTTTGCTAACACCGATGGTCGCAAGGTTTGGGCATTTTTAGGCGATGGTGAAACTGACGAGCCGGAAACCCTGGGAGCCATCGGCATGGCTGGCCGGGAGAAACTGGATAACCTGATTTTCGTGGTCAATTGCAACCTGCAGCGCCTGGATGGCCCGGTACGTGGTAATGGCAAGATCATTCAGGAATTGGAAAGCAATTTCCGCGGCGCCAACTGGAATGTGATTAAAGTCATCTGGGGACGTCGTTGGGATGCGATTCTGGCCCGCGACAAAGACGGTCTGGTAGTCAAACGCATGATGGAATGCGTCGACGGCGATTATCAAACCTTCAAGTCCAAAGATGGCGCTTATGTTCGCGAAAAATTCTTCAACACTCCGGAATTGCAGGAGCTGGTCAAAGATTACACCGATCGTGATATTTGGGAATTGAATCGCGGCGGTCATGACCCGATCAAAGTCTTTGCAGCTTTCAATGCTGCAGTTAATCACACAGGCCAACCCACTGTCGTACTAGCCAAAACCATCAAAGGTTATGGTATGGGCGATTCAGGTCAGGCGCAGAATACCAGCCATCAACAGAAAAAGATGAGCATGGAATCGATCAAATACATTCGTGACCGTTACCAATTGCCGGTCACTGATGAAGAATTGATTGGTTTGCCTTATATACGCTTTGCTGAAGACTCGGCGGAAATGAATTATCTGCGTCAACGCCGTGTCGATCTGGGTGGCTATTTGCCAGCCCGTCGCACCAAAGCCTATCCGCTGGAAATTCCTGCCTTATCCACGTTTAAAACCATGCTGGAAGGCACCGGTGAAGGCCACGAAATTTCCACCACCATGGCTTTCGTTCGCATCCTGAATACGCTACTTAAGGACAAGCAAATTGGTAAGCGTATCGTACCTATTGTGCCCGATGAATCGCGTACTTTTGGCATGGAAGGCATGTTCCGCCAGTTGGGTATCTGGTCGCAAGTGGGGCAGTTATATACCCCACAAGACGCAGAACAATTGATGTTCTACAAAGAAGACAAGCAGGGGCAAGTTTTACAGGAAGGTATCAACGAAGCAGGTGGTCTGTGCGACTGGATTGCAGCCGGTACAGCCTATTCGACGCATGGCGTACCGATGATCCCGTTCTTTATTTATTACTCGATGTTTGGCTTCCAACGCGTAGGCGATTTGATCTGGGCCGCGGCCGATCAACGTACTCGCGGCTTCTTATTGGGTGGCACAGCAGGAAGAACAACACTGAATGGTGAAGGCTTGCAACACGAAGACGGTCATAGTCATCTGATGTCTGCAACGGTACCTAATTGCTATTCCTACGATCCGACTTTTGCTTACGAACTGGCAGTAATCATTCAGGATGGCTTGCGCCGCATGTATGTGGAACAGGAAGATATTTTTTATTACATCACCCTGATGAATGAAAACTACGAGCAACCCGGCATGCCGGAAGGTGCTGAAGCCAATATCCTGAAAGGTATGTATTTGTTCAAAAAAGGTCCCAACAGCAAAAAACCACGCGTGCAATTGTTAGGCTCCGGCACTATTTACATTGAAGTGGTTGCTGCAGCCCAATTGCTGCATGATGATTGGGGCGTGGATGCCGATTTGTGGAGTTGTCCAAGCTTCACCGAGCTAGGTCGTGACGGCCAAAGCTGTGAGCGCTGGAATCGTCTGCATCCTACTGAAAATCCACGTGTTACTCACGTAGAAAATTGTCTGGATGCCACCAAAGGCCCGATCATTGCAGCCACTGATTACATGCGCGCATTTGCTGAACAGATACGCCCCTGGGTCAAACGGTCTTACACTGTTTTAGGTACCGATGGGTTTGGTCGCTCCGACACCCGTGCCAATCTGCGTAGTTTCTTTGAAGTCGATCGATACCACGTCACTGTCGCCGCCTTGCATGCCTTGGCACAAAGCGGCGAATTCGATGCGGCTAAAGTCGAAGTGGCGATTGCCAAATACAACATCAATCCCGATGCCACCGCGCCTTGGTTGATTTAACGGCTGATATAACGGAAAACGACCCATGAGTTCTTTAATCGAAGTAAAAGTCCCCGATGTCGGCAATGTTCCTGAAATAGACATCGTTGAGGTGTTGGTTCAACCCGGCGACGTGGTGGCTCTGGAACAAACACTGGCGGTAATGGAAACCGACAAGGCCACAATGGATTTGCCCTCCAGCGCGGCTGGCATTATCAAGACCATTCATATCAAGCCCGGCGATAAAGTTTCAGAAGGCACGTTGATTGCAACGGTTGAAGCTGGAGAATCCACTCCTGCAGCACCGGCAGAAACGGTGGCTACACCCGCTCCCCCAGAGCCCGCACCAACGGCAGTGCCTGTTGTCGAAGCACCAAAAGTTGAGCCTGCCAAACCCGTTTCAACGCCTATTGCACCGGTTTCAATTGCCAGCAATGAAGGATTTAAACCGCACGCAACCCCCAGTGTGCGGCTGTTTGCCCGTGAACTGGGTGTGGATTTAAGCAAAATACAAAACGGCAGCGGTCGCAAAGGGCGGATTTTGCAGGACGACGTGAAAAACTTCGTCAAACAAGCCATGACTTCTGGGGTTGCCACAACTGGTGGAGCAGGTATTCCAGCGATCCCGGCTGTCGATTTTAGTCAATTTGGTGAAATCGAAGAAAAACCGCTCAGTAAGATCAAACGCCTCACAGGTCAAAACCTGACGCGTGTCTGGCTAAATCTGCCGCTGGTGACCTATCACGACGAAGTGGCTATCGACGAAATGGAAGAATTCCGTAAATCCGTCAACGCAGGTCAAGGCAAGGAAGGCGTCAAGTTGACCGGTTTGGTATTCATCATGAAAGCACTGGTTGCTGCCATGCAAAAATACCCTGCTTTCAATAGCTCCCTGTCACCAGAAGGCGACAAACTCTATTTCAAAAAATACTTCCACATTGGTATTGCCGTCGATACGCCAAACGGGCTGGTCGTACCGGTTATCCGGGATGTAGACAAAAAAGGTATTTTTCAATTGTCGGTTGAACTTGGTGAAATGAGTGAACTGGCAAGACTGGGAAAACTGAAACCGGCCGATATGCAAGGTGGTTGTATGACCATATCCAGCCTGGGCGGCATCGGCGGTACTGCATTTACACCGATTGTGAATGCACCGGAAGTAGCGATTTTAGGGGTGACTCGATCCAAGGTTCAGCCAATCTGGAATGGCAAGGAATTCGAGCCGAAACTCATGTTGCCACTGGACATCACCTACGACCATCGCGTCATCGATGGTGCAGAAGGTGCACGTTTCATGGAAGCGTTGAAAGCCAATCTGGCAGATATTCGGCGGTTGTTGTTGTAAAAATCCATTTTGAAGGAGTTTTTTAATCAACTTGATTGACTTGAAATTCAAAAGGAGAGAGCTATGGCGGCCATGATTACTGAAGTTTACGAGGCCTTATAAGAAGCGGGCGTTAGTGAATCAAAGGCTATTAAAGCAGCGGAAGCCATCCAGCAGCTCGGTAAAGAAGATCATCTGCATTTCGTGCAAGAACAAATACTGAAATACCAGCTTTATGCTGAAGGTGAATTCAAGCTTTTGAAATGCATGATAGGCTTTAATCTGGCCTTTACCATGGCGATACTTTGGAAATTTTTTGGCTGAGTTTTGCATGTGAATTCACCGTTAAAATTCAGCTGTTTTATGGGATAATCCAGCACTTTTGCGGGCTAGGCTCGCACCTATAATCATAAACAAAAGGGTTTTGCAATGTGTTGGAGTGGAGAAGCGTCAGCCGTGTTAGCTGCCGCCGGTTTAACGACTGCCGTTTACGTGGCATATAAAGGTGAATCCAAAGAACTATGGATTCCGTTGACTTATTTTGCCCTGATGGAGTTGTTACAGGCAGCAACTTATGTCTACATCAATCTTTGCGATAACCCGAATAATCAGGTGTTGACGCTATTGGGTTATTTGCATATTGCCTTCCAGCCTTTCTTTGTGAATATGGTGGCGATGTATTTCATCCCGGAAAGCGTCAAGTTGAAAATCCGCACCACCGTTTATACGCTTTGCGCCATCAGCTCCCTGGCGATGTTGATCAAAATGTATCCATTCGCCTGGGCAGGCGAATGTGTGCCCGGCACTGAAGGCTTTTGCGGCGCGCAGACTTGTTCGGTATCTGGCGCTTGGCATATCGCCTGGCAAATGCCGTTAAATGGCTTGATGTCCCAACCTGTTGAATGGCTATTCGGTTTTAACTGGGGGCTGCATGCCTTTTCTTATATCTTGGCGGCGTTTTATCTGCCCATCGTTTATGGTTCATGGCGCTTTGTGGCCTTCCATTATTTGATTGGCCCTTGGATTTCCGACGTCACCACCGATGATCCCAATGAATATTGCGCGGTTTGGTGTCTGTTTTCGATTGCCTTGTGCGTGTCGGTCATCAAAACGCCGATCAGAAAATATTTGCATGTCAAAAAATGGCCGTTCTATCAGCGTGAAGTTGGCGATTGCTTGTAATTCATGAGCATCAGCAAACAAGCCATTATCGATGCCTATTGGTTTCGTCATGCTTGCAAAGAGTTTGACGCGACTAAAGCCATCAGCAGTGATGATTTCGAGTTTATACTGGAAACTGCGAGACTTTCGCCCAGTTCCTTTGGCTTGGAGCCCTGGAAATTTTTAGTGGTACAAAAACCGGCGTTACGGGAAAAAATGTTGCCTATGGTTTGGGGTGGTCAAAAACAATTGCCCACCGCCAGTCATGTCATCATCAGTTTGATTCGAAAAACCTGCTTTATGCGTTATGACAGCGAGTATGTGCAGCATTTCATGCGTCAGGTTCAGAAGTTCCCAGAGGATGCTGCAACCGCAAGGACGGCGATTCTAAAGAAATTTCAGGAACAGGATTTTACGTTGCTGGATTCTGAACGCGCCATGGTGGACTGGGGCGGCAAGCAAACTTATATCGCCTTGGGCAACATGATGACGGCCGCAGCGATGATAGGTATCGACAGCTGTCCGATCGAGGGGTTTGAAAAAGCCACATTGGAAAAGTTTTTGGCCGATGAAATGGCAATTAATTTGGAAGCATGGAGCGTGTCGTATTTGGTAGCATTCGGTTATCGAAAAGCTGAACCAGCGCGCCCGAAAACCCGCCAAACCCGCGATGCTGTGGTGGAATGGTTTGAATAAAATCAGTTAAAGCTGCAACTGCTGTCATCTGTTGAATTCAGTGACAGCGGTTGCGAACGCAAAGGTCTGCGCACCGCAATAAATCTTTCCCGCCAATAGGGCTGCCGCAAACTCGAAACCATCACCCGGCCGGTCTTTGCACTCGGTGCATGTACAAAATTATCATCTCCCACATAAATCCCTACATGCGAAAAAGGCTGGGCTGTATTGAAAAACAGCAAATCGCCCGGCAATTTCTTTTCGGGTGGAATTTCGGGCAATTTTTGGGCTAATGACTTGGTTGAGCGCGGCAATTTCAATCCCTGCCGGTTAAAGACGTACACGACCAATCCGCTACAATCAAACCCTTCCTGCGGCGACTTCCCACCAAAAACATAAGGATGGCCCTGCAATTTCATGGCGTCTGCAACCGCCATGATATTTCCTTCGTCCTGATTGGGATTGCTTGTAGTGAGTGGCGGCTTTTCAGTCGTGGCGCAACCGGCTAATAGAGCCAGCAAAGCTATCAACAAAGTCAGATTGAGGCTGAAATTAATTTTTTTCATCTGCTTAGCCTTACCCACAGAAACGATTACGGCGAAAAATTGAATAGCTCTTGTCGATTGAAACCACTGATGTTTCAATCAACTAGAACATGGCTTTCAAGTATAGCTTGAATCAAATTCTCCGTTTTCGCAACCTCAAGGCGGATTCATACCAATACGATGCGGCAACCAGCCTTGAATAAAATCCAGAAAGGAACGTACTTTGGCAGACAAGTATTTACGATGTGGATAGACTGCATACACAGCCAGCGGATTAATGGCGTATTGATCCATGACGACTTGCAGCCGACCCAGTTCAATATCCCGCCCGACGATATAGCGAGGTAACATGATCAGCCCCAAACCGTTAATCGCCGCATTTCGAACCGGGTCAGCCATATTGGCCTGCATGCGTCCGGTTACGGTAACAGTGCGATCGCCCAATATGCCTTTAAAGCGCCATTTGTTCCGGGGCGGAATCGCCCAATTAATCAAACAACTGTGATCTTCCAGATCTTCAGGGTCTTGCGGGGTACCATATTGCTTCAGGTAATCAGGCGAAGCACAAACTACCAAAGATGAACTGGCCAGCTTACGCGCGACCAGACTGGTGTCGTTTAACGGACCCAGGTAAATCGCTATATCCACGCCTTCGTCGATTAAATCTACTTGGCCGCCTTTGAGCAACATATCGACAGACAAATCCGGATAGCTTTTCAAGTACTCAGTCAGGCCTGGTGCGATTTGCGTAGCACCAATCACCGGTGGTGCGCAAATTTTCAAAATACCTCTGGGTTCAGTTTGCAGTTTGGTGACCGCCGACTCCATTTCTTCCACATCCAACAGTACTTGCTGGCAGCGCTCCAGATATTCCTCCCCTGCTTCAGTCAGGCTTAAGCTTCGGGTCGTACGATTAAACAGCCTTGTATTTAACTGGCTTTCAAGCTGCATGATGTGCTTGGTGGCCATGGCTCTGGAAATGTCCAGATCTTTGGCTGCACCCGCAAAACTACCGGCCTTGGCCACGCGGGCAAATACGTTCATGCTGATTAATTTATCCATAAGCGCCTCAAAAGGTAGGTCGAATGAAACAAAATAGTTGACATTCTTATTGTTTCTTTACTGTTTACAATTTATTTTATAAACGCTCAATTGTAAACAATTTTTTATACTGTATAGTATGCAGCAACTGAAGAGCAAAGCAAAGCCGCTTTGTCAAGACAGAATTTAGTGATTAGGAATTTAAACGAAATGAACAACTTAAACAAAGATATTCTGATTGGCTCCCTGTTTATTGCAGGTATTTGGAGCTTTATTTCAGGTTTGTTTGTGATCTCAACCGTCGTATTTGCCGCAACCAGCTTGTTCAGCAACATGTCTGACAAAACGCAGCTGCCCGGTTAAATTTTTTACCCGAATTTGTAACTACCTCCTGGTGTTGTAATAGCAAGCGGAATCTCCTCATAGCACTCTGCTTGGTTTTTTGCCTCCCTCTGCGCAAGCATTGGGAGGTTTTTTTTGTCCGTCGTTTGGGCTGACTGCACAACGTGATATGATTTTTCAAGTAACAAACTCAAGAGTAATCGTGAATGAATGATGTTTTACAGCAATTAGCTGATGTTTTGGAACAACGGAAACTGCAATCTGCCGATCAATCTTATGTAGCCAGTTTGTATGCTAAAGGCCTGGATCATATTCTGAAAAAAATCGGCGAAGAAGCCACGGAAACCGTGATAGCTGCCAAAGATGGCGACAAAGACAAAATCATCTATGAAACCGCCGACTTGTGGTTTCATTGCATGGTGATGCTGGCAGATCAAGGGTTGGGGCCGCAACATGTCATTAACGAATTACAACGTCGCTTCGGTTTATCCGGTTTGCAGGAAAAGGCGCAGCGCAGTTCGACTTAATATATAAGGAGACAAAAATGGGCATAGGCATGACTGAATTGTTAGTCATCATGGTAATCGTGATTTTAGTTTTCGGCACCAAACGCCTCAAAAGTGTCGGCGGCGACCTGGGTGATGCGATTAAAAGCTTTCGTACTGCCATGAAGGATGGCAGCGAAGCGCAAAAACCTGGCGAAAAAACAGGCGAAACGCTGGAAGCAGACGTCTCGACTAAAGAAAAAGACCAAGTCTAATACTGATTATGTTTGATGTCGGATTCTCAGAAATTATGATGGTGGGCTTGATCGCTTTGCTGGTGATTGGCCCCGAGCGCCTACCAAAAGCGGCAAGAATCGCCGGTTTCTGGCTGGGAAAAACCCGTAGCACCATTGCCAATGTCAAAGCAGAAATCAAACAGGAGCTGCATGCCGAGGAAATGCGCCAACTGATGAAGGAACAGCAATCGATTGCCGATGACTTGAAGCAAATTGCCAGTGAAACCCAATCCACGGTTGCGGAACTGGAAACTGAAATTACCGCCAAAAGCGATAACATAGCAAAAGATGACCAGACTGCTTGATCCTTCGGGCGAACAACCCTTCATCAGCCACCTTATCGAACTGCGCGATCGTTTGTTGCGGGTCGTTTTGTGCGTGTTATTGGTGTTTGTCGCCACGGCGACGTATTCCAACGAAATTTACCAATATCTGGCCGAGCCGTTGTTGCAGCACATGCCTAAAAACAGCACCATGATTGCCATTGATGTGGCATCGCCGTTTTTCACGCCGTTGAAGCTCGCGTTTGTGGTAGCTGCATTTATTAGCGTACCCTTCATTCTTTATCAGTTTTGGGGCTTTGTTGCGCCTGGACTTTATCGGCATGAAAAGATGATGGTTGCCCCACTCTTGCTGGCCAGTACCTGTCTTTTTTACGCAGGTGCGGCATTTGCCTATTTTGTAGTTTTTCCGCTGGTATTCGGATATTTAACTTCGGCCGCCCCGACCGGCGTGGCGGTCATGACGGATATTGCCACCTATCTGGATTTCGTTTTAGCCATGTTTTTTGCTTTTGGCGTATCCTTTGAAATCCCCATTTTCACGATTGTGTTGGTATGGGCAGGCATCACAACCCCGGAAAGCCTGGCAGATAAACGGCCTTATGTGATTGTCGGTGTGTTTGTGATCGCCATGTTTCTAACGCCGCCGGACGCCCTGTCACAAACCTTGTTGGCAGTGCCAATGTGCTTGTTGTTTGAATCCGGTTTGCTGTTTTCCAGACTTTTCTTCGCAAAAAAGCAGGATCATTAAGCAATGTCCAGCATTGCCGAACGCTATCAGCATATTTGCAGCCAAATTCGCCATGCCACCAGTATTGCCAACAGGCCGCGTGATAGCGTGCAATTATTGGCGGTCAGCAAAACCAAGCCAGCAACCGATATCGCGGCACTTTATCGACTGGGCCAGCGACATTTTGCCGAGAATTATCTTCAAGAAGCGTTGCAAAAACAGCAACAGCTGGCGGCATTTAATATCACCTGGCATTTCATAGGCCCCATTCAATCCAATAAAACCAAGCCAATCGCCAGTCACTTTAGTTGGGTACACAGTGTCGACCGACTAAAAATTGCTCAACGACTTAGCGAACAACGCCCCGAGCATTTGCCGCCTTTAAATATCTGTCTGCAAGTAAACATCAGCGAGGAATCCAGCAAATCGGGGATAAATCTCCAAGAGCTGCCCGAACTGGTCGATGCGGTACAGCAACTACCCAACCTTCGGTTACGCGGTGTCATGGCAATTCCAGAGCCGGAAACCAGTTATCCCAAACAACGACAACCGTATCGTCTTTTGCACCAAGCAGTAGAACAACTTAATCAACCTAAACTGGACAGTTTTTCCTTTGGCATGAGTGGCGATTTGAAAGCGGCGATCATGGAAGGCGCTACCCTAGTTAGAATCGGTACTGCACTGTTCGGCGAAAGACACTAACATTCCAGTACTGCGCACACCTGGAACCCGGTAGCTATTCAGGGGGTTTTAAGGGATAATGATGATTATTTTTCATCCTTATTTTTATTTCACCGCTAATGAAACATACGCTTGAATACCTATTGCAACATGCTGTTGAAGCCCTGAAAACGCAAGGTGTTCTTGATCGTGAGCAATCCGTACAGTTGACACTGGAACGGGCTCGTGATGCCCTGCATGGTGACTTCGCCACCAATCTGGCCATGCTGCTAGCTAAAGCGGCTAAGACCAATCCCCGTCAATTGGCCGAAAAAATCATCGCCGAAATTCCAGCCCATAATCTGATCAGCAAAATCGAGATTGCCGGCCCTGGTTTCATTAACTTCTTCATCAACCCCGACAGTCAGTTCCAGATTGTTCAGCAAATCCACGATGCAGGCCCGCGATTCGGCCTGAGCGGAATTGGTGAGGGCAAAAGGGTACAAGTTGAATTCGTCTCCGCCAATCCGACCGGTCCACTACACGTAGGTCATGGTCGTGGCGCAGCTTATGGCTCTGCTGTTGCTGATTTACTGGAAGCGGCGGGATTTAAGGTTGAACGCGAATACTATGTCAACGATGCCGGACGGCAAATGGACATCCTGGCCACCAGTATTTGGCTGCGCTACCTGGAAGAATGCGGCGAAGTGCTGCCATTCCCCAGTAACGGCTATCGTGGCGAATATGTCCGCGAAATAGCCTTTAATCTGTATAAAAAATCCGGCAACGATTTCCGTAGACCGGTCGAACTGGTACTGGAAGACATTCCTGCTGACGAACATCAAGGCGGCGATAAGGAAAAACATATTGATGCCTTGATAGAACGCGCCAAAACGTTACTGGGTTCAGCCCAATATAACGAAGTTTTTCAGGCCGGTTTACAATCGATACTGGCCGATATTAAGGAAGACTTGAAGGAATTTGGCGTCAGTTACCAACAATGGTTTTCCGAGCGTCTGTTGATGGATGACGGCTCAATCCAGCAAGCACTGCAGCGTCTGGATGCAGCAGGTTATTTATATAAACAGGATGGGGCTACCTGGTTTGCCTCCAGTCGCCTGGGCGACGAAAAAGATCGGGTTGTGATTCGCGATAACGGTCAAAGCACCTATTTTGCATCAGATATTGCCTACCACATGAACAAGTTGGATCGTGGCTTTGATCAGATTGTGAATATTTGGGGTGCAGATCATCACGGTTATATTCCAAGGGTTAAAGCTGCGATGCAGGCTTTGGGAGCAGATGATTCCAAGTTAAAAGTCCTGCTAGTGCAATTTGCTGTGTTGTATCGTGGTGACGAAAAAGTACAAATGTCGACCCGATCCGGCGAGTTCGTGACTTTGCGCCAACTACGCAACGAAGTGGGCAAAGATGCCTGCCGTTTCTTCTACGTGATGCGCAAATCCGAACAGCATATGGATTTTGACCTGAAACTGGCTACCTCCAAAAGTAATGAAAACCCGGTGTATTATGTGCAGTACGCTCACGCCCGAGTTTGTAGTGTATTACGTCAATTGGATGAGAAGGGCCGTGAACGAAATCTTCACCTGGGAATGCAGCATCTAAACCTGCTCACTGAAGAACAGGAATCCGCGCTGCTGACGACATTATCAAAATACCCGGAAGTATTGGAGCGTGCCGCCACTCAATTCGAACCGCATCAATTGATTCATTATTTGCGGGAATTAGCCAACCAATTTCATAGTTATTACAATGCCCACCAGTTTTTGGTGGAGGACGACCGGCTTTGCAATGCCCGTCTCAACCTGATTTGTGCAGTGAAACAAGTATTAGCCAACGCCTTGAATTTGCTGAAAATCCACACCCCAGAATCCATGTAATGGCCAAAGACTATAAACATCGGGTGCAAAACCCCAGTTACGCAGGCAATCGCAAACGAGGCAAAAAAGCGCCGACTATGTGGTGGCGCTGGCTGTTGGTGATTGTGTTGATTGTCGTATTTGTGGTGTTTTTGAATCTGATTCGAAGCAAAGTAAGCGAACTTATCGCGGGTAAACCCGAAGCACAAGCTGTACAACCGGAAGCGACCACAAAACACGAGCTTCCAATACCGGCGAAATCAGCCACCAGCAATACACCTGAAAAACCAGCCGAGCCGGAAAAACCCTTAGAACCGGAAGAGCCTCGCTATGATTTTTATACCATTCTGCCACAAGCAGAAACGGTGGTACCGGACTACGAAATCAAAACCCGAGTACGTGAAGAACTGGTTGGAAAAACGAAAGCCACTAAATATGTCATGCAGGCGGGATCGTTTCGGGATGCCGAGGAAGCCAATCGCCACAAAGCCAAACTGGCCAAGCTGGGTATCGAATCGTGGGTAGAAAAAGCCAAAGTTGGCAACGTGATATGGTACAGAATCAAGATAGGCCCATACGATAATCCTTCCAGCGTAGCGACCATCAAAGAATTGCTACAAAAGAACGGCGTTGGCGTGGTTGTGACTGAGCAAGGTAAGTAATTTATCCTCATTCAAAAATCGGCTCAAGATCAGTGCTCGCAAACTCTGCTCTAACTTGCCTTTTCATCTGCAAGAACCATAAGCAATTTCCTGGTTTTATGTAGCTGACTTGAAATCTACTCCCCTGTGCATAAAGCCTAATAAAGGAAAAAACCGTGTCCACAATGGAAAACATAATTCTAGGTGCCCTGGCTATCCTGCTACTATTTTGGATGCAGCCAGGAATCAAAGCTGCACTCGCACGTAGCAAACAAACCCCTTCAAACTGGCCAAGCGTCATTTTGCCTTTGGGACTGGTCGTACTGTTTGTACTCTTTTTAATTGCCATGGTTTGAAATGAACGACGAAGAAGAATTTTTTCTGGAAGAAGAGGACGACGAGGTCGAATACTATGCGATTCGACCTAATAAGACTCAGATCAAAAAAGAAATCGCAGCCGTGATGGATATGGTGGCGGAAATCTGCGAGCTGACACCTAACCAAATAGCCGAATTCAACCTGCCTGACAACATCCATACCGCTTTACTGGATGCCAGCAAAATGGGTAAAAATGCGGCCCGCAAACGCTTGTTGAAATACATTACCGGCCAATTAAGAATGCTGGATGTCGAAGCCGTGCAAGAAAAACTGGCGCGTCTGAAAAATCAGAGCGCCCATGCGGTCAGGGAACATCATCAGGCAGAGCGCTGGCGGGATTTATTGGTGGCCGATACCAGCAACCAGCAACTCACCCTCTTGATCAGCGAACATCCAAGCGCCGACAGTCAGCATGTACGCCAACTGCAACGCAATGCTCAAAAAGAAGCCAAGGAAGCCAAGCCACCTAAATCTGCCCGCTTGTTATACAAATACCTGAAAGAATTGATAGCCGAAGAAGCTATCTATTCGGAGGAGTTGGATGATGACGCATCGGAAGATTTAGAGGATGAAGAGACTTAGCGTAAAAACCCGCTAAACCATCATCCACCAAACAACTGATGGTCAATCAAATCGCACAAACAGTGCGAGATGAGTAAATGCACTTCCTGAATCCGGGCGGTGGAACCGGATGGGACGCGGATTTCAATATCCGCTTCGTTTAAAGCCCCAGCCAAAGCACCACCGTCTTTACCACTTAGCGCAATCACAGTCATTTCCCGCTCATGCGCTACTTTGACGGCTTTGATGATATTGCCGGAATTTCCACTACTGGTATAAACCAGCAAAATATCGCCCGCTTGACCTAGGGCGCGAATCTGTTTGGCGAAAATCTCATCGTAGTGATAGTCGTTGGCAATCGAAGTAATGGTGGAGGTATCCGTAGTCAGGGCAATTGCCGGTAAGGCCGGGCGTTCACGTTCAAAGCGATTCAACATTTCCGAGGAAAAATGCTGAGCATCGCCAGCCGAACCGCCATTGCCACAAGCCAGCACTTTTTTGTCGTTTACCAGCGCTTCCACGATTTTTTGCGAAGCGAATTCGATCAGCTCACACAAGCTGGTCATGGCATCCTGTTTGGTTTGAATGCTGTCTGAAAAGTGGTTGATGATTCGGTCTTGTAAGCTCATAAAGTTGTCAGGTTTGAAAGGCGTTTTTAATCCAGTTGATGCTGCCATCACCGGCGATAGCCACCACATCGAAACGGATCGCGCAATGACTCATACGGTTGATTATGACATAGTGTTGCGTTGCCGCGACGATGCGCGCCTGCTTTTGTGGGGTAATACTGGCTAATGCACCGCCAAATTGCTCGGATTTGCGAAAACGCACCTCCACAATCACCAAGGCATCACTATCCCGCATCACCAAATCCAACTCACCCGCTTTGCTGCGAAAGTTGCTGCACACCCACTGCAAGCCCTGTTGTTGTAAATAAACCAGCGCCTGCTGCTCTGCTTGATCGCCTTTCAGCAAATGCTCCGGCTTGGATTTACCAAATAGCTTCATTCAGCGTATCCTGACGCCACGGGTATACCACCTTTATACTGGGCGCAAACCAGTTTTCGAGTGATGCGATTTTCACTGTTGATCGACAACTTGCCGGTCGCACCATTAACAGGACTGGTGGATAATTGCTGTAATTGCCCCAAAATATTGTACGCATCAACGCCCAATGCCACCAAACGAGACACTGCTTCGGGCAAGCCTTGCCAACTCTTTTGTAACGCCGACTGACTCAGCGGGCCGCTGAAATAGTCGCTAAACAACCAGGGCATATCGCAAAAACTGAAAGATCCCAACTCCGCATCTTCTGCAGGCCTGGGATGTCCGGCATAAATGGTAGGCATGGCATATACCGCTAAATCTGTACTTTGATGATATTTTAATTGCGGCGCCAATTCTCGAGCCGTTGCATCGTTGGCGCTCAACAATAAAGCTCTGGATAACTTTTCAGCACTGGGATAGCTGGATGATTTGATTAACTGATTAAATACCTCCCCAACGTTATGTTGTTTGGGATCATAAGACTGAATTCCGGCCACTGTCCCGCCATGGCTTTGCCATGACGAGGTCAAGTAGTTGCCGATACGTTGACCTTGTGTCGTGTTAGGCACCAATATCAACGCACTTTGTCGTCCATCCTGACGCGCTTTGATCGCCAAGGCTTCGGCTTCGTCAATCGGACTCAAGCCAAACTGATACAACTGTGTTTGACTGGCATTTTCGACATGATTCAAAGCCAATACCGGTATGCTAATGGTGGCGTTTTGCGCCAAACTCTGGATTTGCTCTTTAACCAATGGGCCTATCACTTGTTGAGCGCCAGCGGCAAGCGCCTGGTTATACAGACTGATGATGTCGTCTTCTGCCGTATCATAAAACTTCAAAGGTAGCTGCTGTTGAACACTGGCAGCCAGACGATAGGCTGCTTGCAAACCTTCTTTAATCGCTTTTCCAGCTGAGGCATATGGGCCAGTAGTCGGCAATAAGACTGCGATATGGGCGCCGGTCGGGTTGTCGGTGCCTGGTAACGGTGCTGTACCGGGAGAATCGCTTGGAGGAGGAGCACTCAGGTAGGCTTGTAAAAATTCCGCATTGGCCGGATGCCCCGGAAAAGCCAGTCTCCACTGCTGAATTTGTCGGTTGATATCGCTGTTCGGTTGATTACGCTGTTTAAGTATTTTAGCCAACGCCATCCAGCCGTTCAGCTCGCTATTCATGTCCGGTTGTGCATTCAGCGTGGATTCCGGCATTGAGCCGAGCATTTCCAGAATGGCAGCAATATTGGCTTGTTTTTGCGCCGGTTGCTGCAACAAATTGCCCAAGCTGATCCGCGCAT
The DNA here is from genome assembly GCA_964550075.1 of uncultured Methylomonas sp. Taxonomy (GTDB): domain Bacteria; phylum Pseudomonadota; class Gammaproteobacteria; order Methylococcales; family Methylomonadaceae; genus Methylomonas. The sequence goes on from CAZJYS010000023.1 coordinate 18,387, forward strand.
TCACCGCTGACAAGACATTTCCCATCAACAGATTGGCAAAAGCCAGCGATTGGTAATAATTGAGCTTATCCGAGCCATTCAGCAAACTAGGCCGGGCAATTTTTAATTTTTGTAAAGCTTGTTCTGCATCGCCCATACTCAAATTAATTTGAGCGGAAAGTAAATTAAATTTTCCGCGCAGCTCCGGAGATAATTCCGCTTGATTCACCAGACTTAATTCCTTGTCGGCTGCTTGATGATCACCGGCTTGAATTAATGTATCCGCTTTCAATATGCGTTTGGTGGCCAGATCATCGCCCAAACCGTAACTTTTGACTTGCTGCTGGGGTGGCTGTTGGGGTCGGGTTTTGACCTCTAAATGCTTTTGATTTTTGACCGGCTCACTAGCACAAGCGGCTAGCCATAATAGGGCAAAAAACCAGCAGACCCTCGGGCGACAAGGCATAATGAAATAATATTTTGAATCAGTCATAGCAGCGGAGGGCTTAGAAGCAGATGTCTGGAAAATTATACGTGGTTGCCACTCCAATAGGTAATCTGGCCGATTTCAGCATTCGGGCGGTTGAAGTGTTAAATCAGGTGGATTTGATCGCCGCAGAAGATACCCGCCACGTCAAAATGCTTTTGCAGCACTATGGCATCAATAAGCCGCTAATTTCGTTACATCAACATAACGAAGATAAAGCCTCACAAGGCTTGGTGGATAAAATGCTTGGAGAGCAATCGATTGCGCTGGTGTCAGATGCCGGAACCCCTTTGTTAAGCGACCCTGGTTTGCCGCTAGTCAAACTGGCCCAAGCTGCAGGCATTGAAGTTTCGCCTATACCAGGAGCCTGCGCGCTGATTGCGGCACTATCCGTCTCCGGTTTGCCTATTAGCCGTTTTAGTTTTGAAGGCTTTTTGCCACGCACCTCATCGGCTCGCAAAACCTTTTTTACAGATAAACTCAAAGACACATCCACCTGGGCCTTTTACGAATCCAGTCACCGCATACAAGCGGCGCTAGAGGATATGGCAAGCATTTTCCCAGAGGAACACGAGATTGTCATCGCCCGAGAAATCACCAAGTTACATGAAACCATCTTAAGAGCCGGTATCACTGATGCGTTGCAGCAAGTTCAAACCGATCCCAACATGCGTAAAGGTGAATTTGTAGTGGTTGTGGCCGGACGAAAAATTGACACCGAGACACAGGAGCTTAGCGACGAGCATATGAAAATACTGCGCTTGCTGCTGACGGAATGCTCCATCAAAACCGCCGTGGCCCTTGCAACGGAAATAACCGGCCAGCGTAAAAAAACACTGTATCAGGCGGCCTTGCAGATGCAGGA